>JAUVEB010000173.1 GCA_030595055.1 Desulfuromonadaceae bacterium
ACGAGAGAACCGATGACCAATGACCAGCCATCGACCAGCACAAAAAGCAGGATTTTGAACGGCAGGGAAATAATAATCGGCGGCAGCATCATCATCCCCATTGACATCAGCACCGACGCCACGATCATATCAACAACCAGAAAGGGCATAAACAGCAGGAACCCCATCTGAAAGGCCCGTTTCAACTCTGAAAGCATGAAGGCCGGAATCAGGGTCAACATGGAGATATCATCCCGATTTTCCGGTTGCGGTGATTTGGAGATATCAATCAGCAGTTGCAGATCTTTTTCTCCAACCTGGGCGAACATGAAATCCCGCATCGGCACCAGCGCCTGTTCCAGCGCCTGTTCCTGGTTGATTTTTTTCTCCAGATAAGGTTGCAGGGCATTGTCGTTGATCCGCTCGAAAACCGGGGCCATAACGAAAAATGTCAGGAACAGCGCCAAACCGATGACAATCTGGTTCGAGGGTGCCTGCTGGGTCCCCATCGCCTGACGGACGAAAGACAGGACAATCACGATACGGGTAAAACCGGTGGTCATCAACAGGATTGCCGGAGCCACCGAAAGAATGGTCAGAACAATCAGAATCTGCAAGGCCGTGGAAACCTCTCCCGGCTCGGTCGCTTCACCGATACCGACAGTAATCGTCGGCAATCCCTGGGCCAGGGCGGTTAACGGCAATGCCAGCAACAAGAGCAGAAAAAGAGTTTTCAGCTTCATCAGGCATCCTCTCCCAATTCTTCCTGCAAAGCCGCGGAGAACTCCTTTTTCGGCGGCAGCTTACTGAGACATTCGATCCGCTCTGGACTTAAACCGAGCAACATATCCTCACCGCGAACAGACACCAGGCAGAGAAATTTCTTGCCGCCCAGAGACTTGGTTTCGAGGATTTTGATCGATCCGTCACGCGGCTTGGGAAGGAACCCGAACCCTTTACGGCCGGCGGCATAAAGGAGCAGCAGCAGGCCGATGATAACGGCCAACGCACCAATCATCTTCAGTGCCGGAGTCAATAGACCGGTATCCCCAACCATGTTCTCGGCGAACGCCGACGACGGCACCGACCACAGGACTATGCTGAGCAGTTGACTTCTCATCCGAGATTTTCAATCCGCTCTGCAGGACTGACCACATCGGTCAAGCGCAGGCCGAACTTATCATTGACCACCACCGCCTCACCACGTGCGATCAGGCGTGAATTGACATAAAGCTCAAGGGGTTCACCCGCCAGTTTATCAAGCTCAACCAACGATCCCTCCTGCAATTGCAGCAGGTCACGCACGAGAATTTTCGAGCGCCCGACCTCCACTGACACCTGGAGCGGAATGTCCAGTAACAGATCGAGCCCCCGCCCTTCGAGACTCTCACTTGCGGGCGCTGTTTGCTGTCCATTTTCCTGAGTTGTCTCACTCATCAATTTATCCTCCATGGGGAATCCGCCCCAAAACACGGATTGCCTTCTTACCGCCCTGAACACCGGCCAGCGCATAAAACTTGGGCCGCCCCTCAACCAAGACATTTAAGGGGGTATCGGAGTTACAGCCAAGGTCAATGACATCACCGACCTGAAAATTAAGAATATCCCGAACCCGCAACGACAGCGTCGAAAGCCGGGCTTCAAGCTCAACATCCATATACTCCAGCTCATCGCAGACAAGATTGTGCCATTTGCTGTGCCGGCCGGAACTCGTCGGCACCGCCGTGGTTTGTTGCATGCGCTGCAAAGGTTCCAACGCCGGATGAGGAATCACCAACGTGACGTCCCCCTCCAGGGTATCAATCGCCACATGGAACCGAGCGGCAACCACACCTGTCTCGGGAGCCACAAAATTGAGGAGACGCAAATTGCTGACCACCTTGACCAGCGAAGGATCGATTTCCTGCAACTGTCGAAAACCTTTGGCCAGTTCAGGACAGACCGAGTCGATAATGTCACGGATCACATTCAACTCAATCGCACTCATTGTCCGATCCGGGACAACGATTTCATTCTCCGAAGAACCGCCGAGCACAATCTCCACCAACGAAAACGAGAGTTGCTCATCAAAAATCACCAAACCACCGCCGCTGAGTGGTTCAAGCTGCAGGATACCGATGGCCCCACGCCCCGACAGCCGCTGCAACAGGGTGTCAAAGCGCAGAGATTCCAGGGCATCCAGTTTGACACTGACCGACCGCTGAAAACGGCTGGAGAGAGCCATGGCGTAGTTGTGTGCGAAACTGTCGAGAATCAGATCGAAGTTAGCGAGTTTCCATCCCTCCGGCCCGGCGGCACGAAACAGGTTGCAGGCCTCCGCAACCGCGGGCTTGGCCGTAGCGGACGTCTCTGCCGCACTCCCCGGCTCGACCGAAAGCGGATCAACTTCGACATCGCCATGCCGTACTGCGGAGAGCAGATCGGAAATTTCTTCTTTGCTGAGTATCTTTTCCACGTAAAAAGCCCCTACTGGACCACAAAATCGGTGAAATAGATCCGTTTGACCTTCCCGTTCAGCAGAATGCCGTTGAGCCGATTGATCAATTCAGCACGCAGCTGAATTTTCCCCTGCAGATCCTGCAATTCACTGAAAGTTTTATTGCCGACCAGCAACAGGATCGCATCCTTGATTTGCGGCATCCGTTCACTCACTTCCATCGCTGTTTCCGGAGTGTTAACTTCGATGGTGATCGACGCCTTCAAATAGCGACTCTCTTCATCATCGATAATATTGACAATGAAGGTATCGATACTGACCATCGGACCCACCTGCTTGGCCAGTTTTTCCAGCTCGGCCTGCTCCTGCTCCGGAGAGATTTTCTCGTCCTCACCGCCCAGAAACAAAAAGGCCCCGACTCCGGCACCGATCAGTAGAACCACAACTGCGGCGATAATGATGATCAGCTTCTTTTTTGAACCGCCACCTTCCGGTTGTTCTGCTGCATCTTTTTTGGCCATGATTTATCCTTCCGTGACATCTGCGACGTCAAAATCACGTCATCAGATCGATAGAATCTAAAACGGTGCCTGATCTCGCGCGTCGATCAAATACGGCAGCTGCTGGTTCGGATCGCCCTGGCTTTCGAGG
This sequence comes from Desulfuromonadaceae bacterium, assembly GCA_030595055.1. GTDB lineage: Bacteria > Desulfobacterota > Desulfuromonadia > Desulfuromonadales > Geopsychrobacteraceae > Malonomonas. The sequence continues at coordinate 3,068 of JAUVEB010000173.1, forward strand.
ACAAAGTCGACGCGGCGGTTCAAAGCCCGTTCCCGATCGCTGTTGTTCGGAAAAAGCGGTTTCTGTGAGCCGTAACCGGTGGCGGCCATACGGGTCAAGGGCACCAACTGATTGCCGGCCAGAAAACGTAACACCGAAACGGCCCGACCGACCGACAGGTCCCAGTTGGCTAACTCATCGCCACGATCATCAGTATGCCCTTCAACCTTCAGATTCAACGGCAATGGGCGGACCAACTCCGCCACCTTACGTAAAATCGGATAGGCCTCCTGATGCAGATCTTTTTGTCCGGAGACAAACAGGATCGACTCATCGATCCGCAGTACCACCGCGCCCCGATCCTTGATCAACTTAATCTTCTTGTTCAGCTTTAATTCTCGCAGTTTCGTCTTCAGACGACGATAAACCTGTGAAGTAAAGTCATCATTGACCGGGGTGAATGAAACCACCAGGGGCGTTGTCACCTCGGTCTTATCACTGCTGCCCATGACACCAAAGGCCCCGGCCAATGAATCGGCAGCCTGGTGAAATTTGGCTGCGTCCATATGGGCCATCGACAGCAAAAGCACGAAAAAGGTCAGCAGCAGGGTCACCAGATCCGAGTAGGTGACGATCCACATCGGAGCGCCGGTAAGCGGCTTTTTTACTTTTCTCGCCATCAGCAGCCTCTACCTCCCGAAGTTGCTTTCGCGTTGCACCGGGGCAACAAAAGCATGCAGCCGCTGTTCCATCAGCCGCGGATTTTCTCCCTCAAGGATCGACTTCATCCCTTCGGCCACCAGGGTCTTGTTCAACACCTCGCTGGCCGAGCGCAATTTTAATTTACCGGCAATCGGATTCGCCACGACGTTGGCGATAACCGCTCCGTAGAAGGTTGTCAACAGGGCAACCGCCATCGCCGGGCCGATTGAAGAGGGATCACTCATATTCTGCAACATCTGCACCAGACCGATCAGAGTTCCGATCATCCCCATCGCCGGAGAATAAGCAGCAAAGGTAGAAAAAATTTCCGCACCCTTGTCATGGCGATCCATAACATATTCAATCTCTTTCTCCAGCATATCCTTGAGCGCCTCCGGTTCCTGGCCATCGACCGCCATCTGCAAACCTTTAAGGAAAAACTCATCGTCAATCTCATTCATCACTGACTGCAACGAGAGAATCCCTTCTTTACGGGCTTTACCGGCATAGGCAATCAACTTGCTGATGGTATCGACCGGGGAGGTACTTTTATGAAAAAAAGCTTTGCGAGCAACTTTGAAAGCGCCAAGAATATCGCCGAACGGAAAATGCACCAGCACGGTACCGAGGGTCCCGCCGAAGACGATGAGCAGAGACGGGATATTGATAAAGATCAGCAGTGACCCCCCCTGCATGATCGCACTGAGCATCAGTCCAAAGGCTGCAACCAAGCCGATTATTGTCGCTAAATCCATGAGTCACCCTCTATCGTGTCGTGAATAGATCACGTCTTAAACTTGATGGCGTCGCAAAAAGTCCGACCTACTGCGTTACAGCGTTTTTTCAGGACCTCGACATACCATATGTATGCCTTCACCCCTGAAAAACCACTAGGCCTTGTAGGGCGAAATTTTTGCTTAGCCATCTCATGACTTTTTGCGAGTGCATCA
>JAUVEB010000194.1 GCA_030595055.1 Desulfuromonadaceae bacterium
GGTATCGCCCGCGCGGTCGGCGATCTTGCATTGGCGCGTTCGGAACAGACGTGTCAGCGGTTTTACAGTCTCTCTGCGCAAATTCAACAGGAGCGTTCCGATTACTACCATATCCTGGCACAAACTCAAAAAGGTGACTTGGATGTGACTGAGTGGTTGCTGTGGTTTCTGTCCTGCCTGCAGCGTGCCATTGCCCGTTCGGAGAACACACTGTCAACTGTATTGGTAAAGGCCAGGTTTTGGGAACAGTTTGCCGGCACACCGATGAACGACCGCCAGGTCAAGGTGCTCAACAGGGTGCTCGATGGCTTTGAAGGTAAGCTCACCACCTCCAAGTGGGCCAAACTTGCCAAGTGCTCTCAGGACACAGCCTACCGTGACATTCTGGCTTTGATCGAGGTGGGCGTATTGGTGAAGGCCGAGGGTGGGGGACGTAGTACCAGTTACGAGCTTGAGCATGTTGGAGGAGACGGTGTTGCTTGATTGCTTTAGGCTGGGGTATCAGCGGCAGATTCGGTATTGCACGGCACGGTTTTGACTGGCAAGGTTCCAGAAAAGTGGGATGGGAAGGTCGCTGAGAGGATTGTTGAGGTTTTGATCGGACAAATGTGGCGAGAGGCGAGAGGCGCGAAAAACCACAAACAGCCGGAAGCACGCTGAGCGGCTTTTGAACGAGGAGATGTCGAGGCGGTGCCTTACAAATCCGAAGTCAGAAAAAGCAAATAATGGCAGTAGTGTCGACCTCAGAGGCGAGTCGGCTGACGCTGGTGATTCTGGTGGTAATGATTGATCTATGTCTTTTCTGGACATCCCATTATGAACGTGTTAACATGAATTTATTATCATAAACACGTTATCATAAATGTAGTTGTACTGCCGTCCGTTTTTCGAAACTTTGGCCGGGGGAGACATGAGCCTGCTGATCTGCTTCTATACATTCCTGATCGCCCTGTTCACATCCTTGATCATGGTACCCTTCCTGCGCGGGTGGGCCATTAAACAGGGCAGTGTTGACATTCCCGATGATCGCAAGATCCATGAAACTCCGACACCGCGGCTCGGCGGCGTGGCCATCTTCCTTTCGCTGCTCCTCTCCTGCCTGACGTTTGTACCGATGATCGAGGCCGTGCGCGGGCTGCTGATCGGCGGCCTGATCATCTTCGCCACCGGACTGATCGACGATCTGGTCGGCTTGTCGGCGAAACGCAAGTTCGTCGGTGAAATTATCGCCTGCCTGGCAACCATCGGCTTCGGTCAGATTTATCTGACCAACTTGGGGAACCTGTTCGGTTTCGGTGATATCATCCTGCCCGCCTGGCTCGGTATTCTGTTCACTGTTTTTGCTGTGGTCGGCGTGATCAACGCCATCAACCTGATCGACGGCCTGGACGGTCTGGCCGGCGGCGTCTCCATGATCGCCATCGCTGCCTTCCTGGTGATCGGTGTGCTGGACCAGAACGTGACCGTGGTGCTTCTCTGTGCAGCCCTGGGCGGAGCGATCCTCGGTTTTCTGAAATACAACTTCTACCCGGCGCGTATCTTCATGGGCGACGTGGGCAGTCTGACGGTCGGCTTCATGCTCGGTTTCCTGGCCATCCACCTGACCCAGACAGGCGGGGCTGCGATCAGCCCTATGGTTCCGGTCCTCATTCTCGGGCTGCCGCTGCTGGACACCATCAAGGTCATGCTGCTCCGCATCCGCAAACACCTCAGCCCCTTTGCGCCGGACAATACGCACGTTCATCACAAGTTCCTCAGCCTGGGGTTCGAGCATCGTTTTGCGGTTCTGGTCATTTATGGTCTGTCACTTTTCTGGGCCTGTTTTGCGGTACTGTTCAGGCATTGGCCCGAGTATTGGTTGCTGGTATTTTTCCTGGCGGTCATGTTCTCTTTCTATGAGCTGTTACGATATGTGGAGAGGCATCGCAATCGCTTTGCTTTCTTGCGGCAGGATTCGTCGGCCGGCCTGCGTCAATCGGCCTTTTCCTCACGACACCGGACTATCTGACCCTTTGTGCCTACGTGCTGCTCGCCATGGCGTCAGGTAAATCCGTTCTCGATCTTAACCTCGGGGGCCCGCTGCTGCGCGCTGTCGTCGTGATAATCGCCTTGCGCACGGTGATTTCCCGTTCTCCGCACACCCATCGCTGTGCTGTTTTCGGGTCGTTCGGTCTGTTGGCTCTGGCTCTTGTGGCTGGATTGACGAGTGTTTAAAAAAACCGGCAGCAGCCGGTTTTTTTTGGTATGGGTCACGAAAATTATTATCGGGATTTGATATCCTGTCTCAAGAATGTATCCTAGGAGTCTGTCGGACTATCGATCAAAAAGGGACAGTATGTTCTTTCCAGTGGGTATCGAACGGCTCGTTATGACTCTCCACTGGGCAATTTATGCAGAAGGGATAAGTTTTGCAACGGATTTTAATCACCGGCGGAGCCGGTTATATCGGGTCACATACCTGCGTTGAGCTGTTGGCGGCCGGTTATGAAATTGTGGTGGTGGATAATCTGTGCAATGCGTCACGGGAGTCGCTGCGGCGGCTGGAGAAGATCACCGGCCAGAGTGTTCCTTTTGTCTGTGCAGATATTCGTGATTCGCAAGCACTGCGCGACCTGTTTCGGTGTCATCGTTTCGATGCTGTGATTCATTTTGCCGGATTGAAGGCGGTAGGGGAGTCGGTGGCGCAGCCCCTGATGTATTACGAGAATAATGTGTCGGGTACGTTGAGTTTGTGTCAGGTGATGGCCGAATTTAACTGCAAAACCCTGGTGTTCAGCTCTTCGGCAACGGTGTATGGCGACCCCGCCTCTGTTCCCATTCGGGAAGATTTCCCTTTGCAGGCAACAAATCCCTATGGCCGCACCAAGCTGATGATTGAGGAGATGCTGCGGGATGTGGCTGCGGCCGATCCGCAATGGCGTGTTGCTTTGTTGCGCTATTTCAACCCGGTCGGGGCTCACGAGTCCGGGTTGATCGGTGAAGACCCGCAAGGTGTTCCCAGTAACCTGATGCCGTACATCACTCAAGTGGCGGTCGGTCGTCGCGAGAAACTCCAGGTATTCGGCGGCGATTATGTGACCGTCGATGGGACCGGGGTGCGTGATTATATACATGTGGTTGATCTGGCCAAGGGGCATGTCAAAGCGTTGCAGGCGTTACAGGAAAAGCCTCGGCTGGTCACCGTGAATCTGGGTGCCGGGCAGGGGTATTCGGTTTTGCAGATGCTGCAGGCGTTTGAACAGGTGTGCGGCAAGGCGATTCCTTATGAAATTGTTGACCGCCGGCCGGGTGATATTGCCAGATGTTATGCCGATCCGTCATTAGCCCGCGAGTTGCTGGACTGGCGGGCGCAACTGGGATTGGAGCAGATGTGTGAAGATGCCTGGCGCTGGCAATCGATGAACCCCAATGGTTATGAATGATGGCATAGCCATCGTATTGTTTTTTGCGAGACCATCATGAATAGCTGATAGGGACATATTTGGATCCGCAAGAGGCGGTCGCATCCGGCCGCTTTTTTCGGCCTTTCCCACCTCTGAAAATTCAGCTGCTACTTTGCACCGGAGCCTTACAGAAGAACTTCATCGCCATCCCAAAACGTCCGGCCTGCAAAATTACCTTTATCCCTCAGAACCCCGGCAAAAAACGGTTAAAAACCTTGATTTATATGAACACTTGATGACAAAATATGTGTTTTGTTGAAAGTGAAACGGATAGCAAACGCCTATCCCTCAGGGAGCTTTTTTTGAGTATCGGCAATTTGCAGAAAATGGTCGCAGGGATGGCAGCAAAACCTGCTGTTGACCCGGTGCTGGATGCTTTACGTCAAATCGACAAGCCGCTGTCTATCAAGAAGTCCGGGGATCAAAACTGTTTAGTTCCCATCGGACGAGGCGTGTCCGGTAAAAATGTCGGGCAGGATGAGCCTTTTTCCGGGATGGTGCTGCCCTGTGCACTGGAAAGTCTCGGTGATCGAA
>JAUVEB010000253.1 GCA_030595055.1 Desulfuromonadaceae bacterium
ATCTTGCCGCGCCCTTTATTACAAATGACCGATCACGCTGTCAGAATTACAGATCAGCTATCAGGATTACAGATCCGCTATCAGGGCGCAGCGATATCTGGGCGCAGCAAGCGGCGCCCCTACCGATTCTACGGCAGTCCTGTAGGTTGATCAGACGGAACAAGGGCGATCACAAGGATCGCCCCTACGGCAAAATTTGCCTATTTAATCACCGAAGCAATATTTAATCCTTCATCAACTGCTGCATCATCAAATCAGCCAGGCCGATACCGCCCTGCTCGGCCATAATTTTTGCGGCTTCCATATCCTGTAACTGGGTATACATATCATCCGCATTGCCACGCTGGATCAATCCGTCATCCGGAATGGTTTTACGCATCTCTTTGAATATCTGCTGGAGAAAGATCGCCTCAAACTGCTGAGTTGTTTCTCGCAGTTTTTGCGCATCCCGACCTTTGCTCTGCGGCACCTTCGGGGCCTGCGAGAGCGCCTGACTGAGTAGCTGGTTGGGATCGATTTTGCTGTCCATATTGGAACCCATATCTCCCTTTCCTTTTCCGGGAGAGGATCGGGGTGAGGGATTTTAGAGGATGACCAGATCGGCGTACAGAGCACCGGCCGCCTTGATCGCCTGGAAGATGGCAATCAGGTCGCGCGGCGTCGCACCGATGGCATTCAGAGCTGAAGCGACATCACCGATACTCACCCCTTGTTCCATGACCACCAAGTTGCCTTTTTCTTCCGCCACACCAATCAGGGTTTCCGGAGTGGTCACTGTTTCCCCTCTGCTTAAGGGGCCCGGCTGCGAAACGTTGGTCAGCTCGCTAATTATCAGGCTAAGGTTGCCATGAGAAACCGCGACGGTCGATATCCGCACCTTTTCGCCCATGACAATCGTCCCGGTTTTCTCGTTGACGACGATCCTTGCCAAGGTATCGGGGATCACATCCAAACGTTCCAGTTCAGCAACAAAATCGACCATCCGCTCACGGTAGCTGTCAGGGACTTGCACCTGCATCTGTCCGGCGTCAAGAGAACGTGCCAGAGACGCACCGAAATGGCTGTTGACCGCCGCACTCATCCGTGAAACGGTGGTGAAGTCAGAATCTTTAAGCCGGTAGTTGAGTTCCGGAATTTGCCCGAAAACAAAGGGAACTTCTCGCTCAACCAGTGCCCCGCCGGGAATCCGCCCCGCAGTCGGGTGGTTTTTTTGTACCTTGGCCGCCTTACCGCCAAAGGCCAACGAACCAACCACCAGCGCCCCCTGCGAGACCGCGTAAATCTTGCCATCAGCGGCCTTCAAGGGAGTCATGAGCAGGGTACCACCAGCCAGATTACCGGCATCACCGACCGAGGAAACCGAAACATCAATCGTGCTGCCGGCGCGGGCGAAGGGGGGTAAAGAAGCCGTTACCACAACCGCGGCGACGTTGGCGACTTTAACCTTGTTGGGGTCAACGATGACCCCGAGCCGTTCCATCATATTCACCAGCGACTGCGTGGTGAACTGGGTACCGGAACTGTCGCCGGTGCCGTTGAGACCAACCACCAAACCGTAACCGACCAGCTGATTGGAACGGACCCCTTCCAGCTGAGCCAGCTCCTTGATCCGCGAAGCTTCAGCCGTCGAGAGCAACAACACACTCCAGAGAATCAGCAGAGCCGGAGCTATTTTTGTCCTGAAACAGATCATGGCATATCCCGCGTAGGGGCGCCGCTTGCCGCGCCCTTTTTTACAAATGACCGATCATGACATTCGGATGACCGGTCCGCTATCAGGGCGCAGCAAGCGGCGCCCCTACCGACCCTAAAACGGCCAGACCTGGTCGAGCGCTCTCACCAACCAGCCCTGCTGCTGCTTGTCGCTGATGACTCCTTTACCGACATAAGCGATACGAGCATTGAGGATATTTTTCGAATCAACGATATTCCGCGGCGAGACATCGGCCGGACGGACAATCCCGCTGAGTTTAACAATCTGCATTTCGTTATTCACCGTAACGGTTTTGTTCCCCGCAATTCGCAGGTTACCATTCGGCAGAACCTCAACCACCTGAGTCGTTAAAGTCGCTACCAGATTCTCTTTCCGCTCGGTCTTGCCGCCACCGGAAAAATCGTTGGTGGTTTCAGCATTGATCAGTGCCGCCGGATTGATCGCGCTGTTGCCGACGATTCCAATATATTTTTCCAACCCCAGAACATTGGTAATCCCCGCCGACATGCTGCTGGTACGATCGGTTTCCGTGGTTGCTTCTTTACTGGCACTGGCTTTTTCAACGATCACCACGGTGATAATGTCACCCACGGTTCGCCCCTTGATATCGACAAACATCCCGCCACGACTCTCGGTCCAGAGCGATCCGGCGGTCTGTGGCGGTGGCGGTTCCTGCATGACCGGGGCAATCGGTTCCACTTCGGTGAGATCAATGTTCCCTGCCGGCCCGGCACAACCGGCCAGCAGCACCAGAGCTGCGATCAACCAGAGAATGTTTTTCATCATCTTAAAACTCCACTGTCACCAGACCCGGGGCAACCACCCGGCAAAGGACTTCCTTGCGGGAATTGCTGTTCATCACCCGAATGGTCTCATCCTGCTGTCCATTCTGTTTCGCTTCACCGACTGCGGACAGCATGAACCCCTGACGCTGCACCTGAATGACCACCCGGTCACCCCGTTTGATGACCGGGGGAAACTCCACCTGTTTACGCAACAACGGCCGGCCGAGACGCAGAGAACGCTTGAGCCGCTTGCCGTAGACATCGTCAGCGGTAAAGAGCGGTTGCCGCAAACGGGAGATGTCCTGCTGCTGAAAACTGATATCTTCCGGGCCG
>JAUVEB010000014.1 GCA_030595055.1 Desulfuromonadaceae bacterium
TAGTAAAGACCGATGAATAGACCACCGACTGCACCCAGGGATGACCCGATAATGAAAATAATGGCAATAATTCTGTTGACGTTGATTCCCATCAGTCGGGCGGCATCCTGGTCAATAGCACTGGCGCGTATGGCAGCCCCCATCCGGGTTTTTTCAACAAACAGGTAGAGAGCGATCATTAGCCCCAGTGATAATACCAGAATAAGGACTTGAATCAGGCTCAGGACAACCCCGCCAATTTCCCAATAGACTTGCGGTATCAGCTCGGGGAAAATCCGCATCTGCGGTCCCCAGATCAGCATGATACCGTTCTGGATGACCAGCGAGGCACCGAGAGCTGAAACCACCGCCGACAGCCGGGGGGCTTCACGCAAGGGCCGGTAGGCCAATCGTTCGAGGATCACGCCGACCACCGCCATCGAAACGGCAGCGAGCAGGAAAATGACGATCACTGCGCCGAGGGAGGATGCTTGCCCCATCACCTGAGTGTAGATCGTCAGGCCGACAAAGGCCGAGGCTGCAACCATGTCGCCGTGGGCAAAGTTGATCAGGCGCATGACGCCGTAGACCATGGTGTAGCCGAGGGCAACCAGGGCAAACATGCTGCCGATGGTCAGGCCGTTAGCTAACTGTTGCAGGAAAATATCCATAAAATTTATCTCCGGGGTTGGTGATCAAGCTGCCAATCAGAAGCCAGGGGAGGACGGTGTTGTCCTCTTCTCGCGCCTGAGGGGCAGGTTTTTTTTGTCTACATGTTTACGTTTTTAGAGGCAAAAAAGGGGCGGGAGAATAGATGCCTCCCCGCCCCTTGGAATAATTCAGGTGTTGCTATTGAACATATTCGTTGGCGTATTCGCCGTTAGCCTGGATTCTCTTAACAACATAAGCGCCGCCCTTGCGGTTGCCATCTTTAGCAAAAGCGATCGGACCGGTGATGCCTGGCAGTGGTGTTGCCATGTTGTGCAGGTAATCAGCAGCCTTCTTGGTGTCGAAGCTCTTGGTCTGCTCCATGGCATGAACGATGGCGCGCATGCCGTCGATGTTCATCAGACCCCAGATGGAAGGCGGCATCTCGCCGTACTTTTTCTGGTAGTCGGCAATGAAGCTTTTCGCCACTTCGTAGGGCAGCACGTCCGGTGACGGAACGTTGACAATAAAAGCACCCTTGGCTGCGGACCCGGCCAGTTTGATGAAGTCGGGGTTGTCGTTGGCGTCGCCGCCGTAGAAGTCGGCCTTGATACCGAGGGCAACCTGCTGGGCGCGCAGCTGGCCACCGTCGGAGTAGTAACCGGCGAAGAAGATCGCATCAGGTCTCTTCGACTTGATGTTGGTCAGCACCGGGGTGAAATTTTGCGAGTTAGCCTTGATCTTGTCGCGGGAAACCACTTTGCCGCTGAGCTTCTTGACGGCCGTTTCGACGGCATTGGCCAGACCATCCGCATAGGTTGAGAAGTCGGATAGAACGACAATGCGCTGGTACTTCTTGACGTTGACCAGGTAGTCGGCGACGAATTCTGCTTCGGCGCTGTTCGGGAAGGAGTTCCGCAGGAAGGTCCAGTAGCCCTTCTCGGTCAGGCTGTCGGCGGTCCCGTCAGAGGTTTGCAGCACGCCGGCCTTGAAGTAGGTCTTCTGGGCGGCTTGGGCGCAGGTCGAAGTGTAGGAGCCGATGACCATCGAAACACCCTTGTTGACCAAGTCCTTGGCGCAGATGGCAGCGGCCATGGCCGTACCCTGATCGTCACAGGTGATCACTTCGATCTGCTTGCCCATGACACCGCCCTTGGCGTTGATCTGCTCGGCGAGCAGCCGCACGCCATTATCGATCCCCTGACCTTCGTTGGCGTAGCTGCCGGTGATCGGGGCCTGAACACCAACTTTCAGAGTGTCAGCGATAGCCGGAACGGCCAGCAGCGAGATGGCCACCAGGGCCAACAGCATTTTTCCCATTTTCATTGTGTTTCCTCCATCGATAAAAGGGGGTGGACCGGTCGTACTGAAAAGCACGATGACAATAACTTCACTTCAGCAAGCGGTTGCATAAGTGGAAGCAAGGGATAATCTCATTGTATACAAACCAAACATCGGTTTAGCGATATTACATACGTTGTCTACCTCTGGCCGGCCCCAATGCGGACTCAGCCGGTGCCGCGCAGCATCTGCAGCAGGGCATGTCGGGCAATGCTGGGGTTTTCCTTCAAGCGCCGCCGTGAGTAGGGCATCCAGGACTCGCCGTAGGGGAGATAGACGCGCAGGCGGTGTCCTTGGTCGAGCAGGATCTGACGCAGCTCCGGGTCGACGCCGAGGAGCATCTGAAATTCGTACTGGTCCCGTTTGAGGCCGTACTTGTCGATCAATCGCAGCGCTTCAAAAACCAGTTTTTCATCGTGGGTGGCAATACCGACATAAGCGCCATGCTTGAACATTCGATCAAGGCATTCGACAAAACTCTGGTTGATGGTCTCCATATTTTTCCAAGCCGCGGTGCGCGGTTCATTGTAGATCCCCTTGCAGAGCCGGTAGTGCATCGGCTTATCGCTGAGATCCTCGATGTCCTGCGGGGTGCGGCGCAGGTAGGATTGAACCACCACGCCGACGTTTTTCGGAAATTCCTCGCGCAGTCGCCGATAGAACTCCAGCGTCTTGTCGGTGCACTCGATATCTTCCATGTCGATGCGCACGAAGTTATCCAGTTCGGCCGCCTTGGCGACAATCTCACGGATGTTGTCAAAGGCGAACTGCTCGTCGAGTAACAGCCCCATCTGGGTCGGCTTGAGGGACAGGTTGCCGTCCAGTTTTTCGCGGTGAATGGTTTCGAGGATCTCCAGACACTGTCCTTTGAAAAACTCCGCTTCCGCATTGGTTTTGATGAACTCGCCGAGGATGTCGATGGTCAGCATCATCCCCTGCTCATTCAGTTTACGACCGACCAGCACTGCATCGCTGAGCTGTTCGCCGGCGATATAGCCTTTGGCGAAGAAGCTGACCAGCGGCCCCGGAATATGCATGATGGTCTTGGAGACCAGGTAGTTGAAAATGGACATTTTTGCTCCGTATCAGTTGTCAGGAATCGGACAACAGAGCACAGAGACCTTCTGTGCCTGTTGCCTGTCGATTCGGTTGACGGTTATTCCTCATCCATAAACGGGTATTCGAAACTCTCCGGAGCGTCGTAGGTCTCTTTGGTGGTGCGTGTTGAGACCCAGCGCAGCAGGTTCAGGTAAGAACCGGCCTTGTCGTTAGTCCCCGAAGCGCGGGCACCACCGAAGGGTTGCTGGCCGACTACGGCACCGGTCGGCTTGTCGTTGATATAGAAGTTGCCGGCGGCATTTTCCAGTTTGTTCATCGCCAGGCTGACGGCACGCCGATCATTGGCGAAGATGGCGCCGGTCAGGGCGTACGGTGAGGTCTGGTCGCAGAGTTCGAGGGTTTCTTCGAACTGGGCGTCCGGGTAGACGTAGAGGGTTATGACCGGGCCGAAAATTTCTTCTTCTATAGTGCGGAAGTTGGGATTGTCGGTCAGGATCACGGTCGGCTCGATAAAGTAGCCGACGCTGTCATCGTAGTTGCCGCCGATAATGATCTCGGCGTCCTTTGATTCTTTGGCGTAGTCGATGAATTCGGTGATGCCGGCAAAAGCGGCCTTGTCGATCACGGCATTGAAGAAGTTGCCGAAGTCATCGGCTGGGCCGGGCTTGATTTTGGCGATATCCTGTTCCAGCTCTTTGCGCAGGGCCTCCCACATGGAAGCCGGGATATAGGCACGCGAGGCGGCCGAGCATTTCTGCCCCTGGTATTCGAAGGCGCCGCGGATGATGGCGGTGGTCAGCTTGCGCAGGTCGGCACTTTTATGGGCGACGATGAAGTTTTTACCGCCGGTTTCACCGACGATCCGGGGGTAAGACTTGTAGTTGGCGATGTTTTCGCCGATGGTCTGCCACATATTCTGGAAGACGCCGGTCGAACCGGTGAAGTGCACGCCGCCGAGGTCCTTGTGCGGCAGGCAGATCTTGCCGATCTGGGCACCGGAACCGGGGATGAAGTTGATGACGCCGTCCGGCATTCCGGCTTCCTTGAGGATCTGCATCAGCAGGTAGGGGGTGTAGACGCAGCTTGATGCCGGTTTCAGCAGGACGGTGTTGCCCATGATCGCCGGAGCGGTCGGCAGGTTGCCGGCGATGGCGGTAAAGTTAAAGGGAGCAACCGCCAGCACAAAGCCTTCCAGCGGGCGCTGCTGCACATAGTTCCAGAGGCCGGTCGGGGAGATCGGCGGCTGGTCGCTGTAGATCTGCTGGGCGAAGTAGACGTTGAAACGCAAAAAGTCGATCAGTTCGCAGGCGGCATCGATCTCGGCCTGGAAGGCATTTTTGCTGGTGCTCAGCATGCTCGCCGCGTTCATTTGATAGCGGTATTTTCCGGCCAGCAGTTCGGCTGTTTTGAGGAAAATCGCCGCCCGTTCTTCCCACCGCAGCGCTTCCCACCCATTTTTTGCCTCCATGGCTGCCTTGACCGCCATTTCGATTTCGGCCTCGCCCGCCATATGGTATTCCGCCAGAACATGCTGATGATTGTGCGGCATCACCACTTGGCCGATTTTGCCGGTGCGGACTTCCTTGCCGCCGATGATCAGGGGGATTTCGATCTTTTTCGCCGCCAGCTCCGTCAGCGCGGCTTTCAGTTTGGCGCGCTCGGGAGTGCCTGGAGCATAGGAGTAAACCGGTTCATTGGCCGGGACGGGAACTTTAATGACAGCGTTGTTTAGAAGGTTCATGGTTCTCCTCTTTCGTTGGTTTGTCCCGGCATTTATTCATCAGCGTATGTCGGGAACGATTGAATGCAGCTATCAGCAAGGAGGGTGCCAAACTCTGTTTTGTCCTGCAGAACAGGTCTGGTTGGAGCCGCTATCCAGGGATTATAGCAGCTATTTCACGTATTTCTTTGAAAGGTGAAAAGAGTTTTTCTGTTTTCTGGAAGAGGGCATGGGAAGCTTTGCCGGGCAAATCGAGCGAGTGTTTTATGCAGGGCTGCATAGTCGTGTCGGGAGGAGTTTTTTTCTCGGCCGGATCTGTCGGTTGCCCAGGAGGTTCTTGTATTCTCGGACAGCCTCCTGGGGGTTCAGGGTTCAGCTTAAGCCGTGTCTTTTCAGCTTGCGGGCGATGGTCGACTGATTGACGCCGAGGGCGTCTGCCACCTCCATCTGATTGCGAAATCGTTCTCGGGCCTTTATCAGGATGCTCTTCTCCACTCGATCGAGTGTTTGCTGCAGGGTCATCCCCTCCGGCCAGTCGAGGTTGCTGATGTCGAGGTTCTCGCTGCGACTGATGATCTGGGCCGGCAGATCCGGAAGATCGAGCAGCTCGGTTTCGGACATAACGACCAGGCGTTCGCAAATATTCATCAGTTCACGGACGTTCCCCGGGTAGGAATAGTCGGCGAGGGCATCCAGGGCAGCGCGAGTCAACCGTTTTGTCGTGTCGTTTTGGATACTAAATTCATTAATATAGTGTCGGATCAGCGGGATGATGCAATCGCGGCGTTCGCGAACGGCCGGAATCTGGATCGGAATGACATGCAAACGGTAATAGAGGTCGAGGCGAAAGCGCCCCTGTTCGATCATCTGTTCAAGATCACGATGGGTTGCGGCCACTACCCGGACATCGACATTTTTGCTGTTGGTGCCGCCCAGCCGGGTGATGCAGCCGTCTTCGAGAAAACGGAGCAGTTTGACTTGGGACGCTAGGGGCAGTTCGGCAATTTCATCGAGAAACAAGGTGCCGCCATCGGCAAGTTCAAAGTGGCCCGGCTTGCCGGACGTCTGAGCGCCGGTGAAAGCACCTTTTTCGTAGCCGAACAGTTCGGCTTCGATCAGCGATTCGGGGATGGCGCCGCAGTTGATTTTGATCAGTGGGTTGGCTTCGCGGCGCGAATTTTTGTGGATCAGGTCGGCGATCAGTCCCTTGCCGACCCCCGATTCGCCGAGTACCAGCACCGAGGAATCGGCCTTGGCGGCCTTAATCGCCTGTTGCAGGGCACGGATCATTTTCGGGCTGCGGGCAATAATCCGGCGTGATTTCAGTTCCTCGTGCTGCATGGCCAGCATTTGTTCGCGAAAGCCGTCGCTGATCGCTTCCTGTTCTTCCAGCTCTCGCTGAAGATCGTCAATTTCTGTGGTGTCCCGTTCGCTGACGACAATTCTGATCAGTTCGCCCCGTTCGTCGAACACCGGCGTTGCAATTGAAATCAGTTTCCGACCGTCCTTGTTCTGCAGCAGGCTGACCGGAGTTTTGCTCAGGCTCGCTTCCAGGGCGGCGGAGCGATCAATGAATCCGCTGTTGATCAGTTCCCGCATATTGTGCCCGACGATTTCATCGGCACTGGTTTTGTGAATCCGCTCGGAAGCCGGATTCATGCGGATCACATTGGCATCGGCATCACAGACGAACAGCCCGTCCGACGAGGAGTCGATGATTGTGTCCAGCTCACGGGTCAGGGTGATAAAGGACGGGAGTTGGCGGGTCATGATGTCGAGCTGGACGCTGTCGACGAGAACGCACACGGCCCCGATAATTTTATTGTCATCGAGCAGTGGGTTGATGCCGACCAGATATTCTCGCCCGGCAACTTGCAAAGGGAATTCCTGGTTGCCGGTGGTCTCCTCAAGAACCTGTTTAACCTGCGGCCAGAGTTCAGGAAAGGCGGTGTGAAATCTGGCCCCCGGAGTGATCTGCAGATTTTCACGAGCAAGTTTGCTCGCCAGTGAGACCTGCCCCTGTAGATCAATAACAAACAGCGAGCGTGCCGTGGCGTCGGCCAACGACTGTGGTGCCAGGTTGTGCAGGGGTTGAGCTTTCTCAAGAGTCATAGCGGACTTCCGTGGGTCAGCAGGCGGGCCATTTTATGCATAAATGCATAAAAAATGCAAATACGCATAGAGGCGGGTCGTTTCAGCGGCTGATTTCGAAGGGGTAGCTGCGGGTTATTGAATCGCCGGCGACCAGAATGGTGACACTGTCGATTTCGCCACTGAACATCTGGCTCAGGGTGAGTTTTTCGCCATGTTGTTGCCAGTTGATGCCGGCGTCTTGCAGCGCTTCATGCTGCCGGTTGACGGCTTGAATACTCAGAATTTCTGATAACTTGCCCTGGAAAATCAGGGAAACGCGATTTTTGTCGAAACTTTCAAGCTGTAAGAACTTCCCGGCAACCTTGAGTTTTTTTCCGATATCAGCACGATCGAGTTGCAGTGTTTTGATGCCGAGTGGCAAGTTGATTTCCAGGCAACCCCTGATGCTGCGAATCTGCTCCAGACGGGTTCCCTGCTTTAGGTAAACACTGCGGATGCCACTGAGCTGTTCTGTCTGGAGCCCGCCGGAGAGAATATCGACCCATTGAAACGCGGGGTTCTCAAAACTGTGTAGATGGTCGTAGCGATTACGGGCGGCAGAATCGAGAACTTCTCTGATCAGTATGCGGGCGGAGCGTCGTGGAGACAAGGCCAGGTTCGGCAGTTCCGCCAGCCGCAGTTTCAGCCAGAGGTGCGGTTCCTTTTCATCCGCCCAAAACTGCTCAGCTGACAAGGTTGCGGGGCCGAGGCTGAGTTCCTGCCGATTCTCCGGCAGGAGTTTTTCCGCCAGCAGGCGCTCGTAATCTGCCTGGGTCAGAGGCTCGGGCGGCCGTCGCTTGGGGGGAGGATTTGACTGACCTGAAAACTCGGCAAGGGGAAATTCCTCTGCGTCAAAAAGCTTGTTGAGGATTGTTCGGTTTTCTCCCGCCGATAACCGTGGGGACAAGTTGCCCTGGTGGTTGGCAAAAAACAGCACCGCCGGGATCAACAGCCAGCCGCACAGGGCCAGTAAAAGTGGAGTAAGATTCAGCGACTTGTCTCGGGACGGACGCCGGGGACAGCGTTTCAGGTCTTCGTAGAGCAGGTAGTAGTAGAATAGAGAGAAGGGCGTCAGCAGTAGGGAGAGGACAAGATTGATGGAGCTGCCAATCGCCGGAATCCGACCCGCCAGGTTTGAAATTGTCAGGGTGAGCAGCAGTAACAGCATAAACCGGCCGAAAACCGGCCACCAATAATCCCGTACCAATTGCCGGCTTTTTTCCAGGGCCTTAAGGCCACCAACCCTTTCTTCGGCCAGCACATACTGGCAGAAGAGGAACCAGATCGTGAAGATAACTCCCGGGATGATCAACAGGAGGGACCCGCCGGCAATCAGTAAAAACCACAGCAAGAGCAGCCCGGCGAAGTTCCACAGCTGTTGCCGGCCGAGTGCCAGTGCCGTTTTGACGCCGAGACTTGAATCGACGATGTAGTGGAACATGCTTGCGGTGATCCAGGCGCTGCCGATGACGGCATAGCTGATCCCGAGCAACAGGCAGCTCCAGATCAGCCATGGGTGATTCATGATCATCTTGGGAGCGGTCAGGGCGGCAAGTGCCAGCGGGGCAAAAATCAGCAGGAAGCAGAGCAGGTAGAGCCCCAGCAGGCCCCAGCCACGTTGCCGGAAAAGTTCCCAGCTGTCGGTCAGGAGTTTCCCGGTGCTGATCAGTTTTCTCGGGGCGGTGGTTTCGAGCCCAGGGTCAGTTTGGTTTTGGTTCAGGTGGAAGTTTCGTCGGCAGCGACGACAGGTCAGTGTTGCGTGGTTGCCCGGTAGCCGTTTTGTTGACAGCTCGCGCGGCAGGCTGCAATGCGGGCAGTCGATGCTGCGGGTTGTGATTTTCGCGGCATTCCGGTGGGGGAGGTGGTCAGTCGGGTCAAAGTTAAAGGTTTGCCGGCATTGCGGACAGCGCGCCCTGACTTTGTGTGCCGGGAGCTTTTCCTGCGGCATGTTGCGCTTGGTCCCGCAATGGGGACAGCTGATTGTCGGCATGCTGTATCCTGTTGTGCTGGCGGGAAATGCCGGTTAGAGCGATTCCCAAAATTCGGCGGCTTCTTTCCAGCGCAGGGCTTCATCGATGTCCTGCGGGACTCCTTTGCCGGTTGAGTACATGACGCCGAGGCAGTACTGCGCCTTGGTATGTCCCTGATCGGCAGCGCTGATCAGCCATTTTTTTCCTTCGAGAGTGTCTCGTTTGACCCCTTTGCCATTCAGGTACATAACCCCCAGATTGTACTGGGCATCAGCATTGTCCGCCTTGGCGGCTTCGAGCCACCAGTGATAGGCAAGTTGCAGATCCACTGCGGTGCCGATTCCCTTGGCAAAATGGTGAGCAACTGCCACTTGTGCCCGCAGGTGCCCACGGGTGGCTGCCTGGCGCAGCAAAACCACTGCAGAGGCCGGATCGCGAACCTCTTCACTGCCTGAGCTGAGGAGCTTACCGAGGCTGTAGATCGCATCCAGGTAATTCTGTTCGGCCGCCTTTTGTAGCCAGATTCTGGCTTCAGTGCTGTTTTGCAGAACCCCGGTGCCCCTTACGTACATCATCCCCAAAAGGTATTGGGCCGTGGGAAGTCCCTGTTCAGCGGCCTGGCGCAACCATTGCCGGGCCTTGGCGTAATTTTTCTTGACCCCCTTGCCGACCAGGTACATATGACCGAGGGTAAACTGGACCTTGGGGTTGCCCTGTTCCGCAGCGAGCCCCCACCAGCGGCGTGCTTCGAGGAAATCTTTCGGGACGCCATGCCCCTTGGCGTACATCAATCCCAGATTATACTGGGCATCGGAAAAATTCTGCTCGACAGCCAGGCGGAGCCATTTTAATGCTTCATCGTAATCGGCGGGGACACCGTGTCCCTTAATGTAAGCCTGACCGAGTATATTCTGCGCTCTGGCGTAGCCGAGCTCTGCGGCCTGGCGATAGTATTTGACGGCTTCGACCGGATTCTTCGTTACCCCTTTGCCGGTGTCGTGCATCCGGCCGAGCATGAAAATTGCCCGAGGATACTTCCCCTGTGATGCCAGTTGAAACCGTTTGAGCGCCTCGGCATAAGATTTCATCACCCCTTTGCCATGGTAATAATTCATGCCCAATCGGTAGTGTGATTCCGCCAGTCCCGTCATGCTTGAATCCCCTCTAGGAGGTTGTCCGAGAATACAAGAACCTACTGCGAAACCGTCTGATCGGTTCATATTTCCGTATGTTTTCGACAAATAGTCAGTGCTATTCGCTCTCAAACCTACGAAAATCTGCCCTCGAACAGCCGATTTCTCGCTACGGCTCGTATTCTCGGACAACCTCCGAGCATCTGAGCTTTTTGCAAGCAGTCAGTCGTGAAATTTTTATTGCCCATCTTTTTATGCATCTTCATAACGCGCCAGGAGGCTGTCGGGTTATCCGAGTCGAAGCGAAATTTTGGAAGTCCGGGCCAAGCAGCCGAATTCGTAGCCGGCTCATGGATAGCCCGACAGCCTCCTACTATACACGAGAATTTCCCCCGGGTGCAGCAAGAAAAGTGGAAGAGATGGAGTAAATGTTAATTGACTCAGTCTGGTTAAGGTGTTCAAATATAGAGTGCCATTGTGCCTATCATATTAAAAAAGGACAGGTTATGACCGAATTGAGTAAGCAGGAAATTCTCCTTGAAACCGGTACCAACGAGATGGAGATCATCGAGTTTTATCTCGCGACACAGTCTTTTGGTCTCAATGTTCAAAAACTGAAAGAGATTATTTCTTACGACGAAGAGGCTATCACTGTGGTTCCCGGGAGCTCCTCCGGGATGCTCGGGACTTTGTTGTTACGTGGCAGCACCATTCCTCTGATCGACCTGAAGTCACATCTTGTCCTGAAGGAAGCAGACCTTGACGAGGATGTGCGCCGCGTGGTGTTGATCTGCGAATTCAATGATCGGATCAACGGTTTCAAAGTTGATGGGGTCAATATGATTCACCGGGTTTCCTGGAGTGATGTCCAACCGATGGCGCCCTTTATCGACCAGTATCAGCCCAGGTTTACCGGCAGCATCAATATTGGAGGACGGGAGATTCTGATTGTCGATCTGGAGCACATCATTGCTGAATTTGACCCGGAGGCGGACTTGGATTTTGAGGTGGAACTCCACGCTGGGCAAATGTTGGAAACGGTGCCGCACAGCCGGGAAAAGATGAAGTTGATGTTGGCTGAGGATTCCTCACTGATTCGTGCCGGGATCGCCCGGGTTTTGAACGGTGCCGGCTATGGTGATCTGATCAGTTTTATTGACGGACAAGACTGTTACGAAAGAATCCTGCAGTTAAAGAAGGAGGCTCAGGAGGCCAATGAAAGCGTGCTCAAATATTTGAATCTGTTGATTACCGATATTGAGATGCCGAAGATGGATGGTTTGACCCTCTGTAAAAAAATCAAGGATGACCCGGTCCTCAGGGAGGTCAAAGTCATCCTGTTCTCTTCCCTGATTAATGATCAGATGGCGATCAAGTGTGATTCGGTCGGTGCCGACGGCTACGCCACCAAGCCGCAGATTCCCTATCTGGTCCAGATGATGGACAAGCACCTCGGAATTGCGGGAGCTGATGTCAGCTAAACGTTAAATCCGTTATCGGTAAGATTTGATGGCGACGCTATCTCAAGGCTTTTTGCGAATCCATCAGAGTTGTCATTCAGAAAAAAAAAGACAGGGCGTTCACGACAACGTGAGCTCCCTGTTTTTTTTTAACTGTCAGCCTTCTAATTCCGGCCCTTTCCTGATTATAACGACAGGCGCTCCGCCACGAAATCGGCATCCTTATCGCCGCGGCCCGACAGGTTGATCAGGATGGTTTCTTGCGGTGACATGGTTTGCGCCAATTTCATAGCGTAGGCCACCGCGTGAGCGGTTTCCAGCGCCGGGATAATGCCTTCCATGCGGGAAAGCGTCATGAATGCCTCCAGGCATTCGCGGTCATCAATCGTCTGGTAGCTGACCCTCTTAATATCTTTCAGATAACAATGCTGCGGTCCGACGCCCGGATAATCCAGGCCGGAGGCGATAGAATACACCGGCAGGGGGTTGCCCTCCTTATCCTGTAGATTGTAACATTCGAAACCGTGCAGAGCCCCTTTCGTTCCCAGGGTCAGGGTGGCGGCATGGTGCGGTGTGTCGAGTCCTTTTCCCGCGGGTTCCACGCCGATCAGTTTGACGTTTTCATCGTCAAGAAAGGCGGTGAAAATGCCGATAGCATTTGATCCGCCACCGACGCAGGCCATGACCACATCGGGCAGTGCATTCTCTTTGGCCAGAAACTGTTCGCGTGCTTCATAACCCACAATCTGCTGAAAATCACGAACCATTTTGGGGAAGGGGTGAGGCCCGACCACCGAGCCGATCGCGTACAGAAAGTTGACCGGATCCTTCAGGTACTCCTCGAAAGCACTGTCGACGGCATCCTTGAGCGTTCGGGTGCCCCGTGAGACCGGAACCAGTGTACAACCGAGGATTTTCATCTTGGTGACATTGGGGTGCTCCTTTTCGATGTCGATTTCCCCCATGTGAATTTCGCACTTGATGCCGATCAATGCACAGGCTGTTGCCAGAGCAACCCCATGCTGGCCCGCGCCGGTTTCCGCGACGACCTTTGTTTTGCCCATATACTTGGCCAGTAATGCCTCGCCGAGACAGTGGTTGATTTTGTGGGCGCCCGTGTGATTCAAATCTTCACGTTTCAGGAAAATACGTGCGCCACCCAGTTGTTCGCTCAAGCGTTTTGCGTAATAAATGGGGCTTGGGCGGCCGACATAATCGGCATAAAGGTCCTGCAGCGTTTTTTGGAATTCCTCTGTCTGTCTCACCTGCTCGTAAGCATCACTGATCTCATCCATGATGGCTTTTAACTCAGGCGGGATGATTTGACCGCCGTATTCGCCGAAGTATCCTTTTTTGTCTGGCATTTCAAGGAATTGCGTTGTCATGTTTTTTTTGTCCTCCAGTGTCGATATATTAAAAGTCTTTGTTTCGATTCGCATCCCGGATGCTGCGGTGGCTCATCCAAACAAGGGTTACAGGAAAGGTTGCCGGATTGCTGCCGGCCAACCCGGTGATTTTCTTTTTGAAGGATGTTGTTTGTTCAGCAGATTGAAGTGTGAACTCCATGCCGTTTGTCGTGTGTCGTTGCTCCGTTTTCTAACGTGTCACTGTCCAGGCACCGGCCACGATAACCGATACTCCCAGGAAAACCGGCGTATAGCCCAGTGTCAGGATAAGGCTTCCGGCGACCAGAGGGAATAATGCCGTGGTCAGGCTGGTTGCGCCGACGATGCCCTGGTAAAGGGCCCGGTTGGTGTTGGTGGTGATCTCGATCAAGCGGCCGCTGAAGGCAATTTTTCTTGCCGAAAGGCTCATGCCCATCAGGAAAAAAACCACCAGAAACACGGGTAAGGGTGTCCCGGCCAGTATCAGCGTCAAAACCGGCAGTAAAGTTCCGCAGATTATACACGCACGGATGACCCCGCGAAACCCGAATCTTCCCACCAGTTTTGCCCACAGGATATTGGATGCGACCATGCCGACAATCTGGACCAGCAGGTAGGTGCCGACCTGCTCCCCGGTGAGCTCATAATGGTGACTTGCGTAGGCGACATAGAAAGGCATGAGCGTAAGGCCGAAGCCGCTGAGATTTACCAGCAGGATGTAGCGCCGCAGTTGAAGATCCTCGCGCAGATGCCGGGGGATGGCACGGAGCACCGCACGAAAGGAAAGAGAATCATCTGACGGTTTGATGTCCGGTTCGTTGACGGCCCAGAAACCGAGCGATGCCACCAGCAGCAGCATGGCGGCCATACCGAACATCCAGACATAGTTGCCGGGATAGTCAACTCGAGCCAGCACCCAGCGTGAGGCGGGTGCAGAGGCCAGAATCGCCAGGCTGGAGATAACCTGTCGATTGACAAAAAAACTGTTTCGCTGCTCGGTCAACAGTGATTTACCGAGGATATCGGTGTAGGAAACGCCGGCGAAGGTTCCGGCCAAGGCAAAGACGAACATGAGCAGGAATACACTGGTGATGAGCGTGTCATTCGAAAAAGTTTCGGTGTGGATCAGGACCATGGCAACGGCCGCCAGCGCAATGATGCGCAGGTTGATCCCCAGTAGTAAAAAAACTTTTTTGCGGGGTTTCAGGTGCAGGTAGCTGGCGAAAAACAGCTGTCCCAGTATGGGAGTGCCGACCATGATTGCGGTGAGCAGACCGATCAGGATTGTTCCGCCACCGGCCTTGACAACCAGAGACGGAAGAACGGTGTTGATGTCGGTGAAGGCCGTCGCCAGGGCGAGGAATGCCGCATGCCAGAGGAAGGCGTAATAATTTTGCTTATGAAACGGCATGATGTGTTCGGCCCTCGGGATGTGTCCTGATAAAAACCTGCCCGGACAGGAATATTACAGTTGTCGCCGAATGGCAAGATTCATCTTAGCACTGTCTGGACGCGGTGACTGTTTTGAAAACAGATTTATCTAGACATGTTTTCAGCCCGTATGCTACAGCCTCCTGGAACCCTTTAAAGGAATCTGGAACCGGTGTCTGGAGTATCAAACCCTATTTGTCCTATTGCGAAACCCCGCGTGGACCTCAATGGGGTCGTGACGCTGTATCGCAGCCGCTATCTTCTTCCGGTCTCCAGCCCCGCGCTGGAGCAGGGTGCCATAGCGGTTGAAGACGGTCAGATTGTGGCCCTTGGACCTGCTGCCACCCTTGAATCACGCTATCCTCGTTCCCGGCAGCATGATTACGGCGATGCCATTGTGTTGCCGGCTTTCATCAATGCCCATACCCATCTCGAACTCAGCCATTATGCACAGTGGGCCGAGGCGGCCGGAGAGGTTGCTGACAGCAAGGATGGTTTCACCGACTGGATTCTGCGGCTGATCCGGGTCAAGATGGGTCTCGGGCATGATCTGGAGCGATACCGTCAGTCGTGGCGGGCCGGTTTGCAGCAGGCACTGTCCACCGGAACCGGTCAGCTGGGCGACATTCTGTCGACTGTAGATCTGGTCGCCGAGATCGCCACCTGTCTGCCGGGGCGCTGTTTTGTCGAGGTGCTGGGGCAAGATCCCGGCCGCGTCTGCAACCAATTACAACAGTTGGAGCGCTGCCTGGTCACCTGGCCACAAGCCCGCTGGGGGGCTGCGCCCCATTCTCCCTACACCCTCAGCCTTGAGCTACTCAAACAGAGCTATCGTCAAACCACCAGTAAGCACATCCGCACCTCGATCCACCTGGCTGAATCTATCGATGAGGTGGAATTTTTAGCGAACAGTCGCGGGCCGTTGGCCGAGCAGTTGTACCCCTTTATCGGTTGGCAAAGCCATGTGCCGCCACCACGCCACCTGCGATCACTGCAAGTCCTTGAGCAGGCTGGAGGGCTTAAAGCCGACACGCTGCTGGTGCATGGTGTGCATCTCAATGGTCAAGAGATTACCAAGGTCGCTGCCGCCGGGTGCAGCATGGTGCTGTGCCCGCGTTCCAATGCTCGACTTAATGCCGGTGTGGCACCGGCGGCCGACTATGTGCGTGCTAAGGTGCCGCTGGCCCTGGGTACCGATAGTCTGGCCAGCAATCAGTCGCTGTCGTTATGGGATGAAATGGAGTTTGCACTGGACTGGTTTAATGGCGATCTCGATCCACGGCAGTTGCTGCACATGAGTACTCTCGGCGGTGCCCGGGCACTGGGAATCGAGAAAGGGGGGCAACTGGCCGTTGGAGCCCCGGCCACCTTTCAGGTGCTGGAGCCCGATTCGTTGCCGTCGCTGGATCAGATCTACCCGTTTTTGTGTCAGGCCCGGCGTAGCCATGAGGTTAAACAGGTTGTTGTGGATGGTGAGACACGCTGGTGTTGCAATGCCGATGAGCAGGAAGGGGATCGTGCTTAGCCATATTATTCTTTTTTTGCGAGATCATCATTATTGCTTTCATCATGCTTGCACTCGTTGTAGAAGAGAGAGAGTTTTTCAATCGGAAGTCGGTAAAGAATTTTTTCCCGGAACTGATGTGCTCGGGATTTTTCCAAAAACGCCGAGTATCTCGGCCCCGGATGAGCAGATTAACCATGAGGACACGATCATGACCGGACAGTAGTGAAATCCTGAGAAAAATTGACATCAGTATGAATATTTTTGCGGGGGGGGGATATTTAACAAATGGAAACATATTTTGCTGAGGCAGAACGGGCGAGTGAGAAAGAACTTGTTGCAGAAATTGTAACAGTAAACAACAGCCCCGTAATGACTGGATTGCTCCATTTAATTAGCGGGTTGTTATTGATCTTAAATGTACACCGGCAGATTGTTTCTTTAAACAGTTCACTCCTCAAGATGCTCGGTATTGAAGATCCTTCTGAAGCTTTGGGATTACGACCAGGGGAAGCATTGCAATGCATTCACGCTCATGAAGAACCTGCCGGATGTGGTACCACAAAATATTGTTCAACCTGTGGGGCCGCAATAGCAATAGTTGCCAGCTTGAGCCAAGACAAACCCGCTGAAAGAATCTGTGCCCTGACAGTTAATAGAGAAGAGAAGGCGATCGATATCGCTTTTTTGGTTAGATCTCAAGCAATAAAAATAAACGGGACAAAATTTCTCTTACTTTTCATGCAGGATATTACCCTCCAGCAGTATCGTGCGGCGCTGGAAAGGACTTTTTTCCACGATATCAACAACATGCTGAGCGGACTGCTTGGGGCAAGCGAACTGCTTTACTCAAAAAACAGCCAATCAAATCTTGTCAATATTATTCGTCGATCATCACTGTGTCTCAAACAAGAAATTGAGATACAACGGTGTCTCTTAAAAAGTGACTCCTGCACCTATATTCCACTGCGACATGAGGTCAAGACAACTCATATACTGGAAGAACTTCAATCCTGTTTCAGCAACCATCCAGCTGCCATAAATAAGAATTTACAATTTTCGCCATCTTGGCCCACACTGACTGTCAATACGGATACCTCCTTATTATTACGTGTTCTATGCAATATGATTACAAACGCTCTGGAGGCTACAGAAAAAAACGGTACGGTGAAAGTATGGACAGCGAGGGATAAAGATAAGTTTCTGGTTTTTTGTGTCTGGAACAGTCAATTTATTCCAGAAAATATTGCACAACGGATATTCCAGCGCAACTTTAGTACAAAAGAAGGTGCGGGTAGAGGAATCGGTACCTATTCTATGAAGTTATTTGGTGAGCAAATACTTGCTGGAAAAGTAAATTTCAAAACATCTCATGAAGAAGGTACCGTATTTAGATTTTCTCTGCCCTTACGAAGGAATAAACAGATTCAACAAACCACTATGCACTAAAAAGGCATAGGTTCGGATGGGACGTGAAATTCTGGACTAAGGCGTGCGTTGAAACAATAAAACTGAAACAACGATAGGCAAAACGGAGACTTGAAATCCGATGGTAGCCCTGCTTGTCTCAATAGAAATGGCATGAAATGAAAATATGGGTAGACGCAGATGCATGCCCTGTGGTGATCAAAGATATTTTGTTTAGAGCGGCAGAGCGTACAAAGCTGGAGCTGACGCTTGTCGCTAACAAGTCTATGCACATACCGCCATCTCGCCGCATTAATTTTCTTCTCGTAGCAGCGGGTTCTGATGTTGCGGATCAAGAGATCGTTAAAAGGCTTAGCGTTGGAGATCTGGTCATCACCAGTGATATTCCTTTGGCGGCGGAGGTGATTGAAAAAGGCGGCCATGCTCTCAATCCCCGCGGTGAACTGTATTCATCTGACAATATTAGAGCTTGTCTGAATATGAGGGATTTTATGGACACTCTACGGGGCAGCGGAATAGAGACGGGTGGCCCGCCGGCGCTAAACCAGACTGATCGGAAATCTTTTGCGAATCAACTGGATAAATTTTTAGCCACGCATGCAGGAAATACTTGAACAGACTGTTTCGCCGGAGGCTGCCAAGAGCGGGTGAGGGTTGTCACTCGGCTCTCAGCGCTTGAATAAAGCTGTCCGCTTCCTTCATCGCTATCTCCATCTCTCGGATCAGACGTGAAACATCCGTCTCGATCCGGGTCAGTTCTGTCTGTATTGAAGCGATCGCCCGGGCATTTAGGTTGTGTTTGAGAAACAGAACCTGGTCGCGCAGCGGATCGAGAACCGGATCGATCTTGGTCTCGGCCTTTTTCATCGCGCCGATCAATTTTAGATAGTGATTCCGGGTCTGTTTCAGCTGCTGTTCACTGGAACGTCGCAGACCGGCACTTTTGTATTGATCAAGTTCAGACTCCCATTCATCAAATAGCGCCTCGGCCACATCTTCGACCGCGGCCACCCGCCGGCGAACGTCATCAGCCTGATCTTCGCTCTTTTCCAGTTCTTTCTTGAGTTCGCGGTACTTTTCCTCCAGTTCACCTCCCTGAACGTTGATGACACTGTTGAAACGCTCCAGTGCTGAAGCAAACTGTTGCTTGGTTTCCATCTGGCTGTCCCGGGCCTCTTCAACGCGATCAACCAGAATATCTCGTTTGTGGATGCCGATTTTTTCCATAGCACCATAATAAACGCTGCTGCAGCCATTCAGCACGAAGGTCACAATAATTATCAGCGGTAAAAGTCTGCGCATACGAAACTCCTTGACCGAATTCATGATTGACTTGCCACTGCCGGCCTGATCCCGAGAGCAATCAGCACCCATTCTGAATAGTTATCGAACTTATTATGGTGTACATGGTACTGGAGCAACGTTCAGAAACTCCCCCAGATATTCCATCAGCGTTCCCCTCCCAGAAGTTCAAGCATCTGGCTGCGGAATTTTCCAGCCCCGCCATTGGCTGGGTGACGCACCTTGGCCGCGGCAATTCCCAGCTGCTGCAATTGCGCCGCCGATTTCTCGCCGACGGCAATGACTTGAGTAAATTTCCCCAGCTCAAGCAACTGCCGTAAAACCCGATGCCCGGCAACCAGCTCGTCATCTTTCGGCGTCCGGTTACTGAGCAGGCCCTTCGTTGACTGATAGGGGTGCCAGGGGAAGGCATTCCACAAGACCACCGAACGCGGATCGATCCCCTGCTCGGCGAGGAACCCCCAAACAATGGTTGCCGTCGGCTCGGTGAATCCCAGTCTGCGAACCTCAGGGCGGCTGGTGCGCTGCGGCTCCAGGGTCCGAAACACCATCTCCGCAGATAACCCCTTGTGCGCCAGTCCCCCCAGCAGCAGGCGTTCCGAGGTCATCGGAATGCCGCTGAAATGCCCTCCCTGGTAGCCGATTGCCTCGGCCAGCAGGAGCGTTTGCGCACTGCCGAGCCGCTCTTTGAGGTACTGCTGCAGCTGTCGGCATCGCACCAGGGGCCCTTGCTCACCGGCATCATGTTCAGAATCGACTTCACCCCAGGGATTGAAGACATCGGCCGAACGATAATTGCTGAGGTCAGTAACAAAAGTTTCAGGCATTATCCACCATTTGTGCGAGGATAAAAGGCTGAACAATCAGCATGCGAAAGGGTTTATCCAAAGTTGTTTCCCAAGCGGCAATCTGTTCGGTCGTTGGCTTTAGCAGCTGTCCGGCGGCAATCCAACCGTTCACCCGGTCTTTATCGTCTGCTGCTACAGCGACAGCGATATCAATTAAATCGAGAGCCGCATCGATCAGAATAACGGTATCACGTTGCATGTGGATACGCAGATCTCTCCAACCGACCTCGGCCAAATTCTGCTGGAAATTTTCAATAATCTCAGACATCGGTGTCCTCCTGGAAAATCGATGTTGGAGCATAACCAGAGCGGCAAGCAAGGTCAAGGAGCCTGTCGGACGTAACAAAAAACTAACATTTTTATTATTTTACAGATTAAAACTTAAAAAAATTCAATGTTTATCCGATAAGCGTGGTATTATAGTAAAAATTAATTTTCCAGCATAAAACAAGAGATTGAATGTTTGATGGCTGAGCCAAAAGAACGAAATGCCGAAATCGGCAAAAAACTGCTCCGTGAGGTCAATAATGATGCTTACGACCTACGTGTCGAAGCTCACAACGACCATTTTGAGTGCCGAGTCAGTATCAAGGTTCATGACCTGGAAAACAGCATTTCTCCGGCAGAACTGATCGGCCTGCTGAAAACACAGGATATTTCGGAAGGGCTCGATCTTGAGCAACTGGCTGTTTTTTGCACTGAAGCAGCCAGTGGTGAAGATCCACAGAATTTTCTACTGGGAACGGGCAAGGCACCTGTCCCTGGTGAAGATGGCTATTTTGAGTTGTTCGTCGATACCGGAAGCGAGAAAATCGAGCTTGAAGAAGACCAACAGGGCCGGGTCGATTTCAAATCGATCCAGAGTTTTACCAACATTGAACCGGGTCAGCTGCTCGGGACCATCTATCTGCCGACCAAAGGGATCCCCGGCAGAACCATCACCGGAATACCAATTCCCCCACAAGACGGGCAACCGGCCAAACTGACCGTAGGGGAGGGGATTGTTGTCAGTGAGGATGGCACCCGGGCCATTGCTGACAAGGCCGGTCGGGTGGTTTTTGAAAACAACCGACTGTCGATCGCCGAAGAATTTGTCGTCAGTGGTGATGTTGACCTGAGTGTCGGCCATATCAACTTCAACGGCTTTGTTGATATCAAAGGGGATGTGCTGGACGATTTCAACATCAAAGCCAGCAAGGGAGTCAACATAGCCGGAGCCGTCGGGGCCTGCCGTATCGAAGCGGACGGGCCGGTCACGATCGGCACCATGGCCGGCATGGGCAGCGGCCTGATCCGCTGCAAAGGTGATTTCAAGGCTCGTTACCTGAACCAGGTCACCGTCGAATGCTGGGGCAATGTGCAGGTCGACAATGAAATCAGAAACTCGACGATTAAATCAACTTGTGGCATCAGCGTCCCCAGGGGCCTGATTACCGGTGGTCAGGTGATCGCTCTGGAAGGCATCGAAGCAAAAATTTTCGGTTCCAAGGCCGGAGGCAAAACCCATCTGACTGCAGGTATCTACTTCCCGGAAGCGGACCGGCTCAATTATCTACGTATCCGGCTTAAAAGTGTCGCCTATCAGCTGAAAAAAATCATCGATACTCTGCCGCTGCTCCACAAAAAACCGCTCGAAACAGTGCGCAAAGCACTGCGGGAAGCGATTGAACTGAGGATCGATATTTTAATGCAGCGCCAGGTCGACCTTGCGGAAGAGAGAGATGGGCTGAGCGAGGAACTCACCAGTTTCAAAAATGCCGAACACCCCACCACAAATCCCAAAATTAATGCGTTAGGCGCCATCAAAGAAGGGGTTATCCTCAGCCTCGGCGAGACAACGGAAGAGTTCAAGTACGAGGTGAACGGACCGGTCACCATTATCGAAAATTCCCAGCACGGCGGATTACGCCAGCTTTCCCTCTCTCCTCTGAAAATCTCTGCTGAAAAGCTGGAAAAAGATGCCTTGGATGCAGAAAACAATGAAAGCGAAACCGTCTCTGCCGCGAAACAATGAAACCCTGACAAACTGATCTACGGAGCAATGCCGATGAAAGATGCAGAGCTGCAGCAGGCCTTACTGAAGATGCTGCAGGCGGAACTTGACGCCATGCACTACTATCAGCAAGCCAGCCGCTTCATGCAGGACGAAGCGGCTATTTACCATTTTAATCTGCTGGCACAGGAAGAGTTGGAACATGCTCGGACCTTCTATACCGTCTATCCCGGGGATGACCTGCCCTCCTTCGAAGAACTCGTCAAGAACATGTCCGACAGCCAAGCAGCGACCGCTATCGATCCACAGCTGATGGGGCGCCTGAACGAACAGACAGCCCTGCAGCTCGCACAAAAAATGGAAGAGGAAGTCGCCGAAGTGCTGAAACAGCTGCTCAGTGAGGTCAGCAATCCGGCGGCACAAGCGGTTATCCAAGAAAATATCGATTCGACCCTTGGTCATCTGGAGCTGATTCGGGACGATTACCAGCGAATTTTCGGAAATCTGCTGCCAGGTTAACGCTGAACTGAAACAGCTGTTCCCTCAGGGGTCCAAAAGAGCGCTGCGCTGTCCATTTTCATTGCCCGGGTTTCAGGGTCAGTGACGATTCCGGAGCTGTGCAATCACTTTTTCTGCCGTCTGGTTCGACGCGTTGACACAATCGTTCAGCCCGATGCCGAAGAAGGCGTTGCCGGTCAACAACAGCTCGGGCTGATCGGCCAGGGAATCCTCGATCGCCAGCAGTCGCTCGGCATGGCCGCGCGTGTATTGCGGGATAGCGTGACGGTGACGAAAAATCCGCACAAAGTCGGGCTCGGCATCAATCCCCATGATCTGCTGCAGGTCAGCCATGGTGCGATCTTTCACCTCTTCTTCCGTCAACTCGATCGCGTCCGGATTGGTCGCTCCACCCATCATAGAGCGGAGCAGCACCTGCCCTTGCGGGGCACGATTGGGGAAGATGCTCGAATCCCACAAGGTGCCGAGGATATTGCACCCCTCAGCTTTGGGGATCAGGTAACCGAAACCATCCAGACTATGGGCCAGCTTTTCCCGCTGGTAGCCGAAACAAACCACGTTCATGCCGGCATAAGGGATTTCCCTGAGCAGTTCGGATGTTTTCCCGCTCAACTCTTCCAACATCCCGGCAACTGCATAAGCGGGAACCGCACTGACCAGAATGTCCGTTTCAAGCTGTTGACCATTTTCCAGGTGGAGCAGATAACCAGCCTGTTTCCGCACGACCCGCGTAACCCGGCTGCCGGTTTTTACCTGCCCTTTTAGAGCACTTTCAATACTATCGGTAAGTTGCTGAATCCCCCGCTGGAAAGAGGTCAAAACCCCACCGGGCCCGGCCGCGCCGGCGACGACCTTACCGGCCTTTTTCTCAGCCTTCTTCTTTTTCGCCAGCTTAATCATGGCCTTGATCAGGCCGCCATGCTCCTGCTCCAGCTGATAAATTTTCGGGAAACAGCTTTTCAGACTCATGGTTTCCGGATCACCGGCAAAAATCCCCGAGACCATCGGCGCAATCAGCTTATTGAGTGCTTCAGCCCCCAATCGTCGACGACCAAACTCAGCCAGGGTTTCATCACTGGAATCAATCCGTTTCGGCACCAGCAGCTCGCCGGCCAAGCGGAATTTCCCCGGCCAGGAGATCAGTTGCGATTTAAGAAAAGAGAGGCCGTTCTCCGGCAGGCGATGCAGCATCTGGTCAGAATAGATAAAACGCTTGCGGGCGTTGTCGTCGGAACGGAGCACCTCTCCGGAGATCCCCAATGCCTCACAGAGTTCCAGAGTCATCGGCTTGTTGTCGAGAAAGCCGTTCGGGCCCCATTCACAGAGAAAACCATCCTCCTGAAGTGAGCAGATTTTCCCGCCGGTGCGATCGAGCTTTTCCAGTACCAGTACCTCGACCTCAAGTTCGGCTTTTTCAGCCAGTTGCTCGACAGCATAAGCGGTAGTCAGGCCGGAGATTCCGGCGCCGACGATGACAACACGGGTCATATCAGCTCCTCTGAAAAGTGTAGAAAAGAATCTTAATTGGGCGGAAATACTACCCTCTTAAAGAGATAAAGGTCAAGCAGCCGAAAACCGGACCGGTGTTGAGAAGCTTCTACTTGACGCTCGCCAAAGCGCTTTCTATAGTGTTGCTGCAGTCAGAACAAAACATGATGGCGTCGCAAGAAGTCCGCCCCCTACGTTACAGTGGTTTTTCAAGATTCTATGTATGCCTTCCCTCCTGAAAAACCACTAAGCCTTGTAGGCGAAATTTTTGCTTAGCCATCTCAAGGTTTTTTGCGAGAGTATCTCAGGAGAATATTTCATGGCTCAGGATTACTATGTCACTCTCGGTATCGAGCGCACTGCCGATGCCGCAACGATAAAGAAAACGTACCGCAAGCTGGCACAGAAATACCACCCGGACCGTAATCCGGGGGATAAAAGTGCCGAAGAACGTTTCAAGCAGATTACTGAAGCCTATGCCGTCCTCTCGGACCCGGAAAAACGCAGCCAATACGATCAATTCGGCGCCAGCGATTTCCACCAGCGTTTTAGCCGGGAAGATATTTTCCGCAACATGGATTTTGGTGACATCTTCGGGAGTACCGGCGGTGAAGACCTGTTCAGCCAGCTGTTCGGTGGAGGGCCCGGCAGAAGCGCTCAACGCCGGCCGAGCAAAGGGCAGGATTACTCCATGCAGATCAGTATTCCTTTCCGTCTCGCGGTACAGGGAGGGGAGCGGCGTATCGACTACCGCAGTGACGGTAAGGTTGAGCAGATCAAGGTACGCATCCCGGCCGGGATCGAAACGGGGACCAAACTCCGGGTTTCCGGCAAGGGAGGGGTCAGCCCGAGAGGAGGGGTCACCGGAGACCTGTTCTTACAGATTGAGGTCGAATCCGACCCACTTTTCAGCCGCGAGGGGAACGACCTGCTGGTCAGGGTTTACATCCCTTTCAGCGGCATCTGCCTCGGCACAACCGTAGAGGTGCCGACTCTCGGTGCCGGCAAACGGGTGAAAGTTCCGGCAGGTCTGCAGCCGGGACAAAAAATCAGGTTGCGGGGATTTGGTGTAGCCGCTTCGGGCAGAAGGTCGGCTGGTGACCTCTTTGCCGTTATTGAAGTCGCCGTTCCGAAATCACTGACGGCAGAACAGGAAACAGCAATAAGACAACTGCAGGAAACCGGGCTATAAAAGATTTTCTTGTATCATATCGCAGGATTTCTGAAGTCCCCGACAAGGCCGCAAAAGTCACTGCCGATTTTCCAGAGATTGTCAACGTCAACGGCATTTCACTTGCGTAAAAAATCACTGACAGGCTATAGTCACAAATTCATTTTCAAGGAAGATGGCTGACGTGGCGGAACGCACCAAGATCAAAAAATTTCTGTTATTCACGGTTCTGATCGGTTTCGTGCTGATCAGCGGCAGCTTGCAGAATGTCTTCGCTTGCCCGACTCAGGTCGAAGATGGCTATCTAACGGTCATCAGGGTCAACAACTGTCACGCGATCACGATAGAACCTGAGGTCATTGTCAGCTGTCCGAACAGGGCCTGCCATCAGGGGAGCCCGAACCACCAGGATCTCGGTGGACCGGAAATCTACAGTTCATACAAATTCTCCCAACCGTTACTCAACAGCTCGCGCCAAGCGGAACCTCAGCATCGTCCCGGCGCCATATTTGCGTCACCGCCGGTCGATTTACAATCCTCACCGGCCATCCGCGCAAGCCTCTCAACAACTTCATACCAAGCCCTTCAGAGTATTCGTACCACTGTCCTGCTGATGTAAAATCCTGCTTTCTCTCAGGTTGACGGCGGCCAGCTTTGCTGGCTATGATGACCAAATGTGTCATCTTTTTGGATGACGAGAGATTATAGGAGAATTCTGCTTTGACAGAGAAAAAAGATAGCTATACCGATCGCATTTGGGACTTTTTTTGTTCCCTGAAACTAACCCTTTTTATCATGCTGTTGCTGGCTCTGCTGTCGATCATCGGGACGGTTCTGCAGCAAAATGCCCCGGCCGAAGAATATATCCGCGAATACGGCCAGTCCTATTACGAGCTGTTCGTCAATTTGCAGTTCATCGATATGTACCATTCCTGGTGGTTCATCGGTCTGCTGGGGCTGTTCAGCGTCAACCTGATCTGCTGTTCAATCAAGAATTTCCCGCGGGTCTGGAAATTCGTCAAAGAACCGATGCTGGTCGCCACCCCCGGCACCCTGAAAAATTCAGCCAACCGCCTTGAAATGAACAGCAAAGAGGAAAAAGAGCAGCTGGCGGAACGCCTCAGCTCTTTCCTCGGGAAAGAATTTGCCAAAACCATCCGCAGCGAAAGCGACGGGAAAATTTTTCTCTTTGCGCAAAAGGGAATTTATTCGCGCTTTGGTGCCTATATGACCCACCTGTCGATCCTGATCGTCATGGCCGGCGCCGTTATCGGTAATATCTGGGGCTACAAAGCTTACGTCAATATCGCTGAAGGGACTTCGACCAATCGGGTCTGGGCACACTCCGGTCAACTGCCGATCGATCTCGACTTCACCGTATATTGTGAAGATTTTGATATCAGTTATTATCCCGGCGGTAACCGTCCCAAAGATTACAACAGCAATCTGGTGATCCTCGAAAACGGCAAAGAGATTCTGCGCAAAAGGATCGAGGTCAACGATCCGCTGACCTATAAAGGGCTTACCTTTTATCAGTCGAGCTATGGTTCCACCGGCAAGCCGGTCTTCAAGGTCAAAGTTACCGTCAACAAAACCGGTGAAGCATTCAACTTCAACGCCCGCCAAGGGGAACATATCAGACTGCCGAACGGCCATGCTTTCGCCGTGACTAGTTTCACTCTGAATGATCGTAAGTTCGGACCGGCGATGCAGTTGCATGTCAACACCCCCGATGGCAAACACGGCAGACCCTTTATCGTCTGGAAAAATTATCCCGAGATCGATGTCAAGCGGGGCGGTCTTTTCAGCTTTGCCTTAATTGACCATGACGACCCGCAGTATACCGGTCTGCAGGTTGCCAAAGATCCGGGCGTAGAAGTCGTCTGGCTCGGCTGCATTCTGATGGTCTTCGGTTCCCTGACCGCCTTCTTCTTTTCTCACCGGCGACTCTGGGTCTGTCTGGAAGATGACGGCGGCAGAACTAAGGTACAGATTGTCGCCAATGCTCACCGGAATCAGCCCGGTTTCTCCCTGGCGTTTGACGACCTGAGCGAGAAACTGGAAGCAACAATTGAAAATAAATCCATCGTGAAGGAGGGATAAATTATGGATAGTGGACAATTTAGTGGGCAAATATTTAATCTCGTGACCATCATTTATTTTGTTGCGATGGTCTTGTTCTTTCTCTACCTCGCCGCCCGTAATAACACGCTTGGGCTGATTGCCACCCTGGCGTCTTTCGGTGGTTTTATTGCCCATACAGCAGCCCTGGGGCTACGTTGGTATGAGTCCTATCAGGTTCTCGGTGAAGATGGTCGGGTCCCGCTGACCAATCTCTATGAATCAGTGGTGTTCTTTTCCTGGTCAATCGTTCTGGTCTACCTGCTGCTCGACTGGAAGTACAAGCAACGCTCGGTCGGTGCTTTTGTCATGCCTTTCGCCCTGTTCAGCATGGTGGGGGCGCAGATGTGGCTCAACGCCGACATCGATCCCCTGGTCCCGGCCCTGCAGAGCAACTGGCTGACCTACCATGTTATTACCTGCTTCCTCGGCTATGCCGGATTTGCCGTCGCTTGCGGGGTCTCAATCATGTACCTGATGAAGATCGGCAAGGAAGAAAAGCATCAAGGGGAAAAGCCGATGGGTGGTTTGCTCGGCCTCTTCCCGTCGACCCGAATTCTTGATGATATCAACTACCAGGCCATCATGATCGGTTTTCCGCTGATGACCCTGGGGATTGTCACCGGTGCTGCCTGGGCCAATTACGCTTGGGGAACCTATTGGAGTTGGGATCCGAAAGAAACCTGGAGTTTGATCGTCTGGTTTATCTATGCTGCGTTTATCCATGCCCGCTTCACCCGCGGCTGGGTCGGGCGTCGTGCCGCCTGGCTGTCGATTCTCGGTTTTGCTGCGACGATTTTCTGCTATCTGGGTGTTAACCTGGTTCTTTCCGGTCTGCACTCCTACGGCAGTGCCTGATCCGTATCTACCAGCCAAAGCAAACAACAAAGGGCGATCACTTCGATCGTCCTTTGTTGTTTGCCCGGCGGAGCGGGCAAATCCGGCTTGTTGCAAGATGCAGGCGTCGCTCTGATCAGGGGGAAGATAATCCGTACCGCTAGGAGCCTGTCCGAGAATACAAGAACCTACTGCGAAACCGTCTGATCGGTTCATATTTCCGTACGTTTTCGACAAATAGCGGTGCTATTCGCTCTCAAACCTACGAAAA
>JAUVEB010000247.1 GCA_030595055.1 Desulfuromonadaceae bacterium
TGCCCGTGCATTTGCAGCGGCACATCGCATTAATCCGGCCATCCCCTTAGGTAGAATCAGGAGGGAGATAGGCAACTACAAACTTTTTGGAAAAGTTGTGGCTCGCCAAAAAGTACGGCAGTTCTGGGTGTGACACATTTCTCTATTCGTGCTTGCCAAATAACCATTCGGCGGTCCTAATCCTGCAAAAATAGCGTCAGTATATTCCGCTGTCATTTAGCCGGAATCCAGATTTTAAAAGACAGAAAGACCGGATTCCTGATAGCAGCACTTAAGGGATGACAGGCGTTTTTTCTGCTGATCTGATAGTGTTGAGCAGTTGCCACAATTTTACAAATTCCGAGTCTGGCTCTATTCGAAAAAATCTCGTTGAAACAAATATTTACTGGAGGTGCTTGCATGATGGAATGCTACAACTGGTGAAATTTGTTTGGTAATTTAACGGGATATTAGCAGCGTAACACCAATTCCCGCTTCTCCAGCACCAGCATGCGGTCACGTAGTTCCGCCGCCTTTTCAAAGTCGAGATCGGCAGCCGCTTCGAGCATTTGCTCTTTGAGGTCGGCGATCTGTTTCCTCAACTCATCCGGGTTGTCGTAGGCGGCCAGGTCTTCCGCCACCAACGGCAGTTCGACGTGATCCTTGGAAGAGATATCATCCAGGATCGAGCGCAGCGATTTCTTTATCGACTGTGGCGTGATGCCGTGCTCTTTGTTGTGGGCCAGCTGCTTGGCGCGACGGCGTTCGGTTTCGTCGAGGCAGGCCTGCATCGATTTAGTGATTTTATCGCCGTACATAATCACCCGACCGTTGACGTTGCGGGCGGCGCGGCCGCAGGTCTGAATCAGCGAACGGGCCGAGCGCAAAAAGCCTTCTTTGTCGGCATCGAGGATCGTTACCAGCGAAACTTCGGGGATATCGAGCCCCTCGCGCAGCAGGTTGATGCCGACCAGTACGTCGATCTCCCCGGCACGCAGGGAGCGGATGATCTGCACCCGCTCGAGGGTGTCGATATCGGAATGCATGTAGTTGACGCGGATGCCGAGCTCTTTCAGGTAGCCGGTCAGGTCTTCGGCCATCCGTTTGGTCAGGGTGGTCACCAACACTCGTTCGCTGTGCGCGGTGGTGGTGCGGATCTCTTCGATCAGGTCGTCGACCTGATCGCCGGCCGGGCGCACTTCGATCGGCGGGTCGACCAGCCCGGTCGGACGGATCACCTGCTCAACAAAGACCCCGTCGGCTTTTTCCATCTCATAATCTGCGGGGGTGGCCGAGACATAGACGGTCTG
Source organism: Desulfuromonadaceae bacterium (assembly GCA_030595055.1). Lineage (GTDB taxonomy): Bacteria > Desulfobacterota > Desulfuromonadia > Desulfuromonadales > Geopsychrobacteraceae > Malonomonas. Next base: position 1,290 of record JAUVEB010000247.1, read on the forward strand.
CGGCTGGCGTTCGACGAATTCTTCAAACATCAGCGGTCGATTGTCGAGTGCGCTCGGCAGGCGGAAGCCGTAGTTGGTCAGGGTTTCTTTTCGTGAGCGATCACCGCGATACATGGCGCCGACCTGACTGACGCTGACATGGCTTTCGTCGATGAACATCAATGCATCGTCCGCCAGGTAGGAAAGCAGAGTTGCCGGCGGCTCGCCGGGCCGACGGCCGTCGAGAAAGCGGGAATAGTTTTCAATCCCCTGGCAGTAGCCCATCTCCTCGATCATCTCGATATCGAACAGGGTGCGCTGCTCGATCCGCTGCGCCTCGAGCAGCATGTTGCGCTCGTTGAAATACTGGATACGCTGCTGCAGTTCATCCTGGATCTCCTTGATCGATCGCTCAAGGGTCGGCTTGGTGGAAACGTAGTGGCTGGCAGGGAAGATGCCGGTGCGGTCGAGACGATCGATGACCCGGCCGCGCAACGGGTCGATCTCGCTGATGGCGTCAATTTCGTCGCCGAAAAATTCGATGCGCAACGCGCGTTTTTCCTCGTAGGCCGGAAAAACCTCGACGCTGTCGCCGCGCACCCGGAAGGTACCACGGTGGAAGTCGATATCGTTGCGTTCATATTGGATGTCGACCAGGTTGTGCAGGAACTGGTTGCGATCCAGTTCCATCCCCACCTGCAGATTCACCAACATGCCGTAGTAGGCTTCCGGTGAGCCGAGGCCGTAGATGCAACTGACCGAGGCGACGATCAGCACGTCGCGGCGCGTGAGAAGACTGCGGGTGGCGCTGTGGCGCAGCTTGTCGATCTCCTCGTTGATTGAACTGTCTTTATCGATGAAGGTATCGGTTGAGGGGACGTAGGCTTCCGGCTGGTAGTAATCGTAGTAGCTGACGAAGTATTCGACGGCATTGTTGGGAAACAGCTCCCTGAACTCGCCGTAGAGCTGTGCCGCCAGGGTTTTATTGTGGGCCAGCACCAGGGTCGGTCGCTGCAATCGGGCGACCACGTTGGCCATGGTAAAGGTCTTCCCCGAGCCGGTGACGCCGAGCAGTACCTGGTGCCGGTCGCCGCGCTCAATCCCCGCAACCAGTTCTTCGATCGCCTGTGGCTGGTCACCGCTCGGCTGGTAGTCGGATATTAATTCAAACTGGGCCATATAAGGTCTCAGGTCAGAGGGTGTCAGATGATTTGAGCACAGGTGGTCTCGGGAACGAAAAACAATCCACAGGCGGAGGGGAGGCCTCAGCCGCCCGGCATGTCGGGAACCAGCAATGCCGGGTCGAGGCGTTGTTCGAACCAGTTGATCCGCCAGTCAAGGTGTGGGCCGGTGACCCGCCCGGTCGCCCCCACGGTGGCAATCCTTTGCTCTTGGGTGACCAGTTGCCCTTCCTTGACCAGAATTTGCCGGAGATGGAGAAAGCTGGAAGACAGTCCGTGACCATGATCAATAATCAGCGTGGCACCGGAAAAGAACATCCCCTTGTGGGCCAGGGTCACGCGGCCACCTGCGGGGGCCTTGACCGGGGTTCCGGTCGGCGCGGCAATATCGACGCCAAAGTGCGGCCGCCGGGACTCGCCGTTGAGAATCCGTCGGCTGCCGTAAACTCCGCTGAT
>JAUVEB010000017.1 GCA_030595055.1 Desulfuromonadaceae bacterium
TTAGAAGTTATTCTGATAGCTGCGCTACCGGTTTGTCCATTTTTTGTGAGCAAGTCCCCCCTCGATAACTGATTCATTTTCCGGCCTTTTTTTATTGTTACAATTTGGACGAGACAGAGAAGAGGAGTCGCTCAATGACGAAGTACGTGTATTTTTTTGGTGAAGATCAAGTGGAGGGATCTGGGGAGATGAAGAATCTTCTCGGTGGCAAGGGTGCCAACCTCGCCGAAATGCTTTCTATCGGTTTGCCGGTCCCGGCAGGTTTTACTCTGACGACAGAAGTTTGTAACGATTTTTACAAGAACAACCGTCACTATCCGGAAGGCTTGGTCGAGCAGGTCAAGGAATGCCTCGGTAAAATCGAAGCGATGATGGGTAAAAAGTTTGGTAATCCGCAGCAGCCGCTGCTGGTTTCAGTCCGTTCCGGTGCGCGGGCTTCGATGCCGGGGATGATGGACACGGTTCTCAACCTCGGTCTCAACGATCAGACTGTGCAGGGGATTATCGATCAGAGTGGTGATCCGCGTTTCGCCTACGATTCCTACCGACGATTCATCCAGATGTATTCCAATGTCGTTCTTGAGATGGATGGCGAAATTCTGGAAAGCCTTCTGGAAAAGATGAAAGAGGATCGTGGTGTTGAGCTGGATACCGATCTGAACGCGGCTGATCTCAAACAGCTTGTTGAACTGTTTAAAAAGAAGGTTCAGGATGAACTGGGGCAGGGATTTCCGGAAGATCCGGAAGAGCAACTCTGGGGGGCTATCGGTGCCGTCTTCGGGTCTTGGATGAACCAGCGGGCAATTACCTATCGTAAGCTGAATGACATCCCCGCCGAATGGGGGACCGCTGTCAATGTCCAGTCGATGGTTTACGGCAATATGGGGGATGATTGTGCCACCGGTGTGGCTTTTACCCGAGACCCCTCAACGGGTGAAAACTACTTTTACGGTGAATACCTGATCAACGCCCAAGGTGAGGATGTGGTTGCCGGTATCCGCACCCCGCAGCCGATCAATAAAGCCAAGTACAAAGAAGGGGATCTGCCGGCGCTGGAAGATGTCCTCCCGGAATGCTATCAGCAGTTGGTGACGATTCGTGAAACGCTGGAACAGCATTATCGCGATATGCAGGATATCGAGTTTACCATTGAAAAGGGCAAGCTTTACATGCTGCAAACCCGGACGGGCAAACGAACCGCCCGAGCGGCGATCGAGATTGCTATCGACATGGTTGAAGAGGGTCTGATCAGTGAGCGTGAGGCCGTGCTGCGGATCGATCCCGACCAGCTTGATCAATTGTTGCATCCATCCCTTGATCCCGCTGCGGAGAAACAGGTGATTGCCAAAGGTCTGCCCGCTTCACCGGGAGCAGCCAGTGGCCACGTGGTTTTCAGTGCCGACGAAGCGGAAGAACAAGCTCGTTTGAAGAAGAAGGTGATTCTGGTTCGCGTTGAAACCAGCCCCGAGGATATCCACGGTATGCACGCTGCCCAGGGGATTCTGACCGCCCGCGGCGGTATGACCTCGCATGCGGCTGTGGTTGCCCGCGGTATGGGAAAATGTTGCGTCGCCGGTTGTGGAGATTTGAAAATTGATTATGAAAAACAGCAATTGACCACCAAGTCAGGCGTGCTGATCAAGCGTGGTGACATGTTGACCCTGGATGGTTCTGCCGGTGAAGTTATTCTCGGTGATGTGCCGAAGGTGCAGCCGAGCGTCACTGGTGGTTTCGCCACATTGATGGGCTGGACGGACCAGTTCCGCCGTCTCAAGGTACGGACCAACGCCGACACCCCACACGATTCAAAGGTTGCCCGCGAGTTTGGTGCTGAGGGGATCGGACTCTGCCGGACCGAGCATATGTTCTTTGAAGGTGATCGCATCCAGGCGGTGCGTGAAATGATTCTCGCCAAAAACCTGGAAGGACGAAAAAGTGCTCTGGCGAAAATTATGCCGATGCAAAAGAGCGACTTCCTCGGGATCTTCCGGGAGATGAAAGGCTTGCCGGTGACGATTCGTCTGCTCGACCCGCCTTTGCATGAATTTTTGCCGCAAACTGATGATGACGTCGCTGAGCTTGCGGCGGTTGCCGGAGTACGTTTCTCCGAAGTCAAGGAACACGTAGAACAGCTGCATGAGTTCAACCCGATGCTTGGACATCGGGGTTGTCGTCTGGGGGTCAGTTATCCGGAAGTTTACGACATGCAGGTGCAGGCGATCATGGAAGCGGCCTGTGAACTGGTCAAAAATGAAGGGTTTGAGATCGTCCCGGAAATTATGATCCCCCTGGTCAGTCATGTGAATGAATTGAAAATTCTGCGGGCAAATGTCGTCAAAGTTGCGGAAGAGGTCTGTGCGCGTTTCGGAGTTAAGGTGAACTACCTGGTCGGAACTATGATCGAATTGCCACGTGCGGCCCTGATGGCAGACACGATTGCCCAGCAGGCCGATTTCTTCTCCTTCGGTACGAACGATTTGACGCAGACAACCTACGGTTTGTCACGGGATGACGCCGGGCGTTTTCTCCCCGATTATATTGAACGTGGCGTCTTTGTTCGCGATCCTTTTGTCGCTTTGGATAAGGCCGGGGTCGGTCAACTCGTGCGGATGGGTTGTGAAAAGGGTCGTCAGGCCCGTCCGGATCTCAAACTGGGGATCTGCGGTGAGCATGGCGGAGAGCCTTCGAGTGTTACGTTCTTTCATGACATCGGCCTGGATTATGTGTCCTGTTCACCCTACCGGGTGCCGATTGCCCGTTTGGCGGCAGCCCATGCTGCACTGGCGGAAAGCGCATAGTCTGAGTCGGCGCCCATCCGGAAACTCCGGATGGGGGCGCTCAAGTTTTCATAAGGGAAACGAGTCAGGGCGCCGGACAGGTAAGAGTCCGGCGCCCTTTTTTATTGACTGAATCGCCGGCGGTCGTAACCCTCGATGAAATTGATCAATTGCGGCCCGGTGATCGGCTTGCTGTAATAATAGCCCTGAGAGATACAGGATCCCAATAATTTCAAGTAGTCATGTTGGGATTCGTGCTCTACTCCTTCGATGATAAAGTTCATCTTAAGGCCCTTGGAGAGGGTCAGCATTGCCGGAATGATGGTGTTGTCATCTGAGGGTTTGCTGATTTTCTTAATAAACGATTTGTCGAGTTTCAGGGTGTGGAGAGGAAGTTGGTCCAAATAGCTGAGGGAAGAATAACCGGTACCGAAATCATCAATGGCGATGTCGATGCCCTGACCGGTCAACTTCAGGATGTTTGCCAGAGTCATTTCCATGTTTTGGATGAGGACATTTTCGGTTATTTCAATTTCAAAAATATCCAATGGCAAATTGTAGTCTTTAATTTTGCTGATCAAGTAATCGGCAAAACCGTCCATGGCCAGTTGCACCGCGGATATGTTGATGCAAATCGGTATGTTGATCCCTCGAGCGGCCCAGCTCTTTGCTTCCTGAAAAATATTCCCCAAAATACTATCACCGAGCTCATTGATAAGGTTGGATTCTTCGGCAATTTCAATAAAGGTGCCTGGGGGCACCAATCCATGCTCTGGAGAGTTTATTCTGACTAATGCTTCGACCGCATGGAGTCGACCGGAATCAAGGTCAATTTGTGGCTGGTAATGGATCACTACCTGGTCGTCATTGATGGCACTTCGAATCAAGTTCTCAGTGAAAACTTTGTTGCTTTGGCTGTTCTGCAGACCGTCATGATATATGCTGATATTGCTTTTGCTGGTTGATTTTGAATTACAGACGGCAATGTCTGCATTCTTTATCAGCTGTTCCGTTGTGTCGCCATGTTGGGGATAGATGGCAACACCGATGCTCAGGGTCACGTGAATTTTATGGTTATCATGATTAAAGGGATGGCTGGTTTCATGGATGATTTTGTTGGCGATAGCTTTGACATCAGCTTCCGAGTCGACTGCAGGGATGAGCAGGATAAATTCATCTCCGCCGATTCTCGCCAGAGTGTCTCCTTTCTGGGTACAGTTTTTCAGACGAGAAGCAACCGATTGGAGTACTTTATCACCAACCATATGTCCGTAAGAATCGTTGATCAGTTTAAACCTGTTGATGTCGATATAAAGGACTGCCAGTTTTTTATTTTCCCGTTTTGCGTGGCTCAGCAGCGCGGAGATGCGATCATTAAAAAGATTGCGATTCGGCAACCCCGTTAACAGGTCATGGTTATGTTGAAAACGGATAATCTCTTCTGAGCGTTTCTTCTCGGTAATATCTCTGACAACCCCATAGGTGCCGATAAAGTGTTCACTTTCTCCCCGGTTGCCGGTGTTTTTTCTTCTGCCCAGCCGGTAGTTACCGGCTAAGTTCATTTCAACCTGAACGGATCTGACTTCAACGTGAATGATTGCCTTATCGTCCTTGCATTGAAGTCTGAGCTCAACGTTCTTCATTGTTTTAGGCAGAATGCTTGTATTGATAAAATGGTCGGCACGATCGAGATCTTCGGCATAAATGAAATTGCGGTAGTGTTTGCCGATCACCTCATTTTGGCTGTAGCCCAAGTTCTTGATCAGGTTTTTGTTGACGAAGGAGAAGTAACCGTCTTTATCGAGCATATATAGCAAGTCCGGAGAATGGTGGACGATGAACTTGTGCAGTGCTTCTGATTCTTTGATTTTTTCGATCATCTCCCGATTCTCGATTTCCAAGGCACGTTTTTCCAGCACGTTCTTGATCGAAAAGAGTAACTCATCGGGAGAGTATGGTTTTCTGATAAAATCTTTGGCGCCATTCTTCATGACGTGAATGGCCTTGTTAATTTCAAGCTCGCCACTGACAATGATGACGTTTGTTTCTATCTTATTGTTGTTGACATGATTCATGACCTCTACGCCATCAATGTCGGGCATGTTCAAGTCGAGTAAAACCAGTTCGTAATGCTGTTTTTCCAGACAATTGATGGCCGCCAGTCCGCCGGTTGCTGTCGTCGGGGTCAAACCGGTCGAGGAGAGAATCTCACTGATGCTGTTGCAGATACCGGCATCATCATCAACAATCAAGACATTGATAGGTTGTGCTGTTCCGGTTCTCTGTCGGCGTTGTGTCACGTCAAAAGTGTCCATTTCTACTTGTCGGCGACGGCATGTGGGAGATGAATGATGAATTCTGTTCCGCGATTCCGGTTGGAATAACAGGAGATATTGCCGGACATCTCGGCAATCAATTCGCTGACAATTGCCAGGCCCAGGCCGGAGTGTCCTTTTTTGGTGCTCTCAACCGGTGTGAACAGATTCTTTAAAATAGCATTATCAATGCCGGGGCCATTATCTCTGATTGAAATTTCGAGGTATTCATGCCCGTTTTGAAAGCAATGATCACGCGTGGCAATTTCAATCAGACCTTCCTCCGGCAATGCCTCTACCGCATTCTTGATAATATTGATAATGATTTGCTTCAGATCGTTCTTTGGACATGGTACGGGAGGAATACCGGTTTCAAGGTTCAGTTTTGACTGAATTTTCTTCTCTGCATAGAGAGAATTTTTAAAAAAATTGTCCAGTTCAACCAGTAGGTTGTTGATATTGACTTTGCTGTCACCCGCGCCGATAAAAGAGTTCGGCTCTGTTGCTTTAGAGAGGATTTTACCGACCCGACCTATCTCTTCACTGATGAATTTAATTTCTTTTTCGGCCGCATGGCCATCGGTCAGTTTCTTGCCGAGAATGTAAAGGTAGTTATTGATAATCGTCAGAGGGTTTTTAACCTCATGGACGAGTTTATTGAAGTCAGTGAAACTGATGCTTTGCGAAGAGGTCTCGGTTTCATTCAGGGCGAGATATTTACTGCTGATTTCATGCGTCAGCATGTCGATGAGGGCGGCTATTTCCTCGAGATAATTAACTTCTTTGCGCGCAATACCGATGACCAGGACCCCGAGATTTTCATTGTCGGAGGAGATTGGCAGACAGAGAGCAGCTTCGCTTCCCATAATCCGGATGAGTTGGTTATCAACAATGGAGCATTGCTGTTCCAGAGAGATTAATTTCCGTTGTTCAGTAAAGCATTTAATAATGACGCTATGGTGATCCTGAAGGCTGAATTTGATTTCATCCAGCGTGCAGGTCTTCAGGTCATTAAATGCCGTGAGACATTGATGTGTTTCGTCGGGGGAAATGAAAAGGAGGTTTTGCAGGTTGAATAACAGGTCGAAACTCATGCGGAGCTCTTTAATAAAAGCAGCTTTGTTTTTGCTCTCACCCCGGGAAAAACATTGTGCCAGCGTCAAATTTTTAATCTGCTCGGAAAATTCTGTGCTCTTGAGTGTGTGGTTTGTATCCGGCTCAGATTGCATCTGGCCGGTCGCCGAATTAAGGTTGATGGAAAACCCAAGTTCGATCAAGAGTTGTTCCCCCTCCTCAAGCGCGGTGCTGAGACATGTCTGGATAGCGTCTTCAGTAACGCCTAAAAGGAGGGCCGCTTTACTCAGGTCGGTTGCGTTATGTTCTGTGCCGATTTTTGTCGTTACCGAATGGGCTGCGGCAACGATTCTCAGCAACACAGGAGCGTTGATAAGCTCATGCGTGTCGGCCCGCTGAAAGCGAATGGCACCGGCGAGCAAGGAATCCAGGTTCCAACTTTCAACCAGTGCCGAGCCGATCTCGCAGTGATCAATGCCATAATTGTCTCTTTCCCGTTCGCAGAAATTTTCGGCAGCGTAATAGTGATCCAGAACCGTTTGATAATTTTCCTCATGGTTGATCAGGAGAAGAAGGATACCGATCTGGTGCAGGATCCCGGCGAGATAGGCCTCTTCAGGTTTTTTATAACCGGTCAGATCGGCAAATTTCTCCGCCAGGTGGGCACAAATCAGTGAACGAAGCCAGGTGTGATGAAGGCTGTTGGCAGATTTAGAGAATTTCGAGAAAAACTGCTGGAGGCAACTGGTGATAATGATTTTATGAACATTTCGCATGCCCAGAACAATGAGCATGCGACGCAGATCGATAAAGTCATTCCACTGCCGATAAACCGGAGAATTGGCGATCTTCAGAAACTTTGCAGTCAGACCGGCGTCTTTCTTGATCGCCACCGAGAATTTTTCAAAGGAAGCCTCTCGATCGTTGCAAAGGTTTATCAGCTCAACCAGAAGGCTTATCTCGGACGGGAGAGCCTCCACGTTGAAGATTCTATCTTTATAGTAAATTCGTTGCATATCTACCAGGCACCCTTTCCCGAAGGTTATAACGGCCAGATAAATAATCCCAGTGAAACAAGAATAATATCTTGGGAAGCTTTAATATGCAATAAGGAAAATGAAAAAACTTGAATCAGGACGGGGATGTGATCAAAGTGACTTCGCTATGGACTCTGCTTGCTGAGCGGTCAGGCGACCGGAAGTTTTTGCCAGCTGAAGAGTTTGTTCGGCAAGTAAACGGTATACGGGGAGAAGTCTTGGGGCCGAGTTTTCCAGGGCCTTTAGATGGGCCGTCACCGTCCCTGCATCCCCACGGACGATGGGACCGGTAAGCCCCTGTTCGGTTCCCAGCTGATCAATGTTAGCCAAGGTTGTTTGCAGCAGCGGTAGCAGCAGTCGGGTCGTTTGTTTCGGCTCAATGCCGCAGTCGTGCAACAGCTCAGTCGCAGTTGCGACCAGAGTGACAAAATAATTGGAGGCGATACAGGCTGCGGCATGATAGAGCGCTTTTTTATCGCTCTTTATGCTGAATGCTCGTCCGTCGAAAGCTGCGACCAACTCCAGTCCGAGTTGCTCGGTCCCTTTGTCCCCTTCGATTGCGCAAGGGCAACCGGGCAGTTGCGCAACCGCGAGTTGGCGGTCGGCAAAGGGCAGCAGCGGGTGGATCGACAGGACTGCTGTTGCCGATTGGCCGGTTCGCATGATGCCGGCCGGCTGCAGGCCGCTGAAATGGACGAGTGTTGTTGCCTCGGTGGGGATTGCCTGATCGTGAAGTTGTTGTGCCAGGATTGAAATCTGATCGTCCGGCACGGCCAGCAGGAGAATCTCGGCTTTTTTTGCCAAGCTTAACTCGCTGCCGGCAATCTTGCCGGAGCAACCGATAAATTCGCAGGCTTCACTGGCGCGTTGACGATCACGACCGATAACCGCCGCAATCGGATAGCTCGCTTTGCTCAATAAGTGGGTGAGGGCGCAGCCCAGCTTCCCCGGCCCGATCAGGGCAATGCCTGGTTTCATGCCACGGTAGACCGCAGGCTGCCGACCTGTTCAATCTCTCCAACCAGTTGATCGCCGCTCTCGATCGCTGAAACCCCGGCCGGGGTACCGGTCAGGATGATGTCCCCCTCTTCAAGAGTGTAGAATTTGGAGATTTCGGCGATGATCTGTTCTACTGAACGCATCATCTGCGCAGTGGTGCCCTCTTGCCGTATTTCCCCATTCACCGTGAGGGTCAGGCGAATGTTATTGGGATTGTCGACTTGCTCTGCGGCGACAAAATCGGACAGCGGGCAGGAGGTGTCGAAGCCCTTGGCTATTTCCCAGGGCAACCCTCTCTCTCTCTGCTCAGTCTGCACGTCACGCAGGGTTAGATCCAGGGCGACACCGTAGCCGACAATATAGTTCAATGCGTCTTGCGTGCTGATATTTTTTCCGGATTTACCGATCAGCAGAGCCAACTCCAGTTCATGATGACAGTCATGGGAATAATCCGGGATCTCAATGGTTCCGCCATCGGGAATTATGCTGCTGGCCGGTTTACAGAAGATAACGGCACGATCCGGCACCTGATTGCCCAGCTCACGGATATGATCGAGATAGTTGCGGCCGAGACAGACAATCTTGCCGACGGGATAGCTCTTTTCCGAGCCTTTGATTTTGACTTGATGCATAATATTCTCTCCTGGAAAAATAGTTTTTGATGTGCCGGTCACTTTGCCTTCGGTAGTGACCAGTTGAAGTGGATTGCCAACAATCTCAGCAGGATAACGCTGCCTGCCGCGAGCAGCAGAACCCATTCGTTCGGGACTGTTGTGCGTTGCAGAAAAACCAGCAGGACTCCGCCGACGACGCAGGCCGAGGCGTAGATTTCCCGGCGCATGATCAATGGGACTTCGTTGGAAAGGACATCGCGAATGACGCCGCCTGCGGTTCCGGTCATTACGCCCATCATTACGGCACCGAGTGGTCCGGCATGAAAGGTCAGGGCCTTGCCGGTGCCGATGACAACAAAGGTGCCGAGGCCGATGGCATCAAGGTAGAGGAGCGGTTGCTCAATTTTCGGCAAGAAACGGTGCATCATGACGACCGACAGCGCCACTCCAATCGGCAGCCAGAGGTAGATTTCATTTTTCAAGCAGAACGGGGGCAGGTCGCCAAGCAACAGGTCGCGCAGGGTGCCGCCGCCGATCGCGGTGACCATTCCCAGCACCAGCACACCGAACAGGTCCATTCCGCGCCGTACCCCGGCCCAGGCCCCGGAGGCGGCAAAGGCGACAGTGCCGATCAGATCGAGTAGATAAAGCAGGTTCATCGCTGTCCTCCCGCTCGGAAGATAGCGAGAAGTTATTGGAAAGGCAAGTCTTCCGCTTTAGCTTGGATTAAATACCTGTGTTAGAATGATGGCTTCGAATTCCTCTCGTTTTTTTTGGAGGTTTGATGTTTTTGCCGATTTCCGATACTCCCAATCCTCCGGGTCGCCCTTATGTAACCTGGGTTCTGATCGCTGTGAATATCGGGATTTATTTGTTGGTGACCCTGCCCGCTGTCGCCGGCAAAATTGATCTCACTGACCCGTTACTGCACAAGTATTTGCAAGTGTTGGGGGTTTACGGCAAGGTCAGCGCACGAAACGTTTATGAACATGTCAGCGTCTATGATCTGCTGGTTTTTCAGTATGGCTTTCGTCCGGCCGAGTTTTCGTCGGTTTCCCTCTTTACTTCGCTGTTCCTGCACGGTGGGTTCATGCACTTGGCCGGGAATATGCTGTTTCTCTATATTTTCGGTGACAATGTTGAATTTCGCCTCGGCCGCTGCCGTTATCTGCTGACCTATTTGGGATGCGGTCTGGTCGCGACCCTGTTCTTTTCACTGTTTGCGCCGAATTCACAGGTGCCGCTGATCGGGGCGTCCGGAGCGATTTCCGGTGTGCTCGGTTGTTATTTTCTCTGGTTTCCCCGTAACCGGGTGCGTTGTTTTCTGTTTTTCTTTCCCTTCCTGATGACCAGCGTCTATCTCTCCGCCCGATTGGTCCTGGGCATTTACCTGCTGCTCGACAACCTGCTGCCTTTTCTCTTGACCTCCAGTACCGGAAGCGGAGTCGCTCACGGAGCGCATATCGGCGGTTTCATGGGTGGCTTGGGGGTGGCCTGGGGCGCCGATCGTTATTATCAACTGCGCCATAGTTGGACGAAAAAAACGAGCAGAGAACAATCGTCGCTTTCTTCGTTACAAAAATTTTGTCCGGCAGTCGCTGCTGGAGATTTGGCCGGGGCGAGCGAATGCTATCTTGATTTTGAAACACCAGAGGATCGTTTACGGGTCGATTCTGCAGACGTGATGAGCGTGGGTAATTTTCTCCTCAAGCGGGGAAGATACCGTGAGGCGTTAGGTGTTTTCCGTCGCTTCATTGCTGAAAGACAACAGGATGAGCAGATCGATCAGGCCTATCTCGGCGCGGGGAAAGCACTCCTGAATCAACCCCGCTATCTGACCAGTGCCTACCATTATTTTCTGGCAGCCACCGATCTTGCCCGGAGTGAGCAGCTGGCTGCTGAAGCACGTGCGCATTTGCGGCTGATTGAAAAAAAACAGATCAATAGCGAGGATTGAAAATGTTTTATTTTGACTATGTTGAGCCGGTTTTTCGCCCACCGTCAGAGGCTCGTTCACTGATTTTCCAGATCACGGTCGGCTGCAGCCAGAACCGATGCCGTTTTTGCGGTATGTACAAAATGAAACAGTTCCGCATCCGTTCGGTCGAGGAAATTGCTGCGGAAATTGCGCTGGTTCCCCGGCGGCATCGTGAACACTACCGGCGGATTTTTCTCGCCGATGGTGATGCGCTGGTTTATCCACAAGAGGGACTACTGGACATTCTTGACCTGTTGGCAGAGAATTTCCCGAACTTGACGCGTGTCGGAGCCTACGCTTCACCGAACAGTTTAACCACGAAAACAGTTGCGGAATTAGCCCTGTTGAAAGAGAGGAAATTACGAATCCTCTATTTCGGCCTGGAAAGCGGGGATGCGCCGACCCTTGCGTTGGTGAATAAAGGTTTTACCCCGGAACAGATGCTGGAACTTTGTCACAAGGCACAAGCGGCCGGGATGAAACTGTCGGTGACCGGAATCCTCGGTTTAGCCGGGCGTGCCAGGACTGCCGAGCATGCTGCCGCGACGGCTGAATGGATCAATCGGTTATCTCCGGAATATTTTTCGCTGTTGACCATGTTCAAGCGGCATAATGACGATTATTTCTTACAGATTCAGCCCTTGAAAAATAGTGAAATTATTGAAGAGGCGCTGGCCATTGTCCGGCAACTCAATCCGAACAAAACGATTCTGCGTTCCAATCATGTCTCCAATATTCTTAACCTTGCCGGGAGTTATCCCAAAGACCGGCAACGGTTGATTGCAGATGCAGAAGGGGCTCTGATACAGGCAACGCGGAATCCTCATTGGTGCAATATGATCCCTGATTACGGCGAGGAGTATTTTTGATGATGAAACTGACGGGGCAACAGATCATTGCAGACAATCATCGTGTAGAAGTCTCGACAAAGAGCGGATTTCGAGCCCGTAATCCGGTGACCGGTGAATGGCTGCAGCCGTTTTTTTCTGAAGGGGTTGCTACGGATGTGGCGAGTGCCGTCGTTGCGGCGGAGCGGGATTTTGATATTTATCGTCAGTTGCCCTTTGCGAAGCGGGCCGAATTTTTGACCGCGATCGCCGATGAACTGTCGGCCTCCGGTCAAGAATTGATTGCCAGGGCCGAGTTGGAAACCGGTTTGCCCCGGGCGCGACTTGAGGGTGAGCTCGGCCGCACAGTCAATCAGTTGAAGCTTTTTGCCCAGTTTGTCCAACAGGGCGAGTTTCTGCAGTTGCGGGTTACGCATGCCTTGCCGGACCGGCAGCCCTTGGCTTGCCCGGATATCCGCATGACCCAGATTCCTTTGGGGCCGGTCGCGGTGTTTGGCGCCGGCAACTTTCCGCTCGCGTTTTCTGTTGCCGGTGGAGATACTGCTTCAGCTTTGGCGGCCGGGTGCCCGGTGGTTGTCAAGGGGCATCCCGCTCATCCCGGGACCTCAGAACTCGCCGCTCGGGCCATCCGTCAGGCGGTGATGAAATCGGCTTTGCCCGCGGGAGTTTTCTCTCTGCTGCAGGGGAGTCGTGATGAGCTGGGGACTGCCCTGGTACGGCATCCACTGATCAAGGCGGTTGCTTTTACCGGGTCGCTGGCAGGTGGTCGTGCCTTATTTGATCTGGCGGCGGCTCGCCCGGAACCGATCCCGGTATTTGCCGAAATGGGGAGTGTGAACCCGGTTTTTTTGCTGCCTGGAGCTCTTGCCTCCGGGAACGGCGCGTTAGCAGAGCACTATGCCGATTCAGTTGTTCTCGGTGTCGGTCAGTTTTGTACCAAGCCGGGCCTGTTGCTTGCGGTGCAAGGCAGCATGCTGGACGCCTTTGTGCAACAGGTTGAAGCTCGCCTGCTGGCAACACAGTTGGAGCCGATGTTGCACCGGGGGATTAAGCAAAATTATCTTCACGGGGTGCACAAGGTGGCGGTTGCAACAGGAGTGGAAACGGTTGTTGACCTCAAGCAGCGCGATCCGGAAAACTGTTTGGCCGGTCCGGCTCTGTTCCGGACAACAGGGGAAACTTTCCTGGACAACCCGGAACTTGCCGAGGAAGTTTTTGGTCCGGCTGCTATCGTTGTGGCGTGTTCCTCATTTGCGCAAATGCTGCAAGTTGCGGGTGGACTCCGTGGGCAATTGTCAGCAACGGTCCACGCGATCCCGGAGGAAGAGAAAAATTGCCGAAAACTCTTCAACCGGTTGGAGCGCAAGACCGGCCGATTGATTCTCAACGGTTTCCCGACCGGTGTTGAGGTCTGTTCCGCGATGGTTCATGGTGGGCCCTATCCGGCAACAACCGATAGCCGGTCAACCTCGGTCGGTAGCTCAGCTCTTTATCGGTTTTTACGTCCGCTTTGCTATCAGGGATTCACGCCGGGACTGTTGCCGGAAGAGTTACGGGATTTGTGATTTTTTTTACCGGCAGGCTGTTGGTTGAAGTTTTCAAAGATATTGATCTGAAGGACATTTACGGATTGACTGAAGTTCCAGAGCTTTCCGTTGTTGATCTGGTGATTAAGCAGATTGAGGTGGCGCCTCGTCAGTAGCCACCGGCGGTTCTGTTTGCCGGGCCACTGCGAGTTGGTTCCTGCCAAGCTCTTTGGCCTGGTAGAGTGCTACATCGGCGAGTGAAATGAGTTCACTGGGGTTGCGACCCTGAGAAGAAGTCAGGGTTGCTGCCCCGATACTTATGGTGACGACTTGGCTGACTTCAGATTTTAGGTGTTCGATCCCCAGTCGCTCAATGGCTGAAAGTGCTTTTTGCCCGACGTGTAATGCTCCTGCCAAGTCTACATCGGGCAGCAAGAGGACAAACTCTTCACCACCGTAGCGGGCCGCCAGGTCGGCGGAGCGGTGTACCGTTTGCGCAAGGGTCTGGGCGACCTGATGCAGACAGTCATCTCCGGCCTGGTGACCGTAATGGTCATTATATTTTTTAAAAAAATCGATATCACCAAGTAGCAGGCTCAAAGGTTTTTGATTGCGGCCCAGACGACACCATTCTTTTTCAAGGGTTTCATCGAAACAACGTCGGTTGGCGATTTGCGTCAACCCATCGACGAGAGCCATTCTTTTCAGGACGATATTTGCTTCTTCTAGTGCTGCTTCGGCTTTTTTACGGCTGGTGATGTCTTTGAACTGGCAGGCGATACCGGGCGTGCCATCAAGGGTCACAAGTGGTGCCGTTGTCAGAAGATAATGGATTCCTTCGGCACATCCGTTATTGAGTTGTATGTCATATTCGCGGGACATTGCGGTCGAAATGTTGTTAAGCGGACAGCTGTCCTGCTGACAAAGTTCATAGCTGACTAAGGATGAGCAGCGTTTGCCAATGACTTGATCGGCCGATTTGTTGAGTATCTCCAGCATGGCACTGTTGGCTCGGACAACAATACTGTCCTCGCGAACTACCCACATGGCGTCGGAATAGGCAGAGAAAATCTGCTCCAGTTCCATCCGGGTCATTTCCGAACGCAACAGATTTGTATTGTTGTCACCAATGATCTGCTCGTATCCCGCCTGGGCCGACTGGAGGTCTTCGCAGGTTTCGCGCAGAGACCGGTTCTCTTCTTGTAGTTGAGCCAGCCCTTGTTGTTCTTTGCTTGTTTTAGCCATTATGATCCCGCCAGTTGCAAAGGTTTTATTCTTGGTCTGGATGATCAGGATTTCAAAAGTGAACTGTTTTTGCAAAAAAAAGGGCTGGCAGCTGCTGCTTCCGGCCCTTTTCAGGAGGTTCTATGTGCGTTGGAAGGTACTGTCCGCAAAGGAGTATTTGAAGTTCATGTGGTCAGTATACGTTTCCTCAAGGATTGCGACGACATCTTCAGTGAAGACCAGTTCCTCATCCGTCGGGATGACGAAAACCTTGACCGGTGAGTCGGCCGTGGTGATCAGGGTTTCTTTTTTACGGGTCATCGTGTTGCGGTTCTTTTCCTTGTCCAGCTTGATGCCGATATGCTCAAGGTCTTCCAGGGCTTTTTCGCGGATCAACCAGCCCATTTCACCGACTCCGGCAGTGAAAACCACGGCGTCGAGGCGACCAAGCACGGCACAGTAGGAGCCAATATATTTTTTCAACCGATAGCTTTCAATTTCAAGCGCCAGCTTACAGCGTTCATTCCCGGCTTCAGCCGCTGCAATGACATCGCGGCGGTCGGTAAATTCACCGGTAATGCCGAGTACCCCCGATTTTTTGTTGAGGGTGCTGTCGATTTCTTTCGGCGAAAGCCCTTCGCGATCCATGATGAAGGCCGGAATCGCCGGATCGATGTCGCCGCAGCGCGTCCCCATGGTGGCACCTTCAAGCGGGGTCAGCCCCATCGAGGTGTCGACCGAGACGCCATTTTTGATTGCGGTATGGGAGACCCCGTTGCCGATGTGCATGGTGATGAGGTTGCAATCTTCGACAGCTTTTCCCAGCAGGACTGCCACACGCTTGGAAACATAGAGGTGGCTGGTGCCGTGGAAACCGTACCGCCGCACACCATGTTTTTCGTACCACTCGTAAGGCACCGGGTACATGTAGGCATGTTCCGGCATACTCTGATGAAAAGCGGTGTCGAAAATGGCGATGTGAGGCACGTCGGGCAGGTTGGCCTGAGCCGCTTCGATCCCGGAAATGTTCGGCGGATTGTGCAAAGGGGCCAGATGCTGGACATCCTTGATGGCATCAAGGACGGTGTCATCGATCAGGACTGAGCTGGTGAATTTTTCGCCACCATGCACAACTCGGTGACCGACGGCTGAAATTTCTTCCATATCTGTAACGACACCCTGTTCTTTGTCGATGAGGACTTTAATGATCAGGTGGATGGCCGTTTTGTGATCGGGGCATTCGTGCTCTTCCCGGTAGGTTTCGCGACCGGGAACTTCGTGAACGATGTAAGAATCGCCGATGGTGACTCTTTCGACCACCCCTTTGGCGATAACCTTTTTTTTCTTCCAGTCAAAAAGTTGGTACTTGACTGAGGAACTACCACAGTTTAAGGCGAGAATATCCATGTTTTGTTTCCTTTTTTGCGGGATTTAGATCAGACAATAATTTTTTAGCGAAACAAAATATCGTTTTAATATCGCTTAAGGGCCCGATTGTGTATATTGCTAAGCAGACAAAGACCCTGTACTACAAAGGGGTTGCTAAATAAAATAAGCGTAAAGATTAGCCGAACAGCTATTTATTGGCAAGTTTTTTTCTGGGCTGGACAGCCGTGAAAAGATCGGTTAAGGTTGACGCCGACTTGGAAACCAACGCCCGGATGCGGGGGTTGCAAAAACTCACATTTTTGAGGAGGAAAGAACAATGGCTTACGTAATTTCTGAAGAATGTATTGCTTGTGGTGCTTGTTTGGATTCCTGTCCGGTTGGCGCCATCGCTGAAGGCGACCCGATTTACGTCATCGATGCTGTTGCCTGTACTGACTGTGCCGCTTGTGTCGATACTTGCCCGGTGACTGCTATCGCCGAAGCTTAATCCGGTATCGAAACGCAATGGGGAAAAGGCGGTGGCTGTTCAAAGGTCACCGTCTTTTTTTGTGCTTATCGCAAAGACCTTTGCCGGGTGGGGGTGTTTTCTTTTAATCGACAGAAATTCTTGGGCGGGTGTGATGGGGTTTAGTGCGTGACCGGTTTTGATGAGGTGATGTCAACGCTGAATTCCGACAGGGTTTTCGGGAGTTCGCGAAACGCGATGACAAAGGAAAGAGCCTGTTTGCTGTCGACTTTCATATTGTTCAGCGATTTTCCGAACTGATTCCCCATGATCTCTTCAAGTTTGCTGAACGGCAGCGTCTGCAACTCCTGATCACTGATCGGATTGCCGCAGAAAATGGTCTTTTGCCGCAGGGGCTTGCCGTTTTGATCGAAAATGACCCCCTTGACCTGGATTGAGGCACGAGCCTCACGGAAATTATTGGTTGCTTCGCCGCGGATGACGAAGAGTTCCCCCGCCTCCTGGTTTTTAATGAACTTTCCCTCGAGATTTGTCAGGGTGATTCGGTCGGACTCTGTTGTCCGGTTTGTCTGTTGACCGAAAAGTTGTCGGATGGCTTGCTGCATTTGTTCCGGGCCGTTGATGTAATAGAGTGCTCCACCAATGAGCAGCAGTCCCAGGAGCAGGAGCAGGAGGATACGCAGCGCGCTGGAAGATCCGCCACCCCTTTTTGTTGTGACGGCTGCAGGGGTAACTTCAGGTTCAGCAGGAATCTCCTCCTCTGCGGGAAATATGTCAGCAGACTCATCACCGGCCGCCTCGGGCACCGGATCAGCTACGGTTTCCGGTGTCTGA
The DNA here is from genome assembly GCA_030595055.1 of Desulfuromonadaceae bacterium. Lineage (GTDB taxonomy): Bacteria > Desulfobacterota > Desulfuromonadia > Desulfuromonadales > Geopsychrobacteraceae > Malonomonas. Next base: position 17,082 of record JAUVEB010000017.1, read on the forward strand.
TCCAGCTCTTCATCAAGGGCTGCCTGGTTATCAGCTTCACTTAATTGCGCCGGTGCCGGTTCTGGAAAAGTGAAATCACCCTCATCTTTCGGCGCGTCTGATGTCTCTTGAGACGTCGCTTCTTCATCTGCCGTATCGCCGAAGGTAAAGTCTTCCTCTGCGGTTTTTGCCGGGTCCAGCTCACGAAATTTTTCATAGCTGAAATCGCTCTCTTCACCTCTGTCACTCATCAATTTATCCGCAGACGGTTCTGTTACTGTCGTTGGTTCATCGGCAGTCAAGGCAGCGGCGGGTGCTGTTTTAATTTGTTCTGATTCCACTGCGACGGCTGGAGTTTCCGGTGCTGTTGGTTGCACCATTGTCTCTTCAACCGGTTTTTCGGCGAAGAAAACATGTTTGCAGCGTGCACAGCGAACTTTTGTACCGCTGTCGGGGATGCGTTCAGCATTGACGCGGAATTTTGTCGAGCATTCGGGACAGATTATGACCATCTGTTTATCTCCTTTGCCATGATCCCAGCTGGGTGGGTTCCGTATCCATTCAGTAAGACAAGGCAATCAGACGTTTTCCACCAGGTATATATCCGGCAGGTTACGATACTGTTCATTGTGATCAAGGCCATAGCCGACAATGAACCCGTCATCCATGCTGATGCCGATGTAATCCGCTTCAATCTCGACCTCCCGCCGTGCCCGTTTATCAATCAGGGTACAGATTTTCAGAGAACGGGGTTGTTGCAGTAGTAGTTTATTGTAGAGACACTCAAGGGTGTAGCCACTGTCGATAATATCTTCGACGATAATAACATCGCAATCCCGAATCGGCATTTCCAGTTCTTTGCGGAATTCAACGAGTCCGGAAGTCTGTGTGCCGGAGCCATAACTTGCCAGACGCACAAAGTCGATAACGGCCGGTGCTTGAATCTCACGAATCAGATCGGCGAGAAACAGAAAAGAGCCTTTTAAAACACCGACCAGCATGACCTCCCGGTTGCCGTAATCACGACTGATTTCCCGGCCGAGACGGCGTACCTCAGTGGCTATTTTTTCGCGGGAAAAAAGGATTCTGCGATTATGCTCCACCATAGTGTTTTATATTTCCAAAAGTTAGATGTGACTAACAGCAAGCTATAGCAGGAAGCTCTCTTGTCTGTCAATTGAAACGCCACGGTGCAGGGACTTTTATAAAAGAGTTTGTGTTATAATTTGAAGCCGTTAGAATTAGTGGCTAGATTGGAGATGGTTTATGTCTGTACGCGTTCTGTTATTGCTGTTCTTGACTGTCATGGGGTTTGCTGCGGAAAGTATTGCCGGGCCGAAATTTTCGGCGGATCAATTAAATTATGATTTCGGCGAAATTATTCAGGGCAAGCGGGTTGATTATGTCTTCAGGTTTCGTAATGCGGGTGATCAGATTCTGCAACTGGGAAGTTTGCGGAGTTCCTGCGGTTGTACCGTTGCACTTCTGTCCGCGACTCGTCTTGCTCCCGGAGATTTGGGTGAAGTCAGGGTAACTTTTGATTCTACCAGGTTTAGGGGGGCAATCAGCAAGACCGTGTCTCTGGACACCAACGATCCAAATTTTCCGCAAATATCTTTTAATATGTTCGGGACCGTGAAAGCGGAAATTTCTTATGAACCTGATCGCATCAATTGGGGGAAAGTCAAGGCGGGAACCGCACTGCGGGCAGTGGTGAAGATCGTCAATCAGGGAACGCACAGTGTCAAGCTGGTGCCCGCCCAGGCAACCGATCCTGCGGTTACGGCCAAGCTCAGTAGTTTGTTGTTGCAACCCAAAGGGCAGGTTGAATTGATAATAGAAGCGAAATTTCCCGAACAGAAAAAACGCCTCGGTGGCTACGTTATAATCGGCACTGATTATCAAAAAGTTCCGCAATTAAGAGTGCCGGTTTCTGCACGACTTTTACCATAGTTGATGGTTTCGCAAAAAAGAAATGCAGGACTGAACTGCCTTTGTGGACGATCACCGACGATCTGAAGTGCTGGGGTTTTACGCTGGGGAGGCCAGGAAAATCACGCGGTTACGTGGAGCCGTAGCCGGTACGCCGCACAAGTGAGTACGGCTGATCGACGCCGAGATCGCGGAAAAGGGTTGTCTCCGGTCGAACCCTGATCAATCCCCAGCCATGTTTCGTTGTATCCGACGCCCGATATACAGTCCGATAGAGGCTCCCACGACCGCAGCAAGATAAGATCCCATTAGCCCGCCGGGGGAGCCACAGTACCAGCCCAGCCAACTTCCACCGGGGATTGTTGTCAGTAAAACCAGCGGATTGAGCATGGGACACTAACGATCAGCAACAAAGATCGTCAGTTCAAAAATTTCGCCGTCAGACAGGTAGACGGGAAACATTAAACCGGTGTGTTTTTCCGGAACAGCGATGCCATGCGCACTGTCGTCACGCATTTCCGGTGGTGTGATGTCGATACTGTGTCCCAGTTGAGCAGCTTTTGCCGCAATATTGCCGCAAACGATGTTGACGAACTCTTTGACCGAGTCATCCAGAATCTCGACAGATTCATTCTCTACCGAATCTTCAGCGAGGATTGCTTTAGCTACCAGGTTTCGTGTGCTTTCAGAGACGGAAAGCAGGTAGCGGGCACTGACCGACCCGGAAAAACCCATTTCGGCGATGATCGGGCGGCCGGGCATTTTGTCGATGACGGTGCAGGGTCCGGGACGAAAGGAAATGCCGACAACACGGGTCAGCATCTTGTAGGTCAGGTCGGCAACCATTTCCCATATCGGCTGGTGTGGTACATCGGCCGGAATTTCGATTTTCTCGGAAACGTAACCAGCCTGGTCCCGTTTGAAGTCCGCCAGATATTTTTCCAGACTCTGTCCCGAGATCGCCCCCACTTTGACCAGAGCTTCGCCGATATAAAGATGGCTGTTTCTTTGCCGGGTGAGGACCTGTTGCACCTGCTCTTCGGTAATAAGTCCCATTTTAACGGCCATGTCGCCAAAATGCAGGTCTTCGCTACGCTGCGCCAGATGAATCCGGGCAATATCCTCCTTGCCCATCAAACCCATTTCGATTACCATCTCACCAAATTTAAGGTTCGTCTTCTCTTGCAGATCTATTGCCTGCAGTAAGGCCATCCGGGTGATCGCGCCTTTTTCAACCATAAATTGACCAAAGAATTTAACCGCCATTCAACTATTCTCCCTGTCGCAGATAGATTGCACGAATTTAAAGGCGTCGTAACATCTCCAAAACGGATTCTTTTTCGAACGGTTTGGAGATGACGTCCCTTGCGCCGAGGCGAATTGCTTCGGTGTACTTATCCCCGACTCCGCCCAAAGATGTGACCATAACGACCGGCAGGTCCGGCATTAACTGCATCAGACTGCGCAAAGCGGTTAATCCGTCCATGACCGGCATATTCATGTCCAGGCAAACAATATCCGGTTTATGCTGCTGGCAGAGTTTGATTGCCTCGGCACCATTGCGGCCCTGGGCAATAACTTTGAACTCCTTATCATCGTTGATGATTTTTTCCAGCTGACGGGAAACAGCAATACTGTCATCCACAATCAGAACGTTTTTCATGTTTTTCCTCCATTTCTGCTGAGCTGTCGCAAAGATTAACAGAAAGTTATAAAGAATCCCAGTCTTAAAAAAAGAAACTTTCATTGGCAAAATTAAATATGCTTTCTTGCTATCATTCTCTCAGTTGTCGATAGGCTCGTTCAATATTTCCAGGAGTGACGTCCGAGTAGTCGGGGAGGGACTTGTATTGAGGCAAGCTGAATGCATTTAAGGTGGTTTCGAGACTGTTGCCCTCTTCAATGTGGCGAAGAATCTCAGTGAGAAATGCTTTCAGGTACTTTTCGAATTGTTGTAAGTCGTTTCGGTTGCCGATCGGGCCGCAGCCGGGGATGATGATTTCTGCGGGCAAAGAGTCAAGCCCGTCAAGAACTTGCACCCAATCATAAAGTGAACCTGCACCAAGAAAGCCGAGACTGTTAAAATGGAGTAGATCGCCGGCGAACAAAACTTTGCTTTGTGGAAGGTAGGCAATCATGTCACCCTGACTGTGGGCCGGCCCGACGTTGGTCAGGATCAGGGTGCGCTCTGTCCCTTCAAAACTCAATCCTTCTTTAAAAAACAGCAACGGAGTTATTCCCTTGTGAGCTTCCTGCTTAAGGATTAAGCGAGTTTCAATGGTGGTCACCAGGTTAATATTGTCGGGAAATGCAAAGTCAAACAATGATGAACCCGGATGATAATGGGTCAGAGCAATCATCCTGATCGGTTTTGTGCTGACTTCCGTAGCTGCGGCGATCAGATCGTTCATTGCTTTGCGGCTGAAATGGGCGCCACAGAGAATTATTTGCGTGCCGAGATCGACAATAAGAGCGTTAGACGTTGCTGCCCCACCAGGGGACGCAATTGCCGCGTAAGTCCCCTCTGCCACCTGCTGAATCCGATAAGAATCCTGAGCGCAGACCGGTAAACTGAACAACAGAGTCAGCAGCAAAATTATGGCACCTTGATACATGGAAATCCTCTTCATTTACAGTTGCATTATCACCGTCATTAAAGTATAAAGTACAGTCTTGTGCGCCCGTAGCTCAGCTGGATAGAGCGCTGCCCTCCGGAGGCAGAGGTCACAGGTTCGAATCCTGCAGCGTGTACCAAGCCCCGCCAACGTCGCTAACTGAGTACCGTCCGTGCCTAAGTCTCTGGCCGAAATCTCGATCGACGAAGGTCTGGTCACTCGCGAGGCGGTGGTCGATGCTGCCCGCCG
>JAUVEB010000167.1 GCA_030595055.1 Desulfuromonadaceae bacterium
GCGTGAACTGACTTGGCAGCAGGGGCAATTTTGTTCGAAAACGGCACGTGGTAAAGCGGGAACGGTCAGCAAATACGAGATGTATTACGATTTCAGCGAGTTACTGCGCCAGATTCCCTCGCATCGGATGTTGGCCATGCGCCGTGGCGAAAAGGACGAGATTCTGCGCCTGTCGGTTGAGGCTCCGGAAGAGGATATTTTGCAGCGTTTGCGTGGCTTGCTGATTCCGCAGGGCAACCGTTTTCGGGATTGGTTGCAGAGCGTTGTCGCCGATGCCTACCGGCGACTGATTGCTCCCTCCATCGAAGTTGAGCTGCGTCTGCAGGCGAAAAAGTCCGCCGATGAAGAGGCAATCCGGGTTTTCGCCGAGAATTTACGCAATCTGCTGTTGGCCGCTCCGGTCGACAGCCGACGGGTGCTTGGGATCGATCCCGGTTTGCGCACCGGTTCCAAACTGGCGGCAGTTGAAGAAACCGGCCGTTTTCTGGAGCACGTCACGATTTACCCGCATACCGGCAGGGGTCAGATTGAACCGGCCAAGCGGGAACTGCTCCGACTGGTTGAGGAGCAGCGGATCGAGATGGTCGCCATCGGCAACGGCACCGCCGGTCGGGAAATGGATCAGTTTGTGCGCCGGAGTCTCAAGGATGCGGACAAGCAGTTACCGGTGGTGATGATCAGCGAGGCCGGTGCCAGCATCTATTCTGCCTCGGATATTGCTCGGGAAGAGTTTCCTGATCTCGACCTCACGGTACGTGGGGCCATCTCCATCGCGCGTCGTTTGCAAGACCCCCTGGCGGAACTGGTTAAAGTCGATCCGAAAAGCATCGGGGTCGGCCAGTATCAGCACGATGTCAGCCAGACCGCTTTGCAAAGATCTCTCGACGACGTGGTTGAGTCCTGTGTTAACTATGTCGGGATCGATCTGAATACCGCCTCCTGGGCCTTGCTCAGTTTTGTCTCCGGGATCGGTGAATCGCTGGGCAAAGCGATCGTCAGGTATCGTGATGAAAATGGACGTTTTGTGCGCCGGGAGCAATTGCTCGAAGTCCCTCGTTTCGGGCGTAAGGCTTTTGAACAAGCCGCCGGTTTTTTGCGCATTCGCAGTGCCGAACAGCCGCTCGATAATACTGCGGTGCATCCGGAACGCTACCCATTGGTGGCACAGATAGCAGCCGATGTCGGCTTATCATTGCCGCAGTTGATTGCCGAACCGGCAGTGTTGGACAAGCTGGACCTGAAAAGCTATCTTAGTGAAGAGGTTGGGCTGCTGACCCTGCGTGATATCGTTGCCGAGTTGAAAAAACCGGGGCGTGACCCGCGGGAAACTTTTGTGACAACCAGTTTTCGTGAAGATGTCATGGAAGTGAAGGATCTCAAAGAGGGCATGCTGCTCAATGGCGTAGTGACCAATGTCGCTGCTTTCGGAGCCTTTATTGATATCGGTGTCCACCAGGACGGACTGGTGCATATCAGCCAGCTGGCCGATCGTTTTGTGAAGGATCCGAACGAGGTGGTCAAGGTGGGGCAGCAGGTGCAGGTGCGGGTGCTCTCGGTCGATCTGCAGCGACAACGGATCGGTTTAAGTATGAAAGCCGGTGTCCCTGCCAAGGGGGCAAGCAAGCCCGTTCAGTTGCCGAAAAAGGAATCTGTCCAAGTAAAAGCATCCCAACCGACAACTGCTCTGGCCAGTGCGCTGGAAAAGTCCGGTTTTCGGGTCAAGAAAAGGAAATAATGATCGGATGAATACAAAACTGGTTGATCTCCATATTCACTCCACTTGTTCCGATGGCTTCTACACCCCGGTCGAGCTGGTCAAAATGGCTGCGGACGCCGGTCTGGTGGCAATTGCTTTAGCGGATCATGACAATATCGATGGCATTGCCGCAGCGCAACAGGCGGGAGATACCCGCGGAATTGAAGTTTTCTCCGCCGTCGAATTGTCCACCCAATGGTGCGATGACTACGATATACACCTGCTCGGCTACGGTTTTGATCCGCAAGATCCCTGTCTCAATCGGGAGCTGACAGAATTTCAGGAGTTTCGCGCCGGACGCAATCGGCAGATTATTGAACGGGTCAATACCAAGCTGGCTGATGAGGGGCGTGCCCCGATCGATGCGGATAAGGTGAGCAAATTGGCCGGGGGGACCATCGGTCGCCCGCATATTGCCCGGGCTCTTCGCGAGGCCGGATACGTGGCGCACAATGACGAAGCCTTTCAGCGTTATCTGGTTCCCTGTAATGTGCCGAAACGCTATTTTCCGATCGATGAAGCGATTCGTCTGATCCATCGCAGCGGCGGCGTTGCCGTGCTGGCTCACCCGCCTTACATCACTCACGACCACTGCAAATTGGAAGCTTTGGTCGCTGAACTGGTCGGTCTGGGTCTGGATGGAATCGAGGCCTATAATAACGGCTCAAATATGGAAGATACCGACTGGCTGATCAAGCTGGCTCGCAGGCACCAGTTGATTGTTACGGGCGGTTCCGATTTTCACGGCGATCCGGGATCGAGTATTGAGATCGGTAAAGGTTGCCGTGGGATGAAGGTTCCTTACCGCTGCCTGGAAGAAATTAAAAGTGCACGAACTAAGCGGCACTCCGCTACGTGAAATTTACGGCTATTCGAAAGTTAGGAGCCTATTCCCGCCGGATCAACATTCAGCATCGGCTTGTCTATCGGGTACCGGAAGACATCAGAACTGCAAAATTAAGTCACAACCCCTCTTTTGGGAGTGAATCATGATCTATTTCCTGCCCTTGGCGACCTTTGCGGAACCTGAATTCGATGAGGCCCAGACAATCAAACCGGCCCGGTCCCACTCCCCGGTTATCGACATGCACGCCCACATCGCAGGCATCGGAGCGGGGGGCAGCAACTGCTACATTTCGCCGGAGCTACGCAGCAACTGGCGTTATGACATCTATCTAAAGGCCTTCGGCCTGACCCAGAGGGATCTGGAAGAGCATGGTGACCAACTTGTCTTCGAGAAAACCTCGCAAAGACTGGCGACCTCCCGGCAGGTTGACGGAGCGGTGATCCTGGCCCTGGACGGGGTGGTAAACCGGGCCGGCGAACTCGATCTGGCGCGCACCGAGGTGTACATCCCCAACGATTTTGTCGCCCGCGAAACAGCCAAATACGACAACCTCTTTTTCGGGGCCGGCATCAACCCCTACCGCAAGGACGCCCTTCAGCGCTTGGAGCAGGCCAAAGCCGATGGCGCGGTGCTCATCAAGTGGTTGCCCGCTATCCAGCAGATCGACCCTTCCGATCTTTGCCTGACACCTTTCTACCGCAAGTTGATTGAGCGGGAACTGCCCCTGCTTGTCCATACCGGCGCCGAGCGCTCTTTCTCCCGCGCCAATCATGACTTGGGTGACCCGATGTTGCTGCGGCTGCCCCTCGAGCTTGGGGTGACGGTTATCGCCGCTCATGTGGCCACAACCGGCAAAACCGACAGCGAAACCGATTTTGAACGCCTGGTCGGACTGTTTCCCGAATACCCCAACCTCTATGCCGATATCTCCAGCCTGACCCAGCTCAACAAGCTCTGGTACCTGCCAAAAGTTCTCGATCATTCTGAGATTCACGATCGGCTCCTCTATGGCACCGACTTCCCTCTGGTCGAAACCGGCCTGCTCGGCGTGCGCCTCGTTTCGCCCTGGTATTTCCCCTTCCGCCTGGGCTGGACCCGCTTGCGGCAGATTGCCGGAATCGAAAACCCCTGGGACCGTGATCTGGAGTTGAAAAAGGCCCTCGGCTTCGGGCAGGAAATCTTTACCCGCCCGGCAAAACTATTGAAAATCAAGTAGGTCAGCCACCGTTCGACCAGCGGCAAGCCGGACCTGGTGCGATGCATTGACGCCCGTTTGGAAACGCTTCGAGAACGAGATCGGCACCGATGTGATCTCTGCGGCTCGTGCAAGGAACTGAGGTGTGGCAGGTGAACTCCAGACAGTTCTACGTGCATTCCGGTTAGCACGAGATGTTTTATCCAGCTCGCATTTCTCACAAGGATCGTGGATGATGGCGAAGCTCAGGTGCGTCTGGGCGCAGCTCTGGACTGACAGGAATATACCGCCCGAGAAATTTCCGTAGTACACCAAACGTCCACGGTTACCAGATCGTGTGCGTTTATCGTCTTGCGCTATTAATAGGACACTTTCCCTCAGCTTTGAGTGTTCAGAAATCTGTCAGACAACATCGGTAAAATGTGCAGAGCAGATTTAGCGATGGGGGGATGCAATGCTGAAGTATGTTTCGATTATGGTTCTGGCCTACCGTGAAGCAACGGGCAAATCCGAAGAAGAGGCTTTAAGGGATCTCGCCATTGATGATTTTGTATGCGTTCAAGATTTAGAAAATATCACTAGCAAAGAATTGCTATCCACAATGCCAAGAGACATACCAGGTATTATGGCTTGGGCTGAAGCGGCAAATAAATAGGGCTTCATAGGAAATGCTCTTTCTTGCCTGAAACGTTGCGGCAATATATGTTGGAACAACCTTTAGGAATATGCTGCCGGGAAGAAGTGGCAAGAAGGGATTGAAAAATAATCCGTAATTTACCGCTTAAAGCAATAAAGCAGCACCGTCCCACTCTGGTACCTTAGGGAAATAGGGGAGTGTCCCTAGTTTAGTTGGGGAGTGTCCCTAGTTTAGTTCCAGTTTAGTTCAAAGTGAATTGGCAGTTTACGACAAAGGATGCACGCATCAAGCTGTTAAGACTTTATCCGACACTTGTTGATTGACATGACACTAGCCTGCTCATCAGCTTGCCTTTTGACACCGGGAGATTGCATCATTCCGAGCAAAAACCCTGGAAGAACAAGTTTCCTGTTGGGCTTAATATGGGCAATATGCCGCTGAAAGCAAAAGTTACGAGAAGTATTTACCATCGCGGCATTACCATAGCTTCCAACAGTGGTGTAAAGGATGTCACCT
>JAUVEB010000032.1 GCA_030595055.1 Desulfuromonadaceae bacterium
TATCGAGATCATCCGGCACAACGGCGCACTGCAGGTGACCCTGTGCAGCAAGCCGAAAGAATTAATCACCTTGATCGATTTTGGCAAAAACCGGGCAAATATCGAACAGCTGATTGGTGATATTCCCCTGACTCCTGTGGAAGAGGAGTCACCTAAGTAGACTGAGGTCGCGACCCCGGTTTACTTCAGCCGATGTTGCTGTGTGTATCCATTATGGCGACTTGGAAAGACTTTTACTGTTTTTCAACACCCTCCTAGATAATATATTTCTCGATATCCTTCACCAACCGTTCTTCATTCGGAAAATGTCCGGTGGTTTTTTTCGAGAAGAACAGTTCGCCGTCTATGGTGATTTCGTAAGCACCGCCATGTGATTCAATCAATTCAACTTCGGCAGCAAATTTTTTCTTCAGCAGTTCTGCCAGACCGGCAGCTTGGGGTCGGTAATTTCATTGCATGCAGAACTCTATGGTCACTTTCATTTTTCTCTCCTGTCGCGATAATTTTGATGTACTCGCAAAAAGTCATGAGATGGCGATGCAAGTGCTGACATCTTATCCTTCCGTTTCAGCCGACTTCGTTATATTCGCGGGCGCGAAATTCCACTCCCAGCTCTTCTGCAACCTGTTCACAGGCAGCGATATCAATTCCCGGATAGGTGACCGCTGTCGCTGTCACCTCCGGAATGTATTTACCTGCCTGCTGGAGAAAATCTTTGACGGCCTGATAGCTTTGTTCTCCGTAACTCGATTGACAGAGCCTCTGGTAGTCGGCGGCATCCGGGGCATTCAGCGAGATTGAAATCGCATCCACCAGCCCCTGCAGTTCCGGTAAAATATTGCGGCCATGAACAAGGTTTGCCTGCCCGTCACTGTTAATCCGGACCTTGACCTGCTGCTCTTTTAACCAGGCGGCAATTTCCTTGATAAGATCGAGACGCAACAGCGGTTCGCCGTAGCCGCAGAAAACCACCTCGGAATATTGTGCGGGGTCACCAATGGCGGCTTTTACCTCCGTTGCTGAAGGTTCGTGATCCAGTTTTAATTCATGCCCCTTGACGATAAAATCATTGAATTTGGCACAGAAAATACAGCGGTTGGTACAGCGGTTGGTGATATTCAAATAGAGGGCATCGCGAATCTGGTAGGCGATTTTTGTCTTCTGATCAACACTGCCGATGCCGAACAGGTCAAAACAGTTACGACTGGTGATCCGAGCCACATCTGCAACCGACAACCCTTTGAGCTCGGCAACTTTTTCTGCTGTGTAACGGACATAGGCCGGTTCATTCCGTTTGCCGCGAAATTGCTGTGGGGTAAGGTAGGGGCAGTCGGTTTCCACCAGCAGACGATCAATCGGGATCTCCCTGGCGATTTCACGGCCGGCGTCGTTTTTCGGATAGGTGATGGTTCCGGGAAAAGAGAGATAAAAGCCGAGTTCGAGACACTTCTTGGCCATTGTCAGATCGCCACTGAAGCAGTGCAGGACACCGCCGACTTGGGAGGCATTTTCCTCTTCAAGGATCTGCAGAACTTCTTCGTGGGCATCACGATCATGCACAATAATCGGTTTGCCGACTTCTTTGGCCAAGCGTATTTGCTGACGGAAGGCAGCGCGTTGGATTTCTCGTGGGGAGCGGTCGCGAAAAAAATCGAGACCGATTTCACCAAGGGCAACAACTTTCGGTTGGATAAGCAGTTTACGGAGGTGGTCCAGGGTTGTTGCGGAGATTTCGCCGGCATCGTGTGGGTGAACACCGACTGCAGCGTAGATGTTGTCATATTCATGTGCCAGAGTGACACTGGCCCGAGAACTGTTCAGGTCGCAACCGATGGTCAGGATGTGGCTGATGCCGTTATCAATGGCGCGCTGAATCGTTGCCTGTCGGTCCTTGTCGTACTGTCCGCTGTCCAGATGTGCGTGGCTGTCAACCAAGAGCGGTAGTTGTGTGGACATATTCTGCTGGCTCCAAATAAAGCGGGGCGCCCAAAGCGCCCCGAAAGGTAATTTTTGCTTAGCCATCTCATGACTTTTTGCGAGTGCATCAACTTTTGATCTTCGATTCTACTCGGTTTCGATGCGGGGGAAAAGGGGAGTGGCTTTTTCGATCTGGACTCCCGGCCGGAGACCGCCCCATTGATCCTGTCCATCAAGAGAAAGGTTGCTGCTGTCACAACTGAGAATCCGGAGAATTTTTTCTCCGGTCTCCGGCATAAATGGAGCCACCAACAGAGCAATAATGCGGATTGATTCAAGCAGGTTATACATCACTGTTCCCAGACGTTCCCGTTGCTCGGGATCTTTGGCCAGGGCCCAGGGAGCAGAATCATCAATATATTTATTGCCGGCGGAGATCAGTTCCCAGATGGACATCAGTGCCTTGTTAAAGGCCATTTCCTCCAAAAGCTGATCGACCTTTTCCAGGATCGCCGGAAATCGATCAATCAGAGCCTGATCTGTTTCGGTCGCTAATCCCGGTTCAGGCAGTTCTCCATGAAAGTATTTGCTCAGCATGGCTGTCGAACGGCTGACCAGGTTGCCAAGGTCGTTTGCCAGATCGGAATTTATGCGATGGATCAGGGCATTGTGAGAGAAATCGCCGTCAAGGCCGAAAGGGACTTCGCGCAACAAGAAATAACGAATGGAATCGACGCCGTATTTATCGATCAGCATATTCGGCTCAACCACGTTGCGCAGACTCTTGCTCATCTTCTGCCCCTCAACCGTCCACCAGCCATGGGCATAAACTTTCTTCGGCAACGGCAGGCCGGCCGCCATCAGGAAGGTCGGCCAGTAAACCGCGTGGAACCGCAAGATGTCTTTACCGATAACGTGGATTGCCGGCCAGAATGTTGCGAAGTCGCCGTTTTTGTCTTCCGGGTAACCGAGGGCAGAAATATAATTGTTCAGAGCATCAAACCAGACATAAATGACATGTTTGTCGTTCCCCGGTGCCGGGATTCCCCAGGAAAAAGAGGTCCGGGAAATCGACAGATCACGGAGGCCTTCACGAACAAAACTGAGGATTTCATTGCGGCGTGATTTAGGCTGGATGAAATCTGGATTTTCTTCAATATGCTTGAGCAGTTGCTGCTGATATTTGCTCATGCGGAAAAAATAAGACTCTTCTTTAAGTTTTGTCGTTTGCCGACCGCAGTCCGGGCAGTTTCCGTCAAGTAACTGGGTTTCCGTCCAGAAGGTTTCGCAGGGGGTGCAGTACCAGTCTTCGTAATAACCGAGGTAAATATCCCCTTTGGCCTCGATGGCCTTGAACTGCTCTTGGACGGTATGCTTATGCCGTTCCTGGGTGGTGCGGATAAAATCGGTGTGAGAAATGTTCAGTTTATCCCAGAGAGCCTGAAAGCGTTTAACGACCCGATCAGCCAGTTCCAGCGGCGTTTCACCATTTGCTTTGGCGGCAGTTTCGACCTTTTGGCCATGCTCGTCTGTTCCGGTCAAAAAAGCGACCCGGTAACCGCGGGAGCGTTTGTAACGGGCCATGACATCACAGGCCAGAGTGGTATATGCGTGACCGATGTGGGGCACGTCATTGACGTAATAAATCGGCGTGGTGATGTAGAAGGTTTGACTCATGAAAAGCTCTCCTCGGTAACTGCCGGTATTTTGAAATCAAGAATGATGGTCTCGCAAAAATTTCGACCTACAAAGCATAGTGGTTTTTCAGGGCGAAGGCATACATGGTGTGTTGAGATCCTGAGAAACTGCTGCAATGCCGGAGGGCGGACTTTTTGCAACGCCATCAAGAATTATTTTCCGGTTGTTTCGGTCGGTTCGGTCGATTCCTTGGCCGCCGTCGGCGTCTCCCGGCTTTGCTGTCCTCCTGCTTTTCGCCTGGTGCCGGTTCCGGTTCCGGTCCTGGTCCCGATTTGTTTTGTTGTTGTTGTTGGGTGGATTTTGGCCGGCGATTACGACTGTCGGGACGGCGATTGCTGCGTCGTTCAGTCTTTTGTTCTGAGCTGTCTGCCGGTTTGTTGGTTTTTACCGCTGCCGGTTGTTGTTCTGTCTTGACTTTCGACTTTGCTCTTTCCGGCGTTCTCTTGTCAAAGCCTTTCTTTAGATCCTCCAGATGGACTTGACAACGCTCGCCGTCGGCACAGCAGACGGTCATTTTCTGCGCCAGAACATCCAGGGCAATGACCTCGGCAGGGCCCGATTCAAGCTGTATTTTCTTGCCGCACTTCGGCAGGTTTTTACGTAACTCGTTATAAGTTTCATATTCGTAGGCAAGGCAGCAGAGCAAGCGACCGCACTGCCCGGAGATTTTTGCTGGATTCAGGGCCAGGCCTTGAGCTTTGGCCATCTTGACCGAGACCGGGGCAAAGTTACGTAAGTGACTGCTGCAACAGAGTTCCCGACCGCAGACACCGATACCACCGACCATTTTTGCTTCGTCCCGGACACCGATCTGGCGCATTTCAATTCTGGTTCGGAAGTGTTGTGCCAGATCCCGGACCAGTTCTCGGAAGTCAACCCGCCCGTCAGCAGTAAAGTAGAAGATGATTTTGGAACCATCGAACAGGTACTCGGCCCGGACCAGCTTCATCTCCATTTTCCGTTCCTGCACCCTTTGGTGGCAGAATTTCAGGGCCTCACCTTCCTGCCGGGCATTGTCTTCGCCCATCTTGAGATCTGTCTTATCGGCAATGCGCAAAACATTTTTAAGTTTTGGCGGGGCTTCTTGCGGATCGATCATACGGGGTTCACGAATCACCACGCCGAGGGCTCTCCCTCGTTCCGTTTCCACGACCACCTTATCACCGATCTTCAGTTCATGGTCGCCGGCTGCAAAATCAAAAACTTTTCCCGCAGTATGAAATGAAATGCTGACTAGTCTAAGCTCTTCCATGTATATGAAAATCCTTTATCTGGATTATGATGATCACGCAAAAAAGAATACGCCGGCAGCGAAAAAAGTTCGCTCTTTGTATTGCAGCAGTTTTTCAGTGATCTTCAAACGGCAGTCATGCGCATCAGCATGAATTCCATCGCGAGTTGTCGGTTGACGTTTCGTTGTAAGTGATAGCGACCGGTTTCAAGTGCCTGCAATTTTTTCAGCAAACTTGTTGTGGTTTCAACCGCCAGTTGACGGTAAAGGGTTTCTTTCAGGTCAAGGTTGATCATTTCATCTTCTGGTCGACCATGCTTAAGCAGCAGCAGGTCGCGGAAAAAAACCTGGTAAATTTCAAGGATATCATCCAGTTGTTCTTTCTCCGCGGCAAGTTCTTCAGCCAGGTTAAAGAGAGGGATAATACTGCCGGAGGAGAGACTCAGTAGCGAGCGGAGCAGATCACCTCGTCGTTCGAGATATAAACCTTTATTTTTCCCGAGTGCCTTCTGAAAACTGCCTTCTGACAGGGCCGCGAGTATTAAGGCTTCGGTTTCCTCCAGCTCAAGGCGATTTGCCAGAATTTCTGCCAACCGCTGCTTTGGTAAGCGATGAAACGGAAGCCGTTGGCAGCGGGAGCGGATCGTTGGCAAAAGCTTTTCCGGCTGACTGGTTAAGAGAATGATGACCGTGTTCGGTTGCGGTTCCTCAAGGGTTTTTAACAGGGCATTCGCTGCTGCCGGGTTGATCTGCTCGGCACCGTCGATCAGGCAGACTTTATATTTTCCTTCCAGCGGGCGCAAGGACAGATCCTGTTGCAGGCTGCGAACCTGATCAATCTTGATACTTGTCCCTTCAGCGTCAAGCAGGTGAAGATCCGGGTGATTATTATGATCGACCTTGCGGCAGGGGGGGCAGTCACCGCAACCGGTTCCGGTTTGACAGAACAAGGCTCGGGCGAGCGCCAGAGCAACCAGTCGTTTGCCGATCCCATCCGGTCCTTCAAACAGGTAGGCATGTGCAATGCGCTGATTTTTCAATGACCGCTGAAGAATGTCGATCTGCCGTTTATGGCCGATGATTGAATCAAAGGTCATAACGCCTCGCGATCTGCCGATAAAAATGAGTCAATAATAGTCGCCACCTGCTGAGCTACCTGATGTGGAGTCTGCTCGGCGTCGATGACGCGGATTCTTTGCGGTTCGGCTTCTGCCATACACAGGTAGGCTCTACGGATGCGTTGATGGAACTCAAGTTGTTCCCTTTCGAAGCGGCCCTCAGAACTGCTCTGTTGCATTTCTTCTCGGTGTATGGCACGACTCAGCCCGATCTCCACCGGCAGATCGAGCAGCAGGGTTAAATCCGGATGACAACCTCCAACCGTCAGCAGGTTGAGTCGCTTGATCAGGGCCGGGTCGAGACCTCGTCCTGCTCCCTGATACGCCAGGGTGGCATCGGTAAAACGGTCGCAGAGAACCATTCGACCTGCTTGTAAGGCCGGTTCTACGATCTCTTCGATATGTTGTGCGCGGGCCGCTGCGTAAAGCAGTAGTTCTGTTTGTGGTATCATTGCGGCGTTCGCTGGATTCAGCAGGATGCCGCGAATCTGATCGGCGATCGGGCAGCCCCCGGGTTCACGGGTACGCAGAACCTTTATGCCCTGTTGTTGCAGATGTTTCGCAAGGAATCGGATCTGGGTGGTTTTGCCTGAACCTTCGATGCCTTCGAAGGTGATAAATGGTGCCATCTACTTAAATCCAGTGAATAGGTTGGTTCAGACAGACATTGTTTAGCGAGTCACTGTAACGATACAAGCTGCCTTGAACAAAGCATTATAGGGAAACAGCAGTTGATGAATCAAGATTAAACCTGCGATATTAAAGGTACCATTCGGCAAAGAGTTTGAAGTGGCAGGAGCTTTTGGATATACTCCGCAGCATTCTGCTGCTTTGCTTGGAGATCCTGGTGGAAACATTCATAGAAAAACTGGAAAAAGTACTCGGTTACCATTTTACGGATCAACAACTCCCGCTACAGGCGTTGACACATAAATCCTTCAGTAACGAGCAATCTGACTCCGTTCAGCACAATGAGCGCCTGGAATTTCTGGGAGACGCGGTTCTGGAGTTGGCGGTCAGTGAATTTGTGTTCAAACAGTACCCCGACATTCCGGAAGGGGGATTGACCCGGATTCGTTCCGAAGTTGTCTGTGAGGTGGGTCTGGCTGAGGCCGCGCAACAGCTGGTATTAGGTGAAGGGTTGCGACTCGGTAAAGGGGAGGAAAAGAGCGGCGGCCGAGGAAAATCGAGTCTGCTGGCCGATGCTCTTGAGGCGCTTCTCGGGGCCGTTTATTGTGATGGCGGGTTTGCGGCCGCCTCACAGGTTATCGAGACGATATTCAGACCCTTGATTGAGCAGTCTGCTTTGTCGCGTTATGGTACGGACTATAAAACTTGTCTGCAGGAACGTCTGCAGGCGTGTTCCGGGCGGCTTCCCGAGTATCATCTGATCCAGGTGGCGGGGCCCGATCATGAGCGGATTTTTTCTATGGAGGTTCGTTTTGATGGAAAACTGCTTGGCAGTGGACATGGTCCCAGCAAAAAACGGGCAGAACAGCAGGCCGCTGCGGCGGCCCTTGATCATCCGTTGGTCAGAAATTGTGAGTCGGTATGACAGAAGTTTTTAAATCGGGTTTCGTTGCCATTGTCGGCCGGCCGAATGTCGGCAAATCGACGCTTTTGAACCGGATTCTCGGGCAGAAGATTGCGATCACTTCCCCCAAGCCGCAGACCACCCGCAACCGGATTTTGGGAATTCATAACTTTTCCGGTGGGCAGGCTTTGTTTGTTGATACCCCTGGAATTCATAAACCTAAGGGGAAATTAAATCGTTATATGGTTGATCAGGCGAGAGGTGCCTGTCGAGGTGTCGATCTCGTATTGTTTCTGATTGAGGCAAATGATCAACTCGGTGGTGGGGATGAATATATTCTCAAGTTGTTGGAAAAAAACCGGGTTCCGGTCTGTCTGGTGATCAATAAAATTGATCTTGTCACCCCTTCCAGCCTCTTACAGTTGATTGATGCATATGCCGGGCGATTTGAATTCAAAGAAATTGTTCCCATTTCCGCCCAGACGGGTGATGGTGTTCAACAACTGCTACAGGCCATTAAACCTTATCTGCCTGAAGGGCCGCTTTATTACCCGGAAGATATGCTGACTGATCAGCCGGAAAGATTCATTGTTGCTGAGATGGTTCGGGAAAAAGTGATGCGGCGGATCAGTGAAGAGATTCCTTACGGGGTCGCTGTGCAGGTGGATTCATTTGCCGAGAAGCCGGAAAAGAACCTGGTGGTTATCCAGGCGACCATTCATGTTGAGAGGGACAGCCATAAAAAAATTATCGTCGGCAAAGGCGGACAGATGATTCGGGCACTCGGCCGGGATGCCCGTAAAGAGATTGAACGTTTTCTCGGCACCCGGGTGTATCTCGAATTGTTTGTCCGGGTGGACAAGGACTGGAGCCAGAGTGAGCGGATGTTGCGCGAACTTGGTTACGAATGATAGAAAATGTACTCGCAAAAAGTCATGAGATGGCTAAGCAAAAAATTCGCCCTACAAGGCCTAGTGGTTTTTCAGGGGTGAAGGCATACGTGGTATGTCGAGGTCCTGAAAAACCACTGTAACGCAGTAGGGTGGACTTTTTGCGACGCCATCATAGAGAAAGAAAGTAAATAGATGTTACCTGTTGTTGCAATCGTCGGTCGACCGAATGTCGGCAAATCAACCCTGTTTAATCGTTTGCTCGGTAGACGTAAAGCTATTGTTGAGGATTCTCCCGGCGTGACCCGTGATCGACATTATGCTGAAATCACGCGCTTTTCTCGCCCTTTTATGCTGATTGATACCGGCGGTTTTGAGCCTGCCAGTGATGATCGCTTGCTGATTCAGATGCGTGAACAATCCCAGCTGGCCATTGAGGAGGCGGACGTTATTTTTTTTCTGATGGATGTCAAAGAGGGCCTGACGCCATCGGATGAAGAAGTTGCCAAGATGCTGCGGCGTATCGATAAGCCGGTTTTTTATCTGATCAACAAGGTTGACGGTGAAAAGCAAGAGGCGGCAACCGTGGAATTTTATGCCCTCGGTATCGACAAATTCTATTCCCTGTCGGCGGAACATGGTCGCGGTATCAATGACCTGTTGGCCGATCTGGAAGAGTTTTTGCCTTCGGCGGCAGAAAATAATGAGCTCGAGGGAGAAGTACGGATGGCGGTTATCGGGCGTCCGAACGTCGGCAAATCTTCCTTGGTTAATCGGTTGCTCGGTTACCAGCGGGTGGTGGCGAATCCGACCCCCGGGACCACTCGTGACAGCATCGACACACCTTTTATGTATAACCATAAGCGCTATGTTCTGATCGACACTGCGGGGATCCGCCGGAAAGGAAAGATCAGCCAGACGCTCGAGAAATACAGTGCTGTTAACGCATTGAAGGCAATGGATAGGGCGCATGTGGTTTTGATGGTCATCGATGCAGTCGAGGGGGTCACCGACCAGGATCTCGCGGTCGCAGGCTACGCATATGAAAAGGGGCGTGCCCTGATTCTGGTTGTCAATAAGTGGGATTTGCCGGAAAAAGACCATAAAACCATGGGGGTTTTCGTTGCTGAAGTCCGTCGGCGTTTTAAATATCTGCCGTTTGCACCGCTGGTTTTTGTCTCGGCATTGACCGGGCAGCGAACCGCAAAAATTATGCCGATGGTGGCTGAAGTTTATGAAGAGTTTGACCGCCGAGTGCCGACTGGAAAGTTAAACAAGGGATTGGAAGAGTTTACGCAGAAAAATCCACCTTCTATGGTTCGTGGGCAGCGGATCAAGTTTTATTACGCCGCCCAAGGGGCTGTTCGGCCGCCGACATTTGTCCTTTTCACCAACCGTCCTGATGATATTCATTTTTCCTACCAGCGATATCTGGTCAACTGTTTTCGGGAGAAGTTCGCTTTTGACCGGGTTCCGATCCGCTTGCAGTTTAAAGGACGTGGTAAAGCGGGTTGATGAAGAACAAAACCTTTACTCACGGCGTTTTCTTGGTTATCTTAGTATGTCCTTAGAAACTATTGTCGGCTGCCTGAAATAAAGAGAACTTATTGGGGATCTGCTTGATATGGGGCTAGAAGGCTATCTTGAGGATCTGGGGATCGGTGATATCCTGCAGATTGTCAGTCTGAGTAAAAAGTCGGGAACGCTCTCTTTAAATAAATTACGAGAGTCGGGCAGCATTACCTTTGTTGACGGTCAGGTGGTGCGGGCAACGTCCAGTTCTTCTCCGGAAACCCTTGGGCAAATTCTGAACAAAGCCAAGCTTGTTACTGAAGAACAAATTGCCGAGGCTCTGGCCCGGCAGCAACAACTCAAAATGCACCGGCCGCTGGGACGCATCCTCAGTGAGACATGTCAGATTAAGCCTGAAGTTATTGAAGTTGTTGTTCGGGAGCATGTCGAAAAAGTTGTTTTCAGTTTTTTGGCCTGGACTTCGGGTGCTTTTGTCTTTCAACTCGGAGAACCGCAAGTGTTCGGCAGTACGGCGCTGAACCCTTTTGATTTTATGCTGGAGAAGGGGATTTCCTCGCAACGTCTGGTGTTTAAGGCACAAACTCTGAGTCCCTTGGAAGGGGATGACGGGGGTGCCGATGACGCTGCCGTAGAGAGAGAAATCGCCCGGCTTGAAAGTCGTTTGGATCATCAAGAACTCAGCTTGTTGCGCGGCATGCTGGCTGAGTTGGAATATGCGTCAATCGGCGGAGGGATTATTCTGCTGATTCTGCGCTATGCGAGCGAAATCATGAACCGGGCAATCGTCTTTGATGTGCGCGGGAGACAACTGGTCGGGCTTGGACAGTTTGGACTGTCGGGACTTTCTCTGGCAGCGGATGAAATTGTTCGCAAGATGCGCCTGAACATAGAACCAGGTTCATTGTTTGCCAAAGTGATGCAGCAAAAAACTGCAATCCGTTCTCCTCTCAGTGAGACATCTGCTGAGCGGGCTTTGGCGGAGATTTTGGGAGGGTCTTCGAAAGAGGTTTTTCTCGGTCCCCTGGTCAGTGATGGCAAAGTTGTTGCCATACTGTATGGGGATAATTATCCGGACAACAAGCCGATTAGATCTGCCAATAGTTTTGAGATTTTTCTTTCTCAGGCCGGCTTGGCGATGGAGCAGGCATTGCAAATTTGATGACTGAATGTCTGGCGAATCGTTTTGCACACGAAATGAAAAGATTGGGGTTTGATTTTGAAAAAAATTCTGATAGCCGATGATTCTGCGACGATGCGGGCGCTGATCACCTCCACGCTGGAATCGCTGGACGATTTTGAGTTGATTGAGGCGACCAGTGGTTTTGATGCGTTACGCAAGTTGCCCAGAGATAAAGTGGACCTGATTCTTACGGACATAAATATGCCGGATATCAACGGTCTTGAGCTGGTCAGTTTTGTGCGCAATAACCCTCTCTATGAAAAAACCCCGTTGATTATCATCAGTACCGAAGGGAGCGAGCGGGATCGCGAAAAGGGGCTTGCCCTCGGGGCGAATGCCTATCTCGTCAAACCCTTCAAACCGGAAGTTTTACAGCGGTTGGTCGCTGAGCTGCTAGCTTAAAGGATAGATGGATGGACAATCAGCCGATTGATGATTTTCTTGCCGAATCCGAGGAGCTCCTGGAGAAACTGAATCAGGATCTGGCGGTTCTCGGTGATGAAGAGCAGACCGGGCAAACCAACCCGGACCTGCTGAATGGTATTTTTCGTGATGCCCATTCGATCAAAGGGCTGGCCGGGATGTTTGGTTTTGAGGATATCGCAGATCTTGCCCATCATCTGGAAAACCTGCTCGATCATCTTCGCCTGGGAAAGGTTATGCTGGATGCGGATCTGATCGATTGTCTGTTTGATGTCTTGGAAGGTTTAGCGGGATTGGTTCGTGGCAAAAATGAAAACCCGGACTCCTCCCAGGATATTTCAGCCTACCTGACCCGGATTGACAAGCTACTGAACGCTTCTGCAGAGGAATCGACGCATCCTTTTGCCAAGTTGAATATCGATTCTTCTCTTCTTGATGTGTTAACAGAATATGAAGAGCATCGTTTACAGGAGAACCTGAAACAGGGGAAATGCCTGTATTTGGTGAACGTGGCCTTTTCTCTGACGAGTTTCGACACTGAATTGGCTGCGCTGACCGAAAAAATCAAGGATCGGGGTGAGGTGATCAGTACCTTGCCGGGCATTGATAATGACAACCCGGAAAGGCTGGCCTTCCGCATTCTTTGTGGAACCACCCTTGATGTTGAGCAACTCGGGGAGCAGTTGGCATTTGAGGATCTGAAGATCAGTGTGGTTGCCGATTTTGCCGAGCCGACAGTAAAAAAAGCTGCAGAGATAGAAGCTTCTACACAAAACCTTGAACAAGTTGTTGAAGGTTCACCAATGACCCCAGCTCAACCTGCGGTGATACCGACGGCGCCGGCTGGCGAAATTGTTCCCGAACCGGCGGTTACTTCAGTAGCAACGGTGAAGAAAGAAGAGACAGCACGTTCATTCACCAGTACTGTAAGAGTTGATATCGGTAAGCTCGATAACCTGATGAACATTGTCGGCGAATTGGCCTTGGCAAAGGCTTCGATTGCGCAGCTTTGCAGTGAAATGCAGTCGCAAGGGGTGGCCGCAGCTCGTGATCTGGAAAAAGCGGTTCACGTTCTTGAGCGGCGTTTGAATGATTTACAGACCGGGGTGATGGATGTTCGCATGGTTCCGGTTCGGCAGCTGTTTGACAAAATGAACCGCATTGTTCGCCGTATGGCCCTGGAGCTTGGCAAGAAAGTCAAGCTTGAGATTCGTGGCGGTGATACTGAGCTGGATAAATTGATCGTTGAAGATCTCGCTGACCCCTTGATGCACATTATTCGTAATGCCCTTGATCATGGTATTGAAACGGTTGACCAACGATTGGCACTTGGCAAGCCGGAAGCTGGGACCGTGTCGCTGGTGGCGGCCCAAAAAGGGAACCATGTTGTTATCGAAATTCACGACGATGGACATGGCATCGACCCGCAGCAGCTGCGCCGCAAGGCAGTTGCAATGGGTTTGCTTTCCGCTGAAGACAATTTGAGTCAACATGAGTTGTTCGGCCTGCTTTTTCATTCGGGTTTTTCCACCCGCGACGAAGTCAGTGAGTTTTCCGGTCGGGGTGTCGGGATGGATGTGGTCAAGAGCAATATTGCGGCTTTGTCGGGCATGATTGGCGTGGATAGCGAACTTGGCAAAGGGACGGTGATGAGTCTGACCCTGCCGATAACGCTGGCTATTATCAAGGCACTGGTCGTACAGGTCAAAGGGACGGATTATGCTGTTCCTCTGAATTCGGTCATGGAAACCGTGCTGCTCGAACCGGGCATGGTTGAAACGATTGAAGGGCGTGAAGTGATGGAATTGCGTCAGCAAACGCTCTCACTTCTGCGTATTGATAAACTCTTTGGTTTTACCAGTGAGAGGCCGGCGGCCTCCCAGTTTGTCGTCGTCGTCGGATTTGCGGATAAGCGTGTCGGGATTGTCGTCGATGAACTGCACGGTCAGCAGGATGTGGTTATTAAGTCTCTCGGTAAAGCACTTTCATTTGTCAAAGGGATTGCCGGTGCCGCTGACTTGGGAAATCAGAAAACCATCCTGGTGTTGGATGTCAGCGGCCTGATTGGCGTAACCCTGCAACGGGAGAGTCTCGGTGTATAAGGATTTTTACGGCCTGCGGGTGCGCCCTTTTGCGAAAACCCCTGATCCGCAATTTCTTTATCTCTCGAGGACTCATCGTGAAGCTCTTGCCCGCTTATTGCATGCGGTTGAGGAACGTGACATCATTCTCCTCACCGGGGGGATCGGTTGTGGCAAAACGACCCTTTCGCGGGCCTTAATGGATCAGCTGGGAGATGATTACCGTATTGTCCTGATCACCAACCCACGGTTATCTCCCTTGGAGTTCTTGCACACGCTGGCGCTACGGTTGAAAATTGAAAAACCCGCGATTCACAAAGCGGATTTGCTGGAACAGCTCGGAGAGCAGCTGTATCGATTTTATCAGCAGCGGATCCATCCGGTTTTGCTCGTTGATGAGGCGCAACTGATTCCGCATAAAGATGTCTTTGATGAAATCCGTTTGTTGACCAACTTTCAACTGGATAACGTCAACCTGATCAGCGTGGTGCTGATGGGTCAACCGGAGTTGCTGAAGCGGCTTGCCCATCAGGTCTATGAACCCCTGCGGCAGCGGATCGGGATTCAATTCTCTCTCAAGTCATTATCGGCAGACGAAGTTGCTGCGTATCTGGAGCATCGACTCAGCTGTGCCGGCGGGCGCCTGGATATTTTTTCTCGAGAGGCTGTGACGCAGCTGGCCCGATATGCCGACGGGGTTCCGCGCCGGATCAATCAGCTGGCGTCTCTGGCTCTTTTAGAAGGTTTCGGTCGTGGAGTGCAGCAGATTGATGCCGAGGTGATTCAGGCTGTTGCTGAGGAATTGGATGGACTGTAAGATGGTAAAAATGCGCGATTATAACCACATTTGAGAATTTTTTTGTTATAGTTTAGTGTCCATCGTGGAACTGCGGATGGGTGCACGGCAAGTTTTCATATGGGAATCACTGGCGGAAACTATGGATCTGGCAGATATCAGAAAAAAAGCGCAACAGCAGACAACGTTCAAGGAAGAGCAGGCTCTTGTTGATCCTGCTGTCAGCAATGAAGTGTTTGAAGATCTTGCTGCCGGTGCGGCCGCTTCTGCTGCTTCTGCACAGACTCATGAATATGAGTCTGTTGCGGGCCTGCAGCAGTATTTTCCGGATATGCAGTTTGCCTCTGAAGAAGATTATATTCAGGGACTCTCCGGAACTGACAGCCGGGCCGATATTGAAACAAGTCAATGGTTGACGTTTTTGCTCAATGATGAAGAATACGCACTGAGCCTTGACGTTGTTGTGGAGTTGATAAAACCGCGGACATATACTGAACTGCCGGATGTTCCGGATTATCTTCGCGGTATTTTGTCGCTACGTGGTGAAGTCGTACCGGTGATCGATTTACGCCTGCGCCTGAACCTGGGGGCGGGTGAAGAAACCGGCTTGCAACGTATCATTGTCTGCGAAGGGGCAGAGCAATCAATAGGCCTTCTGGTTGATCGTATCACCCAGGTTGTCAGATTCCCGCAGGCGGATATAGAACCGGCACCACTGATATTACGTGAAAGTGAAAAGGCCTTTGTCTCCGGAGTGGGACGTTATCAGGGGAGGATGTTGATTCTTTTGAATCCTGATGAGACCTTGCAGCTTAATGTCTGATTTTTTGTTCTTCCCACAGGGCGGTAGTTTGGCAGGAATTGTCTACCGGTAATTTATAGGGAGGTAGTCCTATGCAGAAGAAGGTTCTTATTGTTGAGGATGAAGAGAGCTTATTGAAGCTGGAGAGCATTCTACTGACGACCAAGGGTTATCTGGTTCAAGGGGTGGACAACGGTCTGGATGCCTTGGAAGCGATTGACAAAGAGGCTCCTGATCTTGTTCTGCTGGATATCATGTTGCCGAAAATGGACGGATTTGAGGTCTGTTCGAGAATTAAGCGGAATCCTGCGACGAAACATATTCCGGTTATTCTCCTGACCGCCAAGAAAACTCCGGAAGATCTTGCCCGTGGCCAGGAGGTCGGAGCCGATCATTACATTACCAAGCCGTTCAAGTCGGCGACAGTGATGGAAACTATCGAGTTGTTAATCAATAAGGGATGATTTTTACGGATGATCCAGGATTCTTTACCGCACATTACACCGCCGGTTGCACAACCTCTTAAAGTTGCTTCGTTACGGGTGGGCCAACAATATTATGCCCTTGATATTATGTTTATCAAGGAGATCATCCGGCCCTTGCCGATTGTTTCTGTCCCCAGGGCTCCCAGCTTCGTTGATGGTGTTATCAGCTTACGTAAAGCCGCTATTCCGGTCATTGATTTAAGGCGTCGTTTCGGCTTTGATGCGCTGGCTGAAGGGCAGAAAAAGCAGCGGATTGTCATTTGTGCAATCGATGGTCGAATCGTTGGTTTGTTAGTGGATGAAGTTACGGAAGTTATCAGCCTTTCAGCCGCTGATGTCAGTCCGACACCCTATTATTTGTCCGGTGTGGAAGCGGAATTTTTCCCCGGTATCTGTCGACATGGCGAGCTGCTGCTGATGCTTCTGGATTTACGCAAATTGCTCGCGGTAGAAACTCCTCTTGATATGAGAGAGCGGGACAGCTCGGTTCTGCTGGAAGAAAAATTGCCCGACTGATGATTGTTCAATGTCCACATTGTAAAGTCCTCCTGCGTTTTAACGCCCGGACGACAAACGCCCGACTTTACTCTTTTCGTTGCCCGGTCTGCCAGATGAAATTCAAGGTACGCAGCAAAGTGGCTCCAATATTGAGAGTGTTGTTGGCGCATCAAGATGCGGATATCTGCCGTCAGGTTGTCGAGCGTGTTGAGCGACTGAAAGGAGTGGTCACCGTTTGTGCGGACGCCACACAGGTCACAGAGAATCTAACCGTTAATCAACCCTGTGCTCTGTTGTTGGATGTTGCTTTTCAAGGAACTTTCCCCTTTCAGTTAATTGAACAGGTAAAGACATCTCCTTTATGGCAACTTAAAATCATTTTACTCCCCTCGGTTTACAATAAAACCGCATATAAAAGACGCCCGGATTCTTTGTATGGAGCTGATGCCTATCTGGAATTGCATCATATCGGGGATCGCTTGTTGCCCTTGCTCGGAGAACTGTTCCCCGTACTTTCTGAACGAGCTACAGTGATCACTGCGGTTGAGACGGCTGGCGGTGAGCGCCGGCTCGGACAACAGCCTTTGCTGGAAAAAGCGGCTGAACTGGCGCGTGTGCTGGTTGCCGATATTGTTTTCTATCATCAGGAGCAACTTGAGCAGGGGGTGTTGACGAGTCAATGGCAGAATGTTCTGACTGATAAGCTGGTCGAAGGGCGCAAGGTTTTTTATTCGCGACTGCCGGCGGCGGCGGGGTTACCGGTCGATTTTGTTCAGCAGGCATTTGCTGAGGTTTGCCGAACTTATTCCGTGTCAAGGTCCTCTTGTTCGTGCTCGTACGGAACTTCAACCTGTTCGTCCGATGTTTCCGGATGAGCACTTGTTTGCTTTATTGGGATTTGTGTGGAAAGACAACTGATCGAAAAATTATTACAGGATGAACAGGTTGAAAAACGCCTGCAAGCGGTGCGAGAGCTGGCCGGTTTAAAGGTTTTTCCCTGGGAGCTTTTCCTCCGTGGTTTGGCTGATGAGGACTGGCGGGTGCGTAAGGAGTCGGTTACTATCTACCTGCAATTACCTGATGCGGCTTCTCGGGCAAGGCTTCTTCTGGAACAATTGGCTCATCCGGAAAATGCCGGGTTACGTAACGCGGCGATCGAGCTGCTGATTGGATTGGGGCGTCAGGTTGTTCCCATTCTGCTGGAAGCATTGTCTTCCTGCACTTCAGAAATTCGTAAATTTATTGTGGATATCCTTGGGGAAATCGATACTTGCGATACTGTTCCGCAACTCTTGCCGTTATTGCATGATCCTGATCAGAATGTTCGCTATGCTGCAGTTGAAACCTTTGGCAAATTAAAGGCTGTTGCTGCCGTACCCGCTTTGCTTGATTGTCTGGAGGAGTCTGATGCCGGGCTGAGATTCGCAATTTTTGAGACTTTGGCGACGATCGCAGAAAACGTTCCCATCGAGCGGATTCTGCCCTACGCCGAGGACAATCTGTTGCGTAAACCTGTCTACCTTTGTCTCGGGCAACTTGGTAACCCGGCAGCAATTCCGGTTCTGATGAATGGCTTGGCTGATCCGTTGCGTAAAACCCGTGAAGTGGCTCTCCTCTCCATGGGGCGCTTGGTCCAGTCGTTGCCGCCGGATTGTCTGCCGGAACCTGAAGTGGAGGCCACTGCAACCGTTGAGCAATTGGTTGAATATCTCGAATCTGAAGATCTGAAACTCAGGCGGGCCGCATGCTACAGCCTGAGTCTTTTTGCTGATCCTGATATTATCAAGCAGCTCTTGCCGTTGTTGGCCGAAGAAGATTTACGCTCTGATGTTGTCAATGCTGCGAAGCGTGTCCCGCAAAAATCTCTCTGTTGTCTGGCAAAAAGTGTCGACCTGCAGGACAAAGAGACTCTTTACCTGATTTTCTTGCTCGGTGAGTTAGGTTGTGTTGAGATTGCCGATCTGGCGATCTCCGGTTTGCAATCGGAAGATCCACAGGTTCGTTTTGCTTCAGCACAGGCATTAGGGAAAATAGCCGCTGTTAAGGCGGTCAGACCGCTCGGGGACGCTTTGGCGGATCCGATTCCGGAAATCCGCGAGGTCGTGGCGGAATCCCTGCGTCAAATCGGCCGCAGAGATGGTGATGCCATGCTGAAAACGATTCTTCCGTATCTTAACTCCCCAGATGCTGCCTTACGTGTTCTGGCGGTCAAGTCTTTGGGAGCCCTGTCGTCCAATTCTTCAGTAGAAGAGTATTTACTGCAGGCGTGCAAGGATGCCGTTCCTGAAGTCCGTTGCGAGGTTTTACGCAGCTTAAGTGGTCGCCAGTCCCAGCGTCTATTGTCTGGACTGTCATTAGCATTGACTGATGAGGTTGCTGATGTTCGGCGCCTGGCGACTTCCGCTCTGGCTGCTTTCCCGCTGCAAAAATCTTCACCGATTCTTGAACATGCTCTGATTGATTCTGATCCCTGGGTGCGGATGGCCGCAATTCGGGCTTTGACCCCTGGGGATGCTGAGATAATTCACAGATTTATCGAACATGCCTTGACCGATTCTGTCGGTTTGGTTGTTATTGCCGCCCTTGAGACCGCTCACCGTTTGCTTTCTGCAGAAGCTTCCGGCTATCTGCATGATGCGCTGACACATGAGGATCATGAAGTTGTTGCGACTGCCGTTCGACTTCTGTTGCAGGACGCAAAGGAGCAGCAGCTGATTGTCCATGAGCGTGTTCACGTTCGTAAAACCGTGGTGATTGAACTGCAACAATACCCGTCCGAACGTTGGCAGGATTTGTTTGAATGTCGACTCGCCGAAGAGGC
>JAUVEB010000098.1 GCA_030595055.1 Desulfuromonadaceae bacterium
AGAGTAATCCGGCCAGTCATGAATATCGTTTAAAGCTGAACAATGCCAGGAACAAAGCGTCCCTTGATCATAAAATGAAGGGCGATCATTTTATCGATCAACAGCAGTACCTGAATGCTCTGCAGGAATATCAACTGGCAACGGAACTGGATGGCTCAATATATGCGGCATTTGACGGTCTGGAGACGGCCCGTAATTATCTTCAAGCGGAAAAACTGGTGAAAGATGCTGAGCTTTTGTTGCAGGCCAATCGACAGTCGCAAGCCAAAGATACTATAGATACCGCCCTTTCTCTGTTGCCTGATTATCAACCGGCCCTGCAACTCAAGGAAAAAATCAAGCAGAGCCAATATGCGCTGGTCGATGGAGTTGCGCTTGAGGTGACCTCGACGCAGCTGATCAATCTTAACTTTCGCGAAACAAAACTGCCGGATGTGTTTGATATTTTGACCAAACTTTCCGGGATCAACTTTATCCTTGATGAGGATGTTCGCAGCGACAAGACAACGCTGTTTCTGGAGCAAGCGACTTTTGCCCAGGCGCTGGAACTGCTGTTGCGGATGAATAAACTGGACAAAAAGATTCTCAACAGCAAGACGATTGTTCTTTTCCCGAAAACCCGAGATAAACAGAAGCAGTTTAAAGACCAGATCATCCAGACGTTTTATCTGTCGCACATCGACGCCAAAAAAGCGGTCAACATGCTGCGTACCATGTTACAGGTGCGGAAAATTTACGTTCAGGAAGAGCTCAACGCCATTGTTATCCGGGATCAGCCGGATGTCATCAAGCTGGCACAGAAGCTGATCGAAGCCAATGACCGGGGCAATTCCGAGGTGGTCTTCGATCTGGAACTGATCGAGGTCAATCACAGCGATACCCGAGAATTAGGCCTTAAATTAAGCAATTACTCTATCGGTGCCGGACTCAGTGTTTCCGGATCGGGAACGATTGCCGCGTCGGGGTTGTCAGCCGGGACAGCAACAACCGGCCTGATAAAATCTTTCAATGGATTGGATCCCTTTTATGCCATCCCGACGGCCTCTTTCAAATTCATGAAGACCCTGGTCGATGCCGAGGTTCTGGCTAATCCCAAAATCCGGGTCAGAAACAGGGAGAAGGCCAAGGTTCATGTCGGCACCCGTGAGCCGGTGATCACTGTGACAATCAATGATACGCAGACCTCGGAGAATGTTCAGTATATCGATGTCGGGGTCAAGTTGGATGTCGAGCCGACAATCCAGTTGGACAGAACGATTGTGACCAAGCTGGGGCTTGAGGTGAGTAATGTTTCGGGCCGGGAAAAAACTGCCAACGGAACGGCTGTTATCACGATCTCTTCAACCACCGCCAACACCACATTGACCCTGAAAGATGGGGAGCAGACGATTATCGGTGGTTTGATCCGTAATGACAATGCGGTGACAAAAAGCAAGATACCGCTATTGGGGGATATCCCGATTCTCGGCGAGCTTTTTACCGGGACCGATAAAACCAAGATTAAACGGGAAATTTTGCTGTCGATCACTCCCCATATTGTCAAGTCTGTGCATCCGCCGCGGGGAGACACGGCCAGTATCTGGTCCGGTGGTGAGGATGATCTGAAATTCGGCCGGAATTTCGGCACCTTTGCCGATGAATATAAAGCCGGGCAGCGGGGGCTGGAGCCACAGGTCGATCTGCCGGATAATGAGGGACGTTCGGGAGCGATGATCAAGGTGGATGTTCCTGGAGCGGATCAGGTAGCGAAAAAGATTGAAGCAGAACCTGGGCCGTCGACAACTGCTGCTGGATCGGTTAAAGCCGAACGTGTCACCGGGTCGGTGACCGAAGAGGTGATTACTGAAAAAGAATTGGTCGGACAGGTATCCAGGTCGATGATTTTTGTTGAGGGGGCGCAACTTGTCAATGAGGGAGATGAATTTACCCTGTTTTTTCATGTCGAAGAGATCGCAGATCTGTTCAGTGCTCCCCTGTATGTTCAGTACGATACTGCTCTTTTTGAATTTGTCAGCGCGACTGCGGGATCTTTTCTCAACCAGGGGGAGGCTTCGACCATTTTTACCCATACGGTTCTCAATCAGGGTGGGCGAATTATTGTCGGCTTGAAGCAGGGGGCCGCCGGGCAGGGAGTCTCCGGTGGTGGAGAGTTGTTCAGTATGCAGTTCAGGGCAAAGGCCCCGGGGAAATCTGAAATTATCCCGACCCGGACAAACTTCCGGAACGTCCAAGGGGAGCGTTTGCTTGTTGACACTTTTGGGTTGATGGTTGAAGTCAACCCCTAGGGCGGATAGATGCTGGGTCGCCGTTTAAAAGGTTGTGCAGGACTGACGCTCATTGAACTGGTGATTGCCATGGCAATTCTGGCGATTCTGGCCGCACTTGTGATCCCGCTGTCCGAGGTGACCGTCACGCGCACCAAAGAACTGGAATTACGGCGCACCTTGCGGGATGTTCGGAGCGCCATTGATGCCTACAAGACGGATTACGATGAATCCGTGGCCGCAAAAAAAATCTTTGCCACCCTCGGCGAATCGGGCTATCCGGAGGAGTTGGAAAAATTAATTGAAGGGAACGATTGGGGAGGGCTTTATTCTTTTAAAAAGAAATACTTGCGCAGGCTCCCTAAAGATCCCTTCGATCGCAACAATGACGGCTGGGGGTTGCGCGCTTATAGCGATGATGCCGACTCGACCGTCTGGGGCGGTAAGGATGTTTATGACGTTTACAGCCAGAGTGAAGACATCGCTCTGGATGGAACCTATTATCGGGAATGGTAGATGAGGATGGCGTCGCAAAAAAGTCCACCTTGCTGCATTGCCGCGCTTTTTCAGGACTTCGACATACACTATGTATGCCTTCACCCCTGAAAAACCACGACGCCTTACAGGGCGAATTTTTAGCTTAGCCATTTCGTAACTATTCAGTACGGGTGATGATAGGTTGGTGCCGCCCATTCCAAGGGCCGGGGACAGCCCCCCTTTAAGACCAGAACCGGGGGACAGTCCCCTAGACACCCTTTCCATGGGCATCACCAGCCCCTCTTTCTGAACAGTTACGCCATTTCAAGATAACTTGTGAGTGCATCAAAATGAAGAACTGGTTGAAATACATGAAGTCACCCAAAGGGTTTACCCTGTTTGAGCTGCTGGCCGTCATGGTGATTCTGTCCGTGCTGGCCGGCATCGCTGTGCCCAGCTATAAACGCAGCCAGATCAAAGCCAGGGAAGCGGTGCTTGCCGAAGATCTTTACCAGATGCGCCGGGCGATCGATGCTTACTTTGTCGATCATGGTAGTTATCCGGATACTTTGGAGCAGTTGACTGAAAACAAATATCTGCGCGGTATCCCGCGCGATCCATTTACCCGAAAGCATGACAGTTGGAATTGTCTCCCGCCCGATCCGGCCGAAAATGGGCGATTGGCGGAAGGGGGTTGTTTTGATGTCCGCAGCGGCAGCGATCTGATCGGGTTGAACGATATCCCTTATCAGGAGTGGTGAACCTTGCTGAGCCATCTCATGCTTTTGCGAAGGCATCAAGTTGTGGAGAACTGCCAAAAGATTTTTTAATAAGAAAAATCGATCTCTATTCGCGTTTTGTGATGGGCTGATAGGGTGGCTGTACACAATCATTGTGGATAGCTTTGTGCAAAACTGCCGGCTTCTCTTCAGGGTGTCCCGACAGCACTCAAATTCTCCTCTTTGCTTAAAAAAGAGGCAGCTGGTTCCCGCCGAATTTTTCAAAAAAAGCAATAGAAAAGAGCCTGAAAAGCAATAAAAAGTTGGCCGGTTTTCGGTTTGACGAAAGAGGTTCACTATGGTATCTGAGACCAAATTTGAATAACTCAAAAAGGTAAAAAGGGTCAGAATATTATGCGGATAACACCGACCACCGAGCTGGAAAATCGATTTCGTGCTTTGCAGGGGCGCATGCAACAACTGGGGGTGGATGCGGCGATTCTGGTGCAGAACAGTGATCTGTTTTATTTTACCGGCTCAATCCAGCAGGGCGTTTACTATCTTCCCGTCGAGGGGGAACCGGTCTATCTGGTCCGTAAAGATTTTGGTCGGGCGCGGATGGAATCCGGGCTGAAAAATGTTTTGCCGTTGGAGTCACTGCGTAATCTACCGGACCAACTTCAGAGCATGGGTTTATCTCTGCCCGAAACCCTGGGTTTGGAATTGGATGTCTTGCCGGTGTTGCACTATCAACGGTTGGAAAAACTGTTTTCTTCAGCGGTCATGCAGGATATCTCTCCGGCGGTACGTTCAGTCAGGGCCATTAAAAGTGAGTACGAAATTTCCATAATGAAGGACTGTGCGCTGATAATGGACAGGATTTTTCAGCATGCACCGAGTGTCATCGCGGTTGGTAAAACCGATATAGAGGTTGCCGCAGAACTGGAATGTTTTGCTCGTAAAGAAGGGCATCAGGGCTTGATCCGGTTTCGGGGTTTCAATTCCGAGGTTTTTTTCGGACAGGTGTTTTCCGGAACGGATGGTGCCATTCCGGCTCATCTTGATACACCGCTCGGTGGTTTGGGGCCGAATCCTGCCGTCGGCCAGGGAGCCGGCTATAAAAAAATTGCTGTTGATGAACCGTTTGTTCTCGATTTGATTACGGCTTTTGACGGTTACCTGGTTGACCAGACACGGACCATGGCTATTGGCAAGATTCCTGAAAAACTCAGTGACGCTTATTTCGCCATGCTCAAAATCCAGGAAAAACTTTTTCAAATTGCCAAGCCCGGAGTTTCCTGGGGATCAGTTTACGAACAGTGCCGGCAGTTGGCTGTTGAATTGGGTTATCACGATCATTTTATGGGGTCAACCGGGGCGCAAGTTTCCTTTATCGGTC
Organism: Desulfuromonadaceae bacterium; assembly: GCA_030595055.1. Classification (GTDB taxonomy): domain Bacteria; phylum Desulfobacterota; class Desulfuromonadia; order Desulfuromonadales; family Geopsychrobacteraceae; genus Malonomonas. The sequence continues at coordinate 4,860 of JAUVEB010000098.1, forward strand.
ATGGTGTCGGCATTGAAGTTGATGAGTATCCATTGATTGCTCGGGGTTTTAATGATCAATTGCTGGAAGAGAACATGACTTTTGCCTTTGAGCCAAAGGCCGTTTTCCCTGGACTCGGGGCCGTGGGGGTCGAAAATACCTGGCGGGTTTCCGCGCAGGGTATCAAGCGTCTGACCTATAGTGACGAGAGTTTGCTGGAACTGTGATGCTTTCGCAAAAAGCCAAGGACGGACTTTTTGCGAAAGCATCAAGCATGAAAACAATATGCCGATTAGTTAGAATGGCGCTAGATATAAGGGTTCGTAGTACGCTCCCCAGCAAAACCGGGACTGTCCCCACCGGCTCCTGAGCGAAGGCGAAGGGTGGGGGCTGTCCCAGGCTTTTGCGATGCGAACCACCACAGTTTCATAACCGTAAAGTCGGGACAGCCCCCGATGGTGCTGGGGACTGTCCCGGCTTTACTTCCAGCGTACAAAAGCTCTTAAACTTGCGCCATTCCTGATTAGTTGCATTTATTTTTAAAAATTTCCTTATCTTTAGTTGACATTAATTTTTAGCCAGCTATAATGTGAATCAAAGCCAATAAACTCTCTCAGAAAAGACTTTTTGCCCCGTGTTCTCCCTCCTGACGCGGGGCTATTTTTTTCGCTTCCATAGCCCAAAAAAAGATGCCATCGCAAATCCGGCTGTTTGGTCCAGGTTTATGCTCCTTTTCAGCCCATAGCTACGGCTATGCGTTCTTAAATGAGCCCAAATCTGCCCTCAAACTTCCAAATTTTCACTTCGGCCCGAATAGTCCAACAACCTCCTGGGTAGTGGCTCTGGAAGCAACCGTGATTCTTGACATCAACCGGGGTGGAAGCTAAACTCGCGGTTTCTTATTATTGCGCGCATTACCCACCGGATGTGGTGGCTGCAAGCTTATTGGAGGTAACGTGACTTTTCAGGATTTGATTCTTTCCCTGCAGAATTATTGGGCGCAGCAGGGCTGCATTATTCAGCAGCCGTACGATATCGAAAAAGGAGCCGGTACCTTTAACCCGGCGACCTTCCTGCGGGTCCTGGGGCCTGAACCATGGAACGTGGCCTATGTCGAACCATCACGGCGTCCCACCGATGGCCGTTACGGTGAAAACCCCAACCGCCTCCAGCACTACTATCAGTTTCAGGTCATTCTCAAGCCTTCGCCGCAAAACATTCAGGATCTTTACCTTGATTCACTGAAGAGCTTCGGCATCGATCCCAACGCCCACGACATCCGCTTTGTCGAGGATGATTGGGAGTCGCCGACTCTCGGGGCCTGGGGGCTTGGCTGGGAGGTCTGGCTCGATGGTATGGAAATCACCCAGTTTACCTACTTTCAGCAGTGCGGCGGCATGGATCTGAAACCGATCTCCGGTGAGATTACCTACGGCTGTGAACGGATCGCCATGTACCTGCAAGGGGTCGACAGTGTTTATGACCTGGAATGGACCAACGGTATCAAGTATGGCGATATCCACCATCAGACCGAGGTTGAGTTTTCCCACTACAACTTCAAGGAAGCCGATACCGCCATGCTTTTCCAATTGTTCGACATGTACGAAAAAGAGTGCCTGCGGCTGGCGGAAAAAGAGCTGGTTTTTCCGGCCTACGATTTCGTCCTCAAGGGGTCTCATGCCTTCAATCTGCTTGATGCACGCAGTGCCATCTCGGTCACCGAACGGGCCAGTTATATCGGCCGGGTGCGGTATATGTCCAAGCTTTGTGCCGAAGGCTACGTTAAACAGCGTGAGAAACTCGATTTTCCTCTGCTGAAAAAATGCTGATTTTTTCAGTCGGCTGTTTGTCCGGCTGATATTTGCAATTGGAGAAAAACATGTCTGCAGAACTTTTTCTGGAACTGGGTACCGAAGAGATTCCGGCCGGATTTATCCCGCGGGCCCTGAATGATATGCAACGTTTGCTCTGCCGGGAGCTGGAGACCGCCCGCATTGCTTTTGGTGAGATCCGGACCTTTGCCACCCCGCGTCGCCTGACTATTTCGATCCGGAATGTCGCCCGGCAGCAGCTGCGCCAAGAGCTCGAAATCACCGGCCCGCCGGCACGCATTGCTTATGATGCCGAGGGTAAGCCGACCAAGGCCGCTGAAGGTTTTGCCCGTACCAATGGGGTCGGCATTGATGAGCTGAAAACCATCGAGACCGCTAAAGGGGAATACCTGTATATCTCCAAGGTGATTGAGGGGGGCGAAACGGCAGAACAGTTGCCGGAGATTCTTCCGCGGGTGATCGGCAAGATTTCTTTCAAAAAATCGATGCGCTGGAAGGATCTGGATATCCGTTTTGCCCGCCCGATGCATTGGATCGTTGCAACCTATGGTGGCGAGGTTGTTCCCTTCGTTTTCGGTGACCTGCAAAGTGGCAACCTTTCGCGGGGTCATCGATTTATGGCACCGGACGAATTCACCGTCAGCGGCGCTGACGATTACCTGGTTCAAGCAGAAAAGCAGCATGTGATTCCGCAGATTGAAAAGCGGCGTCAGTTGATAGAAGAGCAACTTGAGGCGCTGGCCAAGCAGTTGGGTGGTCAAATCAATCCCGATGAAGAGTTGCTGGAGGAGGTCGGCTTTCTGGTTGAAACCCCGCAGGCGCTGGCGGGCAGTATCGAAGAGCGTTTTCTGCAGCTGCCGCCGGAATTGCTGATTACCAGCATGCGCGAGCATCAGCGCTATTTCACCCTGATCGATGAACAGGGCAAGCTGTTGCCGCATTTTATCACCATCGCCAACACCCACGCTAAAGATCCTCAAGTGGTGGTTGCCGGTAACGAGCGGGTGCTCAGGGCACGTCTTGCTGATGCCATGTTCTTCTGGCAGGAAGATCAGAAGAGCAAGCTGGAAGCTCGTCTGGAACCGCTGAAGAAAGTGGTCTATCAGGCCAAGCTGGGTAGCAGCTATGAAAAAATCGAGCGTTTTACTGAACTGGCCGACGGACTGGCGCAGCAACTGGCACCGGCAGCTGTTGAGCTGACCAGGCGGGCCGCGACTCTTGCAAAATGCGATCTGGAAACGGCTATGGTTTACGAGTTCCCGGAACTGCAGGGGGTGATGGGGCGTGAATACGCTCTGCTTGAAGGCGAGGATCCGCGGATCGCCACGGCGATTTATGAGCATTACCTGCCGACTCAGGCGGGCGGAGAATTACCGGGTGACGATATCGGTGCTTTTGTTTCTCTGGCCGACAAGATCGATACCATTTGTGGTTGCTTCAGCGTCGGTCTGATCCCGACCGGGACTGCTGACCCCTATGCACTGCGCCGTTGTGCCATCGGTATTCTGGCGATTATTCTCGATCGCGATTATGCTGTTTCGATTCCAGATCTGGTGGAAAAGAGCGTGACCCTGCTGGAGCCTAAACGGCAGCGTCCGGCGGCAGAGATTATCGCTGACGTGATTGAATTT
>JAUVEB010000249.1 GCA_030595055.1 Desulfuromonadaceae bacterium
ACCAATCGTTTTATAAACAATATTGTTAATTTGTTCCTCATTGCAAGTGCTAAAGCTCAATTTAGCATTATAATAAAGGTTTTGATATACAGTTAGTTCTTCAAACAAAAGATCTTCTTGTGGAACATAACCAATTATGCCATCCAACTTTTGTTTATCCTTGTGAATATCATAACCATTAATTAATATTTCACCGGTTTGCTGAACAAGGTTTCCATTTAAAACATTTAACAGGCCGTAGCACGGGAACTGAGCAAGCGTGAGGTCCTAAAGAGAATGGATGGCCTCCGGGTGGATAGCTTGCCGGTGGTCGATAATGCCGGGTACTTTGTCGGTACCGTGGAGCGCTCCCGACTGACCGCCAGTTTGATTCTTGAGGTAGTGAATCGACTGGAACCACAGACCGCCGATTGAATGAAACATGACCATCCCCGGGGCATGACAGTCGCCATCCGGGCGACAGACACCCTTTACATGGGCATCAGCAACACATCTTGCTGAACAATTTACGTTTTATCTACCCTGCCGCTGTCTGCGACTGGACGGTTGTCGGGCGCTGGAGCATATTGAAAATTGAGGCGTTGCAGCATCGGACAACCTCCTAGGAGACCGTCCGAGAATACAAGCCTACTGCGAAACCGTCTGATCGGTTCATATTTCCGTAGGTTTTCGACAAATAGCGGTGCTATTCGCTCTCAAACCTACGAAAATCTGCCCTCGAACAACCGATTTCTCGCTACGGCTCGTATTCTCGGACAACCTCCTAGCCGAACGGGCAGTCGATCACCGGTTGCCCTTCGGTCCGTTCGAGATAATCTTTGCCCCATTGATACATCTGCTGCAGAATCGGCACCACACTTTCCCCCAGTTCGGTCAGCGAATATTCGACCCGGGGCGGCACTTCGGCGTAAACCTCACGGTGGATCAGGCCATCAGCCTCCAATTCTCGCAACTGCTGAGTGAGCATCTTCTGGGTCACTTTCGCCAGTCGGCGCTGCAGTTGGCTGAAACGCAATGTTTTGAAGCTCAAATGCCAGAGGATCAGCGATTTCCATTTGCCGCCGATGATCGCCAGAGTGACCGAAACGGTACAGCGATAATTGCCATCTTTAACCATAACTCATCCAAATTACGCAATAGTTTCTTTTTAGATACTACAGTACATAAAAGTGGGTACTTGTTTTTATCAATGGTACTCGATAATTTTATAGCAACTTTGCAAATACAAGTAAACCATTTCCCGAAGGAGGTCCATATGTCTGAACCGTTCAAGGCGCTGCGGGTCGAGCAGCCGGAAAAGAAGGTTTTCACCCGTTCCATCGTCTCTCGCACGGTCGCTGATCTGCCGGAAGGTGAATTGGTGGTCAAGGTTCACTATTCGTCACTCAATTTCAAGGACGCCCTTTCCGCGGTCGGCAATCCCGGTGTCACCCGCAACTTCCCACACACACCGGGGATCGATGCCGCCGGCGAAGTGGTCTCCTGCAGCGACGGAACTTTCCAGCCGGGCGAGAAGGTGATTGTCACCAGCTACGACTTGGGGATGGGAACCGATGGCGGCTTCGGCCAGATGATCCGGGTGCCGAGCAAGTGGGCGCTGAAACTGCCGGAGGGGTTGAGCCTGAAAGAGAGCATGATGCTTGGGACCGCCGGCTTGACGGCAACCCTGTCGGTGCTGGAGATCGTCGAAAGCGGCATCCAGCCGGAAGCTGGACAGATCCTGGTCACCGGCGCGACCGGCGGGGTCGGCAGCCTGGCGGTGGCGATGCTCGCCAAGGCCGGTTATCAAGTGACGGCGGCGACCGGCAAGCTGGATGAAAACGACTACCTCAAGGGCTTGGGGGCAACCGAAGTGATCGAGCGTTCCGCCGTCACCGAAGGATCTGAGCGGCCGATGATGAAGCCCAAGTGGGCCGGGGTGGTCGACTGTGTCGGCGGCGATACCCTGGCGGCGGCAATCAAATCGACCCAGCCGCTCGGCGTGATCACCTGCTGCGGGTTAGTCGGTTCCCCCGAACTGCCGGTGAATGTTTTCCCCTTTATCCTGCGTGGTGTTCGTCTGGTCGGGATCGATTCTGCCGAATGCCCGATGAGTCCGCGAATTAAAGTTTGGCAAAAGCTGGCGACCGACTGGAAACTGGAAAATCTGCAAGCGATGGTTGACGAGGTCACCCTGGAAGGGCTGGAAGAAAAAATTCAGGGGATGCTCAAAGGGAAACTCAAGCGTCGCACCCTGGTAAATTTGCTGAGCAGCTGATAAGTTCTACCGGCATCGCTCGAGAACGGCCGGATCATTTCGGCCGTTCTTTTGTCCGTGACAATTAATGATGACCTGCTAAAAAGCCTTGAGATGGCTAAACAAAAATTGCCGGCGGACAAATTAACGATAAAATGGTTGGCAAGCGAGTCGATATGACTTTTGTTACGGCTGCCGGAGGATGGTATGAGCGAAACGTTGTGTCGGGAGGACTTTTTTTCCGAAATCCATCGGAGTGGTCGGTTGCAGGATCGCCTGGCCAATGCTCACGAAATGTTCAACCGCCAGTGTCCGGGGCTGGACCGCATCGGGATCGCCCTGTTTGATAGTGCGACCCGCCAGGTTAAGACTTTCCTGGCCAGCCCGATGGCGGAAAACCCTTTAACTAATTACCAGGTCCCTCTGGCAGGGGCTGAATCTCTGGCGGAGACAATGATCCCCGGACAGGTCAGGATCGTCAATGACTTGGGATTGTTTGCCCGGGGAAAAAGCGAGCACACCAAAAAAATCTGGGACCTCGGCATGCGGGCCAATTATACCTTGCCGATTTTTGAACAGGACAATGTGTGCGGGTTTATTTTTTTCGACTCCCGGCAGAAAAATTTTTTCCAGGAACCTATCCTCGGGCAGAT
>JAUVEB010000172.1 GCA_030595055.1 Desulfuromonadaceae bacterium
GAACCGGAACAGGGGATCTTCGGTAAACTCCTTGGTGTCGGTAAAAGGGTCCTGACGGGTGAATCGATCTTTATGACACATTTCACCAATCAGGGAGCAGGAAAACAGTGTGTGGCTTTTTCCGCACCCTACCCGGGGAAAGTTGTGCCCCTTAATTTAGCTGAGCTGTCCGGTGAAATTCTCTGCCAAAAAGATTCCTTTCTCTGTGCCGCACTCGGTACACAAGTCGGGATTGCTTTTCAGAAGCGTTTGGGAGTAGGTTTTTTTGGTGGTGAGGGTTTTATCCTGCAGCGTTTGCGTGGCGACGGTATGGTCTTTGTGCATGCTGGCGGCACGATCATCGAACGACAACTCAAGGGTGAAACCCTGCGCGTCGATACCGGTTGTCTGGTCGCTTTTGAGCCGGGCATTGATTACAATATCGAACGGGCCGGAAATCTGAAAAGTATGTTTTTGGGCGGTGAAGGTCTTTTCTTGGCGACGCTGCGCGGAACCGGGCGGGTCTGGTTGCAAAGTTTGCCTTTCAGTCGTCTTGCTGATCGTGTCCTTGCCCATGCTCCTTCGGCCGGCGGTTCGAAAAAAGGTGAAGGTTAATTGATGGGTAGATTTAGTCGGGTGGTTGACGGCGGTTGATCATCAATTCGACTTTTTTAATGTTGTTGCTCGCAAATTCTGCCACTTTTACGAAATTATAAAAGGTTGCTTATGTCTACAGATTTTCAAACTGTCGTCCGGTCTATCGGTGATTTGCCACCGATGCCGGCAGTTGCGACTAAAGTTCTTGAACTGCTCGGTGATCCAAATGTTAATTACAGTAAGCTTGGTGAGGTCATGTCCAGTGACCCGGCGGTATCAGCACGCTTGTTGAAGGTGGCTAATTCAGCTTTTTACAGTATGGCGCGGCAGATTAAAACCTTGGACCATGCTATTGCCATTGTCGGCGAGCGTACCTTACGCAGTCTGGTGTTGGCCGCCAGCTTGGAGGGGATGAACAAGTCTTATGGTTTGCTGGAAAAAATGCTCTGGGAAGATTCAATCGGCTGCGCCATCGGCTGTCGAATTCTGGCGAGAAAATTTGCTTCAGCAGATCCGGAGGAGGCTTTTCTGTCTGGATTATTCAGGCATCTCGGCAAGATAGTTATGAACTATAGTGATCCCGAAGCCTATCGTTCTCTGATTGAGTCTGTGTACTCCGGTGTCGGAAGTTATACAAAACTTGAAGGCAATTATTTCCCCTATGCCCATGCGGTGGTAGGTGCGGCCGTGCTCGATAAGTGGAATTTTTCTCGTTCACTGGTGATGACGACACTGCATCATGATGATTTGATCATTCCGATTGAAGAAGATGACACGGGTGATCTGCAGCGACTGACCGCAACAGTCAATCTGGCGGATTGTATTTGTGCAAGGTTAGGAATTGGTCAGCGAGAGCCGGATGAAGCTGTGGATGTTGTCGGTTGTCTCGGCGCCAAAGCTCTTGATCTGGATGCCGAGGAGATACAAGAGGCGGTTGATGAGGTCGAACAGGTCTTTACCGAAAACCGTGACTTCTTTGTTAACTAAATTGTAGAGATTCTTTTAAAAGGGAGGCCGTTCGCCTCCCTTTTTTCGTCTCATGTTCAGATCTTTACTACGGCCTGCGGACAATTGGAAACGGAATGAATGAAAGAAAGACTGGATAAATTGCTGGTTGATCAGGGTTTGGTCATTTCACGCGAACGTGCCAAAGCTTTGATTATGGCGGGCAAGGTTATCGTCGACGAGCACAGGGTTGATAAGGCAGGACTGAAGATATCTGTCGACGCGCACATCCGTTTGAGGGGGGAAGATATTCCCTATGTCTCGCGTGGTGGGTTGAAGCTGGAAAAAGCACTGCAGGAATTTCCGTTGCCGGTTGCCGGCAGGGTAGCTATCGATGTCGGAGCATCGACCGGCGGTTTTACCGATTGTTTGTTGCAGAACGGCGCTGCCAAAGTCTATGCGGTCGATGTCGGTTATGGGCAGTTGGCGTGGAAACTCAGAGAAGATCAGCGGGTTGTCAACCTGGAACGTTGCAATATCCGTCATTTGCTGCCGGAACAGTTGGCAGAACAACCCAGCTTGGCTGTCATCGATGCCTCATTCATTTCGTTGACGAAAGTGTTGCCGAACACTTTGTCGCTATTGACGGACGATGCAATGGTTGTCGCGCTGATCAAGCCGCAGTTTGAGGTTGGGAAAGGGCTGGTCGGCAAGGGTGGGGTGGTGAAAGATCCGCAGTTGCATCAGCAGGTGGTTGTTGCCATTCAGTCGCTTGCCGTAGCGTTGGGTTGTCAGGTTGTCGGTGTTGTGGAAAGCCCAATTTTAGGCCCTAAAGGGAATCGTGAGTTTCTGATTTGCTTGCAAAAAGAAGATCAACGATGATGCCCTCGCAAAAAGTCATGAGATGGCATCACAAAAGATAAATCAGGTTTATTCTCTGGATGTCACCTTGCCGCTTTACTTTGAACGCCTTGCCGCCGGCGGAATGGATCATTGACGGGCCTATTTTTGCGTAGTCGCTAGGGGGAATCTTTGTTACTATCCCCAATCTGCCTGATGGTTGCAGTTTAACCGAGAAAGGGGAATGTATGGCTTCCGATTGTCTGTTTTGTAAAATCATCCAAGGTGAAATTCCGGCGACAATTATCTATAAAGATGCGGAAATTATAGCTTTTAAAGATATCGATCCGCAGGCTCCCCAGCACTTATTGATTGTTCCTCGTAAACATATACGAAATGTTCTCGATTTGACGACTGCGGATAACAGTCTGATTGGTAACATCTACCAGGTCGCAGGGAAGTTGGCTCACGATCTGGGGTTTGCTGAAGATGGTTTCCGTATTGTTAATAATTGTAACGATGCTGGTGGACAGACCGTTTGGCATCTGCATTTTCACCTGCTGGGGGGGCGTGATATGACCTGGCCTCCGGGTTAATTTTTTTATGAAACACAGTATGTTATGACCTCGTTTGACGTGAAAACTGAACAGCGCATGATCACTGAGATCATGGAGTTACTGGTGACCCATTATGGGGCCGGCCTTTCCGAAGATGAGCTCGATTATGAGTTGGAACGGGTTGAGCGAGCACTTGCCGATGCTCGATTTTCCCACCAGGGCCAGGTGCGCAAATCGGGTGAACCTTACATTTTTCACCCGTTGCGCGTCACCCATCTGGCCGCTCGGCATTGGATGGATTTCCCTTCGGTCATCGCGGCACTGCTGCATGACGTGGTGGAAGATACACCGGTTACCCTGGAGGATATTGAGAAGAAATATGGCAGTGAGGTCGAACACTTAGTCGATGGCTTGACCAAGGTGACCTCCGCAGAGATGAGCCGGGAGGACTTAAAAAAAGAGACCTATCGTAAGACCGTGCTGGTCGCCATTGACGATATCCGGGTCCTCTGTCTGAAGTTTTGGGACCGGATGGACAACCTGTTGACCATTGATGCCTTGCCACCACATAAACAGAGCTTGATTGCCGACGAAACCCGGACGATCTATGTTCCCCTGGCACAGCATTTGGGGATGGGCTACGTGGCAACCGAGTTGGAATCGCTTTCTCATTATCTGCTTTATCCCAAACGTGGGGAAAAATATAATGATAAAATCCAGCAACTGACGAAGGAGAACACGAACTACCTGCGTACAAATCGGGCGAAAATCATGAATGTCTGTGAGCAGCAGAAATTGACCGTCAGCCTGAAAGATCGTTGGCGGCCTTTTTCGCTTTTTGCTGCTCACAGTATGCAGCGTGGTTTTGTCACTCTGTACACTCTTGAAGTACAGGTTGACAGGATGATGGATGCCTATATTTTCCTCGGTTTGCTGCATGGTCTGTTTTCTCCGATTCCCGGCAAGTTGCGGGATCACCTTAACCTGGCTTCAAAACATGGTTATCAGGCCCTGAAAACCACGGTTCAGGTCGGTGAGCAGCGGATGCGGGTTGAAATTACCACACGTAAACTTGCACGTTTTAATGAGTCCGGCGTTTTGGCTCCCGGATTCAAGTTTCGACATGATAACTTCCGAAGCCTGATGAAATCGTTGCTTGACGGTGAGTCCGCCTTCGATATCGAGTCGCTTAAATTGGCCTCAGCCACGATTCAGGTTTATACTCCACACGGTGAAACCCGGACCCTGCCGGAAGGGAGCAGCGTTCTTGACTTTGCTTTCGATATCCACGAATCCCTTGGCCTGTACGCCCGGCGTGGGCAGATCAACGGGCGCACCCGACAACTGAAAACCCGTCTGCTTGACGGTGATCAAATTGTCATAGAAACCTCAGAAAAGCCGGAAGTTCTGCCGAAATGGCTGGAATGGGCGATCACCCCGAAAGCACGCAATACCATCCGGCGCTATTTGCGCAATAAAGTACGCTCAATCCGTTAGGGTTCCGTCATGTATAAATTCAGTGTTCTGATTGCTGCCGCCCTGTTTTGTCTTGTGTCCTTGGGTCAGACGGCAGTGGCGGGTCAGGTCAATGCCTTCGTCTACCACCGTTTTGATGAGACAAAATACCCCTCAACCAACATTTCTTCTGCTGTTTTTGCAGAGCAATTAGCCTGTTTGCAACAGCAGAATTACACCGTGCTGTCGATCGGTGAAGTGGTTCGCCGTTTACGGTCAGGGGAAAATCTGCCCGCTAAAGGTGCTGTGTTGACCGTGGATGATGCTTACAGCTCTTTTGCCGATGTCGCCATGCCGATTGTCCGTCAATACGG
>JAUVEB010000181.1 GCA_030595055.1 Desulfuromonadaceae bacterium
CCAACCGTTGCCAAAGGAAAACCCCTTGAAAATAGTATCCTTCAATGTTAACGGCCTACGGGCCAGGTTTCATCAGCTGCAGGTCCTGATCGATCAGCATCGGCCGGATATCATCGGCCTGCAGGAGACCAAGGTTCATGACAGCGAGTTTCCGCTTGCTGTCATCACCGACATGGGTTACCAGGTTGTTTACCATGGACAGAAAGCCCATTACGGTGTGGCGACGCTCTCCAGGCTGGATCCCTTGGATATACAGAAAGGCTTTGCTGAAGAGGACCCCGCGCATCAACGGAGGTTGCTTATCACCAGCTACCGGCTGGCCGACGGCTGTCGCCTGCGCGTGATCAACGGCTACTTTCCTCAGGGTGAAAATCGTCAGCATGCGGAAAAGTTTCCCAACAAAAAGGCTTTTTATATCAACTTGCAGAACTGGTTGGAAACCCGGGCCGATCCGGGTGAACTGCTGGTCGTGCTTGGTGATATGAATATTGCACCTGAGGACAGCGATATCGGGATCGGCGCCGAAAATGCCAAACGCTGGCTACGGACTGGAAAATGCAGTTTCTTGCCGGAAGAGCGGGAGTGGCTGGATAAGCTCAAGGGCTGGGGGTTGATCGACAGCTTTCGCATGAAGCATCCGCAGGTGAATGATCATTACAGCTGGTTCGATTACCGCTCACGCGGCTTTGACCGGACCCCTAAACGCGGTTTGCGAATCGACCTGGTCATGGCGACCAGGCCGCTGTTCGAGCTGTGCATCGGCGCCGGTATCGATTATCAATTACGCGGCATGGAAAAGCCGTCTGATCACTGTCCGATCTGGGCCGAGTTTGCTGTGCTTTGAATTTAACTGTCTGAAATTACAGATTCTGCTTATTCCCTTCGCTCCAGTAAATCCATGACGAAAGTAAGGGTCGGCCTCGGACCCACACGGACAGAACGTAAAATCTGCAATCAGAAAAGTTCATAATCCTCCTCACGCCCGTTCACTATGCTCACTCAAGACGCAAAGACCGCGGAGAAAACCCTGTATGTATGGTTTTAAATCCTAAAAACCTGATTTTGTCTTTGACTCTCTTTGCGCCTCCGCGTGAAATCATTTTTCGGTTCAGATCTGAAAATCTATTCTCTTACCCGTTCGCTATGCACACTCAAGACCCTAAGATCACAAAGGAAACCTATTATTCAGGTTTTGATCTTAAACCCATAAATTCGTTTTTGCCCCTGTTTTTCTTGGTGGGCTTTGTGGCTTTGTGGCTTTGTGCGAGACACGCTTTTGATTTTGTCTCGTAGTTGTCCGTGTGTGTCAGTGGCTAATGCAGTTTATGGGTTTCGTTTTAGTTTCTGTTAATCAACACTCAGCTTGAGCAAAGTGCATCAGTGTTTGTTGCAAGTGAAATATTTCGTACTATACTTGGTATGCGGTGTTTCTGTAGCTGTTTTATCCTGTTGTTGAACCTTGTGTTGCAGACCCCTTTTTTTGCTGTTTGACGCGTGCTGTAAATATCCTGTTTTGTCCGGAATAATGCTGATATTGCCCATTGTTTTTGGCTGTTTTTTGTTTGTAACTGTTTGATATTGAAGAGCTAAAGGTATATGTGTTGAAAGCTTTCGGGTGCGGGGCTGTTTCAGGAGAAAACCTGGTATATTATTTTTATAACAACATTTTACTTGACCGATAAAGACCCCTGTGGCATAAAACAAAAAGTAAAATTCCTGTTGCTGTCGGTTCAGAATGATGGACCCTGAGAAAGGAAACCGTATGGATGACTCTTTATATTATATTCTCGGTGGTATTATCACCGGCGGCGCTATAATCTGCTTTGTGTTTTCGTATTATCAAGACTATCGTGAAAAAAGTGTTCGTAAGCGGCGTTCGTTATATTCGCTGATCAACCGCGAGTAGCGGCCGTCGTGTCGCATAAAGGCTTTACACCGATCAAACTATGAACTTACTTGACCGAAAGGAGGATTCAGGCAAGAAAACAAGCTTTGGCGTAATTTAATTGGTACATACAGTTTATGTGGTTTGCGAGGGCGATACCCTCATGAGTTTGACACCAAGGATTGACACCGAGGAGGTATGGGTATGGATAAAGATATTAACATCAATTTTTTCAAGCCGGTCGGCGACTTTATGAAAAAAGACGTGGCGATGAAAAAGAAGATTATCATCGTTTGGTTCGTCTCTGTTTTCGGTTTTCTCCTTCTCTTGAAACTGGTAGCGGATCCGAATGACGTGGTTCAATTGACACTGAGCACCGGTGAGGTGATTACTCAGGTGACCGGCAAGAGTTTCCTGACTGAAACCAAGTTTTTGGGCTTCCCTTTCCACTACTGGTATTCCTCGCAGTTCCTGATCGCACTGTTTATTTTCCTGTGCTACATCTACTGCAAGTTTATTGACAAGCTTGAGTCCGAACACGAGAGTAAATAGGAAAGGGAGACTTTTAGATATGAAAAGAATGATGCATTGGGGCTTGGCCCTGTTCTTTGTGTTGATATCCAGTAACGCCTTTGCCGTTACCGACCTCAACCCTGAAGGTAGAATTAAAGTTATTCCCGCCATTTTGATGATTTCGTTGTTGGTTCTGTTCATCCTGGTCGGGGTTTTTTCCAAGGCGCAGAATACCGAAGATTACTGGGCGGCCGGTCGTGGCGTCGGCCAGATCGGCGGCGGTATGGCGATTGCGTCCAACTGGATGTCGGCAGCGTCTTATCTCGGTATGGCGGGCCTGATCTATCTCAAAGGCTACTTCGCCATCGCTTACGTGCTGGGCTGGACGGGCGGTTACGTGCTGTTGCTGGTGCTGATGGCCGGCCAGGTGCGTCGCTACGGTAAGTTTACCGCACCGGATTTTGTCGGTGACCGCTATTATTCCACCACCGCCCGTTTTATGTCGGCGCTGATCGTTATTCTCATCTCCTTTGTCTATGCTGTCGGTCAGTATAAAGGCATCGGTATGATGTTTAACTGGATCTTCGGCATCAGCTACCAGACTTCGGTTATTGTCGGTACCGGTGTTGTTCTGACGTACGTTCTTATCTCCGGTATGCTGGGCGCCACCAAGAACATGCAGGTTCAGTACGTGGTTATCGTTATCACCTTCTTCCTGCCCCTGTTCTTTATCGCGAACAAACTGGGCTATTTCTCGGCAGTTCCCCAGATCGGTTATGGTGCGGCAGTTTGGGATATCGGTCATGGCGGCAACGGTATCACCGCGGCTATTTCAGATCCCAGCTACTATCTTCCGTTTGCCAAATACACCATGTATCACTGGTTTGCTCTGTGCATGACGCTGATGCTCGGTACTGCCGGTCTGCCTCATGTTATCGGTCGTTTCTATGTCGTTCCCCGTGTCACTGATGCACGTTGGCAGGTGGTCTGGGGTCTGTTCTGTATCGCTCTGGTGTACTGGACTGCTCCGTGCTATGCAGCATTTGCCAAGTTCTCCAACCTGCTCGGTACCTCCGGTTTGATCACGCCTGATGCTATCGTTGTCAACGCGGCTGAGCTTGCCGGTCTGCCGGAGTGGTTTGCCGGTTTCCTGGCGGCCGGTGGTGTGTCGGCAGCATTCTCGACCGTCGGTGGCTTGCTGATGGCCGGTTCCTCGGCCTTCGCACACGATATCTACTTCCGTGTATTTAGACCGAATGCCAGTGAAGAGAGCAAGATGCTGATTGCCCGCGTGGGTACCGTTATTCTCGGCGTTTCCATCATTATCGTCGCCCTGAATCCGCCGGCGCTGATTGCACAAATCACCGCCGTGGCATTTGCCATGGGTGCAAACACCTTCTTCCCGCTGTTCCTGCTGGGTCTGTGGTGGAGTCGTACCACCAAGGAAGCGGCTATCGCCGGTATGATCGTCGGTCTGGGTGTAACATTCGGTTCCATGCTGTTGCCAAAGACCTCTATTCTGGCCTACTATATCCCGTTTACTTCGAGCGCGGTTGTCGGTGTTCCGGCGGTTCTCGCGACCATGATTATTATCTCGTTGATGACTCCCGAGCCTTCTCAGGAAATCAAGGAATTGCTCTATAAGGTTCACAACGACGAGTAATCCCAACGATCTATGCGTTACCTGCCCCCTTCGTTTCTCGCGAAGGGGGTTTTTTTTGTTTTTTGTCCTCCGCTATGATGCACCCACAAAAGTTATGAGCTGACCGGAAAACAGAGTAACCATGGGTGGTCCGTTCATGTTCACTGTGGGTCCATGGCCGATAGTTGCTTTTTAAGTGGAGTCTGCCGGAGCGAAGAGGATAAGCGGATTCCGGTTTTTCGTCGGGGAGTTGAATCAGCGCCGGCGGGGTTGCCGGCGTTATTGTGCCGGTGGTTATTTATGTACATGTAGGGGCGAATCTTGTATTCGCCCAAATCCTGATCACCGACGGAATGCGTAGGGGCGCTGCTTGCCGCGCCCTCTT
>JAUVEB010000035.1 GCA_030595055.1 Desulfuromonadaceae bacterium
CTCTGATCAGGGGGAAGATAATCCGTACCGCTAGGAGCCTGTCCGAGAATACAAGAACCTACTGCGAAACCGTCTGATCGGTTCATATTTCCGTACGTTTTCGACAAATAGCGGTGCTATTCGCTCTCAAACCTACGAAAATCTGCCCTCGAACAGACGATTTCTCGCTACGGTTCGCATTCTCGGACAGCCTCCTAGGGCGTTGTTGGTAACGGCAGGGTCTGAAGGAAGCGATAGAAAGTGGGCGGTAGATAGCGCTCCACTCGTCGAGAATTTCCCCGCAACGCAAATTTTTTCTGAAAAGTTTCCTGAGATCAGGTTTTTGTCAGAGAGTTCTTCTATACTCGTCCTACAATTTAAATAACGTACCTGACGAACAGGTTTTGGAGGGGGGAAGCCCCGATCATCTTAACGGATGATCGGGGCTTCCCGTTTTTTATCCTCAGTATTATTTGCGCCAGAAGGATGGGAAGAAGAGAACCAACACGGTAAAGAGTTCCAGGCGTCCCATCAGCATGCAGAGAATCAAAACCGTTTTCCCGAAGCTCGGGATCTGCGCAAAATTGTCAACCGGGCCGACCGTTCCCAGTCCGGGTCCGATATTCGACAGGCAGGCGATCACCGCCGCTCCTCCGGAGACCAGATCCATGCCGCAGGCCGCCATCAGCAGTGAGGCGATGACGAATATGCCGATGAAAAGAGCGAAGAAGCCGAGGATCGATTGCAACACTTCCTTGTCGACGGGGCGGTTATCAAGTTTGACCAGCCGGATGGCGCGTGGATGGATCAAGCGGAAAACCTGAACCTGCGCATG
Source organism: Desulfuromonadaceae bacterium (assembly GCA_030595055.1). Lineage (GTDB taxonomy): Bacteria > Desulfobacterota > Desulfuromonadia > Desulfuromonadales > Geopsychrobacteraceae > Malonomonas. Next base: position 815 of record JAUVEB010000035.1, read on the forward strand.
CTTGAGCAAAAGCAATATTCTGGCAACCTTCATGCCGCCGCCGGTTGATCCGGCACAACCGCCGACAAACATCAACATGACCAAGAGATATTGCGGCAGGATCGGCCAGACTTCATAGTCGGCCGTTGCGAAACCGGTGGTGGTGATGATTGACGCCACCTGAAATATGGAGTAGCGCAGATTTTCGCCCAGGGTTTGGTAACTACCGCCGGACCAGTTGAAGGTGATAATGATCAGTGAGATGATGAAAAACAGGCCGATATAACAGCGAAACTCTTCATTTCGATGAAAACTCCCAAGTTTTCCTCGTAAAAGTTGGAAGTGCAGGCTGAAATTGATCCCGGCGAGAATCATGAAAATGGTCACAACCATATCGATATAGCTGCTGTCGAAAGCCGCGATGGAGGCATTGTGCGTGGAAAAACCGCCAGTTGCCAAGGTCGCGAAGGAGTGACAGAGCGCATCGAAAAAATTCATGTCGCCGAGCATCAGCAACAAGGTTTCCAGTGCAGTCAACAGCAGGTAAACGCCCCAGAGTAATTTGGCCGTATCCTGGATTCGCGGTCTCAGTCGATCGGTCGTTGGCCCGGGGACTTCCGCTTTAAACAGCTGCATCCCGCCGACGCCCAGCATCGGCAGGATCGCCAGAGACAGGACGATGATTCCCATGCCGCCGAGCCATTGCGTCAGTGAGCGCCAGAACAGTAGGCTTTCCGGGAGTTTTTCAATGTCGGTCAGGATGGTTGAGCCGGTGGTGGTGAATCCGCTCATGGTTTCGAAAATGGCATCGATTGGCGCAGGGATGACCCCTGACAACAAATATGGTAAGGCACCGAAGAGGGCAAAGAATGTCCAGCCAAAGGTGACGATGGCAAACCCTTCGCGAACCGAAAGGTCTTTGGAGCTTTTGCAGAAGGTGAAAAGTAGGCCGCCGACACCGAAGCAGAGCAGGGACGAATAAATAAAAGCGGGCCAGGCTTCATCGTGGTAGTAGAGGGAGAAAAGCACCGGCAACAGCAGGGCTCCACCAAGATAGAGGAGCAGAGCCCCGAGTATCCGCAGCGTCAGAATGAGGTTCATTCAGGCAAAAAACCTTTCGATTTTCTGCAGGGCTTCCGGCAGGGTGAAAATAATGACCCGATCCCCTTCGGCCAGTTCGCTTGTTCCGGTCGGAATTTCGAAGGAAGATCCACGGACAATGGCACCGATGATGGCGCCACGCGGGAAGTGTAATTTTTTTAAAGGTGTCGCTGTCAGGCCACTATCCCCCTTGATTTCCAACTCGAGAACTTCGGAATTACTCCCTTCAATAGCTGTCAAAGAGATGATGTCGCCACGGCGGACGAATTTCAGGATCGCGCCGGCCGCTGCCATGCGCGGTGAAACACAGGCATCAATTCCCAGGTCAGCCGCGAGACCGAGGAGCTCCGGTTGGCTGACCAGCGCCAGGGTCCGGCGAACCGAATACTGCTTTGCCAGCAGACAGGTGAGGATATTGGTCTGATCGTTTCCGGTGACAGCGATGAAAACATCTGCATCTTCCAGCCCTTCATCAAGCAGGGTCTGGACATCCAGCCCTTCGGCGTTAATGACGACCGTTTTATTCAGCTGTTCCGCCAGCTTATAGCAGCGACTCTCACTTTTTTCGATCAGTTTGGTGTTTAATTGCAGTTTTTCCATACTTTGCGCCACTTGCGCACCGATGCGGCTACCGCCGAGTATGAACGCGCGGTGGGTGGGTTTATCGCCATTTTTTTCTGACTGAAGAAGATAGTTAATTGCCGGCAGTTCGTTTTTATGCGCAAAAACGTAGATTCTGTCACCGGCCTGAATACAATCTTCGCCACGCGGGATAATGGTCTCGTTGCCACGGTTGATGGCGACGATGACAAATCGGTAAATGCCGCGCAATTCACCCAGTTCCGCAAGGGTCAGGTCACAAATCGGGCTTTCCGGGGGGATGCGAAGTCCTTGAAAGAGAATCTGTCCTTCGGCAAATTCTGCGACATCGAAGGCCTGTGAATTGCAGGCCAGTTTGCAAAGTTCTTCGGCCACGGCATCTTCAGGATTGATCAGCAGATCGATGCCGAGTTTTTCTTTGGAAAGAATTGCTTTGTTGTCGGTGTACTCGATACTTTTTGTTCTGGCAACGCGGGTTTTAACCTGGTATTCACGTGCCAGCAGACAGGCGAGGATATTGACTTCATCCATATTGGTGACGGCAATGAAAATATCGGTATCTTTAATCCCCGCTTGTTCGAGGATTTCCGCACTGGCGCCATTGCCGGTGACGCCGAGAACGTTCAGGCGATCTTGAACCCGCTCAATGGTTTCTTCGTCCTGATCGACCAAGGTGACGGCGTGCCCTTCACGGGAGAGACGGTCGCAAAGAAAGTAGCCGACCTGCCCGGCTCCAACTATAAGGATTTTCATAGGTTATCTCTTAATTGAGTGATATCTTTTTACTTAAGCAGTTTTGCAAAATCGCATAAATTAAGAAATTGTGCAATACTCACCACACTCAAGATTTCGCAGGAATGAGGGTCTCCATGGATTTCAGTTTTGAAGTCGACGAAGTAACAATTCGCCGAGAACGCGAAAAAGCCCGGGCTTTACGCAAGCAGGGCTGGTGGCAAAAGCGGATCGCCAAAGGGGTTTGCCATTATTGTGAAAAACCATTTCCCCCCGGGGAACTGACTCTGGATCACATTGTTCCCCTGGCGCGTGGTGGACGTAGCACTAAAGGGAACTGTGTCCCTGCCTGTAAAGAGTGTAATAATCGGAAAAAGGATCTGCTGCCTCTGGAGTGGGGAGAGTATCTACAACGCTTGAAAAGATGCGATTGATTCGTAGCAAAGGCTGCCGGTGGGCAGCCTTTGCTTGTTCAACGGACTCCTCAGACCGCCGGCATTTGTCGGTAGTCACGAGCCTTGAGGTAGAGTTCGTGATACTGCAGGGCGGAGTTGCCCCAGCTGAAATCCTGGCTCATGCCCCGTTTGACCAGGGTCAGCCAGCGACTGCGCTCGGGGTAGATGGTCAGTGCCCGGTCGATTGACGAGAGCAATTGGTCCGCCGAAAAATCGTCAAAAACAAAACCGTAACCCTGTCTTGGGTCTTTGTCGACATCAATCACCGTATCCACCAGCCCGCCGGTCTTGCGGACCACCGGTAATGCACCATATTGCAGGGCAATCATCTGGGTCAGCCCGCAAGGTTCATATAAACTGGGAATCAGCAGGATGTCACTGGCAGCGAAAATTCTTCGCGAGAGACCTTCGTCAAAAGTCAGGTTGATCGAAACCTGTTGCGGTCGTTGTTTCTGCTGCTCACGCCAGAATGCCATGGCTTCATGATCACCGGAACCGAGCAGGATAAACTGGATGTCCCGTTCCAGGAGTTGCGGCCAGATCTGCTTGATCAGGTCGATGCCTTTCTGCCGATCGAGACGACTGATGACCGAGATGATCGGGATGTCATGGCGGGCTTCCAGGCCTAATTCCTTTTGCAGCAGCCGTTTGCAGGCCCGTTTCCCGTTCAGGTTGTCAACATTGAAGGGCGTCGGCAGGGCCGTGTCGAAGGCTGGATCCCAGCAACGACGATCCAGGCCGTTGATGATTCCGTGCAGATCTTCGACACGCTCACGCAGCATACCGTCAAAGCCATGCCCCTGCTCCGGAGTTTGGATTTCCCGGCAATAAGTGGGGGATACCGTGTTGATGACATCTGCGTAATTGATCCCGCCTTTGAGGGTTGACACATCGCCGAAATACTCCATCCCCCGGGAGGTTCCCAACGACTCCGGCAAATTCAACTGCGGTAACATATCCAGAGGAAAGATCCCCTGATAACCGAGATTATGAATTGTCAGCAGTGTCGCAATATTGCCGTAGAAAGGATTGTGGCGAAACTCGGTACGGAGTAGTACGGGAACCAGGCTGGTTTGCCAGTCGTGGACGTGGATGACATCGGGTCTGAAATCGAGCCGTCTGGTCATCTCCAGAACTGCCCGACAAAAAAATCCGAAACGCAAGCTGTTGTCGGGGTAATTCCCTTCCGCTGTGCCATAGAGTGGATCCCGGTCGAAAAATTCCGGGCAATCGATAAACCAGAAGGGTACCCCGTCATAACTGGTCTGCTTTAAACTTCCCCGGTAATTTTTTCCAGAGAGGTTGATTTCGATACTTTTTCGTCCTTTTTTCAGTTTTATACCGCTGCGTTCTGCAGTGCGGTGGCAGGGCAGGATGACCCGAACATCGTGGCCGAGTTGCCTTAACGCGCGCGGTAGCGAACCGGTCACATCGGCAAGGCCGCCAGTCTTGGCAAAGGGGGTCGCTTCAGATGTGACAAAAAGAATTTTCATTGCGTAATCGCCTCCAGTTGCCGGGGGAAGTACCGGGTCCGGTTCCGCTGCCGTGTCGAGACTACACAAGAAATTGTCCACTTGAAAGCTGAACTTTTCCGCCAGCCGTTCCGCCTTGAAAAAAGCGTTCAGGGTGTGGCAGGTTGTGATAAGTAACTGATCGATATTATACGATTTGTCTTTGTTCAGGGAAAAAATTATGTATTGTAAAAATGTTGTCAGCAGGCGGGCAAAAGCCTCCTTGTTGAACCAATCCTGTTCATTATAATAATTGCACTTCAGGAGATATCGCCACTCACGTCGGCTAAATAAGCGATCGAAAAGTTGATACATTTGTGCTTGATTCAACGGCAGGGTATGGATCAGTAATTCGTCAAGTTCTTCGATAAGCGCACCGGGCAGAACCGTTTTTTCAGCAGCGTGGCTATTGAGCTGCAGTTGCAGGTAGGACGCTGCGCTATATTGGCTGATAGCCGCTGAAGAGAACTCTTCACAAAGCTGCTCCAAGAGCTTTGCTACTTGCTCTCTGGCTCTGGCCGGGCGGGTTATCTCTCTTAACTGTTGGCTGAGCTTGCGGGCCGGTTCCAGCAGCAGGCCAAGGTAATCAAGTTGCAGGTCAGGCCGACCGGAATCCCCGTATCTTTCCCATAGTTGCTGCCAATGGCCGGCAGCATCGGTCACCGTGTGGAAATCACTCAAAACACGGTAGCTGTATGGCTGAAGAATCAGTCGGCCGCCATTTAGCAGCTGGGAAATCGGTTGCAGGTGCTGAACGCGATGGCTCAAATCGGTCATCAGCAGAAAATCGCCGTTCATCTCAAAGTTGCAAGCCTGGATAAAATCTACAGTCTTTTCGGTGGCTCTTTTCTGGGCGGGACCAATCCGCCCGGAAATCTGCTGTGCTGAATTGTTGCAAAGAATTAAAACTCTTTTCTCTGCTAAACGGTTACTGTAAACGAAAACGTTCTGTTCTACGCCATAATCGGACACAAAGTCATACAGTTGAAACTCTTCGGCGTCGCTGAAAAGGGCTCTTCTGCGCAGCAGGGGGAAGATCTCCCGTCGATGTCGCTCAACCAGTTGCTGATCGACCTCTTCGTGCCGGCGGGGTGCCAGATATTCCATGCCGTACTTTTCGGAGTAGCCTTCAATCTGGCCGTGTCCGAACATCGGCAACCCCGGCATGGTGACCAGCATGGTGGCTATGCAAAAATATTTGTCCTCTTTGCCGAACTGTTCAACCGCCGGTTTTTCATCCGGGTTGCTCATGAAATTGACAAACCGCTGCAGGATGGCCGGATCGAAGGCCAGAATATTTTTCAGGGTTTGGCGGTATTTTTCATTTTCTTCCCGCTTCAACATATTCATGAAGGCGCTGTTGTAAACCCGGTGCATCCCCAAGGTTCTGACGAAATAGCCTTCCATCAACCAGAAAGCTTCTGCGACCAGCAAGGTATCCGGAGCTTCGTCACGGATTCGATCAACCAGTTCACGCCAGAATTCGACAGGAAAGAGTTTCTGGAACTCTTCTTGGGGCATGGCATGATCCGCCCGCGATGGGACCCCGGCCCCACCGCCCGGCAGCGGGTACCAGAGGCGCTGAAAATGTCGTTTGGCCAGAGTCATGGCGGCATCAAAGCGGATCACCCGAAAACGTTTGGCCGCTCGAATAACCAGTTGAATCATCGCCTCCCGCACCTCCGGGAGGAGAAAATTAAGCTGGGCCGTATCGTTCCAGGGCAGGTGGGTGCCGTCATTGCCATGATAGAGGTAGCGCACTTCACCGGTCCGGCGATGCTGATAACGACAGACCACCGCCGCCTCGCTATGGTCATAGTAACCATCTTCAATCTGGATGGAATATTCGGGATTTTCGCTTAGGTCCGGGCCGGCAAAGCGGTATCCCGGATAAGGCGGCTGAGTGGTCTGGATAAACCAGTTCGGGTGTTCGTGCAGCCAGGCTGATTCGATGCCGGTGTGATTGGTGACTACATCACAGGCCAGGTCGATACCCTTTTCCCGGCAACGTTGGCGGAGATTTTCCAGGGCCGGGTCGCCACCCAGGTCATCAGCAATCCGGTAGTCATCAATGGCATAGGCCGAGGCGGTCACCTGTAACTGGCCGCACAGGTTCTTGATTTTTAATGAGGCTTTGGAGCGTTGCCAGATGCCGATTAGCCAGAGGCTGGTAAAGCCATGCTCGGCCAGTTCTGCAAGTTCTTCATCCGGAATCTGATCAAGCCGCTCAATCTGCCGTCGGTATTTAACTGAAAGCTGCCGCAGCCAGACATAGGTGGCTTTTGCCAAGAGAACCGTGCGGGGCATCCAGTCAAGATCGACAGTGAAGTTGGCATATTCCTGATCGGAAAAAATTGCCGGGTCAAGGGTGACGGTTTCCGGTTCGCCGGGAAATCCGGGCTGAAATCCTTCCCGGTCATAGATGGCAAACGCCCCGGCAATCGCGGTCTGTAGCTCATCAGGAAGCAGGCTTGCCCAGGTTTGCTGTAAAAGCCGCAGCTGGGAATGCAGAGTGTCTGCTTGTTGTAATGGCTCCAGGAGCCGTGCCAGCAGAGAGTCGCTCCTCTGTCCAGAGCCGTCATCAAGGTCCGGCAGAGTACGGTCAATCCAGGAAAGCTGCTGTTGATAGCGACAACGCTGTTGCAGCTGTTGCTCTTCCGAGAGAAACAGTTCCCGAGCAGATTGGAGCGCCGGGTTCCGGCTTTGCACACGAAGCAGAAATATTTCCAGGAGCAGTTCATTGAGCTGATCCGTCTGCTCCAGCGACTCGAGCAATCGGGCACTCGCTGTTGTTGTCAGCTCAATCGGCAGGGCCGGAAACAGCTGGAGAAAATGTTGCAACAGGCTCTCCAGATCAGGGAGCTTGGTTGTCTTGCCGGCGATTGTTAACCGGTTACGGTAAACGCGGCAGTTTCTGCTTTGTAGAAACTGCCGGCCGACCGTTACCAAGATCCGGTTGATGATTGTCAGCAACTCCAGTTCTGCTGCGGTTAAGTTGCTGTCCGCCTGATGACGGAGCTGATCGGCAATTAATTGCCGCAGGTAGGTGCGGCCGGGTGGCGGCTCTTTCCGGAACTGCGCGGTTAAGTCCAGCTGGCGCCAGAAGCTTCGGCCGATATGAAAACCAAGCGGAAAATGTTTGTTGCGAAAAGTTTCAGTCATTGTCTCAACATACCACTGTTGGATCGGCGTTACGCAAAAACTCTGCGGCTTCTTCCGGTGGAGTTGGATTCATGTGGAAGCCCGTTCCCCACTCAAAACCTGCAACATTGGTTAATTTCGGGGCAATCTCAATGTGCCAATGATAGTCCGATGACAGGGCAGCCCAATAATCGGGGCGCCCCCAGCGTAGATGCATCGGCGGGGCGCTGTGCAGGATGAAGGAGAAGGGCGGATCACGGAGACTGGCACGCAGGCGACCCAGGGTCTCGCGGAGGGTGTCGGCCAGCAGCAACAGTTGCTGATCGGTTTGCAGGGTAAAATCATGGCTGTGCTCGAGCGGAACAACCATCAGCTCAAAGGGGAAACTGGAAGCAAAGGGTGTATAGACGAGGAAGTTTCCGTCATCATGAACCACTCTGTCTCTGGTTTGCCGCTCCTGATCGAGCAGGTCACAGATCAGACAGCGTTCCTTACGTTGAAAATGTTCCCGGCAGGTTGCCAGTTCAGTCGCTACCAGCGGCGGAATCAGTGGAACGGCGATCAATTGAGAATGGGAGTGGGGCACATTGGCAGAAGCTTCAACGCCGAAATTTTTAAAGACAAAAATGTAGCGAAAACGACTGTCTCTGCGCAGGTCGAGCATTCGGGAGCGGTACGCTTTCAGAACCTCAGCCAGTTCTTCGACCGTTAAGTCCGCCATGGCCTTGTCATGATCCGGATGTTCGATCACCACCTCGTGGGCGCCGATCCCGTTCATCCGATCGTAAAGTCCCTCTGCCTTGTTCTCCAAGCCACCCTCAATGTGCAATGCCGGAAACTTGTTGGGGATCACCCGGATCTGCCAGCCCGGTTGATTTGCCTGACTGTTGTTTGGTCGATGGGCATAAATTTCCGGCGGGGTTTTTCCCTCATTGCCGGGGCAGAACGGGCAGGCGGTCATTTCGGGTTTGTGGCGTTGCTGTAAAAAATCCTGTGGCCGGCGACCACGTCCCTTGGTGATAATGACCCAATTGTTTTTCAGTGGATCCCAACGTAATTCAGACACCTCGTTGTCCTTTCTGCGCTTTATACCGACCAGTTTTCTTCATCCAGCAACGGGCCGCGATAACGGAAGCCGGCGCTTCCTTCTGTGGGCCAGCGTCCGTTTTCCCGTTCCCCGGCAATGGCATGACAGCTCAAATGGAGTGTTTCTCCCAGCTGCAGTTCAAGAGGTTGCAGCGGAACGGCCAACTCCAGAATCTGTCCACAGGCGGCTTTCCCAATGGCGAGTTCTTCCCCCTCGGCCAGGAGAACCAGAGATTGTTCGCCCGGATTGTAGATCAGGTGAAAAAGTTTTTTGCCGGAAATGCGCAGTTCGAAATAACCATCCAAGCTACAGAGTCGTTCTAATAGCGCCGGCTGGTCAAGGCGAAAATAGAGGTTTTGCTGATCATAGCCATAATGGATTGCCTGCAGACTTTCCCGGTTGGCGTACATGGCGCCACCTGCCGACAAATCAATTTGCCCGGCGGCCAACCATTCAAAATAATCGCCGATGCGGCCATCGATCTGTGGAGTGAAACAAGCGCTCGGCTCAACCCCTTCGGCTATGGCTGCCGGTGGTTTGATCCATTGATGCAGGCGGGCCGGGACGGTCAGCCCTTTCTGGTGGTAGAGAACTTCGAGATGCAGGCGGAACAGGCGATCAAAGATATCGGCCTGCGCTGTCACATGCTCGTCGCCAAACCACCAGAACCAGTCACTGCCTTCGGCACGCAACAGTTCGCGAACCAGTTCGGACAATGGCTGCTCCGGGTTCTTGAGTGCCTGTTGAATCTCGTTGTCGATAATTTCCGCGCGGGTCTGTTGCAGCAGTTCCCATGCCCGGTTTTCTTCCGGATGGCCGATCCAGGTGGTGAAGTCAGAGCGGATCCAGGATCCGGCGGCCAGCCGATCAAGGCGTAGCGGCTGACTGGTGGCAACGGCGTCCCGGATCGTCATCATCTCCAGTTGCGGATCGTCCTGCAGCATCCGATAGAGATTGCGCAAAAACGGGTGGCCGTTATCCGCGTAGCGTTCCCAGCAATTCTCCCCATCAAGAATGATGGCTACGGTTCCGCCGGGGGCCAGGTGGGAGATTTTATGCAGTCGTTTTTTGATATCCGCAATCGCCTCGTCCGTTTTCCAGCCGGCATAGAGAAAGCCGATTCGGTCGGAGATTTCGCGATCGCGGAAGAGCAGGGGTAACTGGTTGTATTGATAAACTTGATAAAGTTGCCCCCGGTTCTGTAACCCCCCAACGAGACTGCGGGCGAGGATATCTTCATCCGTCGCCGCCCAGAGCGCTCCTTCCTCGCGTAGCAGGTCGGCGGCCATTGCGCTGACGGCCCCTTCTGCCGGCCACATGCCGCGAGCTCGTTTGCCAAGAATCCGCTCCGCTGTCGCCAACCCTTCGCGGATCTGGAGTCTGGCATCCTCGGGATGGCGAAAGTCGGCAGCCGGAAGCGGCAGGCCGGGAGTCGGGTCCTGGGCAATGCGCAGATCACAGAGCAGTGGAAGAATCGGGTGTGCATAGGGAGTGACGGAGATTTCAATTTGTTGTTGCTCTTCCATTTGGCGATGCCGATCGATCACCCGCTTGACCTCAGTATGACAGACCTCGAACAACTGTTGTTTCTGCACCTCGGTAAAATTGTCACCTTGCTGTAAGAGAGCTGAGATAATTGGAGATTTACGGCGCAGATGAGAACCGGTCCAGGCCAGCAGGAACCAGACCTGCAAATCCCGTAAGTCCTGATCATTGAAATGACTTGCCTCGGCGGGCTGATCAGTGCTGCGCATCCGGTAGAGTTGATGATAACGACGGTTGGGCAGAATCTGGGTTTCTTCATTGACGGAGAAAAACTGCTCAATGATAAATTGCCGCTCGTTTTCTGTCAGTTGCGCCGGATCTTGTGTTGCCAGGAGCAGCCAGCGATCCTGATCACTGTCGTCGGCGTAGCGTTCCAGTTGTTCCAGGAGCGTCGGCACCAAGTTGACTGTGACCCGGGCCCCGGTTTCGGCGATGGTCTCGAGCATCTCGCCGTAATCCTTGACGCCATGCAGCCAGGTCCAGGGAAGCAAGGTTCGGCCGCTGACCGGATCCCGGTAGTCAGGTTGATGCATATGCCAGAGGATGCAGACCTTCAGTGGCGTTTTCATGCCGGGTTGTTGAGCAGGGCCAACCAATGTTGCACTTTTTCACGGTATTCCTCCAGCAGGGCATCGGCCTGTTCTGCTGTTCCGGCTTCCGTCAGGATATGGACCAGCGGACGATAGGGGTCGGGGACCACCAGCACCCAGTCATCACCGAAATGAACCTTGACGCCATCGATAAAAGTAGTCTGCAGGTCGATGGTCGCTTCATTCATCAGTCGCATAACTCCCCCCTTGCATTCCCAGCTACAGGGGAGTTGAATTTTTCGGTATGGCCGTCGGGGAAGACTCCGGCGTAACTCCGCCAGGGTTTTTTCTGAGCGGATCAGCAGTTCCAGAGACTTGGCGATCGCGAAAAGGGCATCAAAGTGTGGTTGGAAGTTGGTAAAGGCGATCCGTCCTTCCATGTCTCCAACCAGCTGGACCCCCTTGTCGGTCGCCGCGACCCCGAGCGAGCGGCCATCCCCTTTGCCGCGGAGAATCTGGATGCGCTGCTCCCGGGTGATCTCTTCGAGTGTGTGTGGTGCAGAGATCGGAACAGCAATCGCTCCCTCTTTGCGGGTTTTTGAAATCAAGGCAGTCATCAGCGCCAATGTTTCAACTTCGGAAATTGACTGTCCCGTGCTGTCAAGATAGATTGCCCGTTCTCCGGAAGGGCCGAGCCAGAACCCGGCCGTGGCGTCAAGGGCGGTGACAATTGTCCCGATGCGGGCCAAGGTCTCGGCCTGGTTTTCCACCTGGGAGGGGAGACGGTTCTCATCGACGTGGGCGTTCAGCTCGATCATTTCACAGCCGAGTTCGTTTAACAGATCGGGGAGCAGGGCAGCAGCCGGGGAGTGGTTAAGATCGATGACAACTTTCGGTTTGGCTTTGCGGATAATGTCACGATCCAGGGCACGCAAAAAGCCCTCCCGATAATAATTGTTGATATGTGGAAGTTCTGTGATGATTCCGGGTTCATTGAAATGAACCCGGCGGAAATTTTCTTTATAGTAGATCCGCTCGATGGCTTTGGCCGCTGCCGAGGAGAGTTCCATCCCCTGTTCGTTGAAAAAGACGATTTCCGTTGCCGCGGAATCGCGCGGCGATTGCCGGAAATGCACCCCGCCGACCTCGCCGAAGGTGGTCAGCTTGTAGCGCAGGACCGGCAACGGCAGGCGCTTGACGTCACGAACATTGACTCCGGCCGAAAGCAGCCCGCCGACAAAGGCCCGTTTCAGCATGCGTGATGAACGAACGGCATCGCGTCCCGTCAGCACGTAAGATTCTTTCGGGAGGGTGGAACCATAGGCGGCGCCGAGCTTGGCGGCAAATTCCGGCGTCAGCTCAATATTGGTCAATCCCCTGACCAAAGCTCCCTCGAAGAGGCTCTTGCGCCAAGTTTCTCCCCAGATCAGGTTGCTGTTGACAATCGAGTTGTTTTCGATGATTTTATTCGGCCAGATTTTAACATCGGCATTGATTTTGGCATCGGTGCCGATCTTGGAGTTGTCGCCGATGACCACACCGGGCAAAATTCTCGCACCGACGCCGACCCGGACATTCTGTCCCAGCACGGCTCCGTTGATCCGGGCATTGGCCTTGATGTAAACATTGTCCCAGAGGACGGTATCTTCAAGTTCCGCTCCGTCTTCGACGACACAGTTGCGGCCGATGATGCAATTTTTCAGTTTCGGCAGGCCGACCAGGCGGGTATTATCTCCGAGCACAACCATGCCCCCGATATTTGCCAGATTGTCGGGGTTGACCATCGCTTCGGCCCCAAGGTAGAGCCCTTTACAGGTGTAGGCAGGTTTTTCCTTGAGATTGACGGTAACTTTTTTCGCCAGGATATCCTTGCTGGTTTCCAGGTAGGCGTCGCTGTTGCCGATATCCTGCCAATAGCCCTTCAGGGTACAACCGAAGAGGCGATCCTTTCGCTTGAGCATCAGCGGAAAAACATCCTTCGACCAGTCACGGTTTTCACCTGCGGGGATCAGGTCGAGAACCTCCGGTTCGAGAATGTAAATACCGGTGTTGATGGTGTCGGAAAAAACTTCTCCCCAGTCGGGTTTTTCGAGGAACTTGGTGATTTGTCCCGCCCGGTTGGTGATGACGACGCCGAATTGCAGCGGGTCGGCAACCGGGGTCAGTGTCAGGGTCGCTTGCGCTTGGTTTTCATCGTGAAACTTGATAGCGCTGCTCAAGTCGAAATCGGTGAGCAGGTCACCGCTGATAATCATGAAACGTTGATCCAGATGACGGGCCGCTGCTTTTACGGCGCCGGCTGTCCCCAGGTCTTCGAGTGGGGTCACGTAGGTGATATCGATGCCGTACTCACTGCCGTCACCAAAAAACTTTTTGATCGTCTCCGGTTGAAAATAAAGCAGCATGACCAATTCGGTGATGCCGTGTTTTTTCAGCAGGTCGACAGTATGCAGCATGATCGGCTGATTGCAGAGAGGAACCATCGGCTTCGGGGTGTTGATCGAAAGGGGGTGCAGGCGGGTTCCGAATCCACCGGCCATGATGACAGCTTTCATCGCATCTCCTAGGTCAGGACAGTTTTGATGGCGTCGCAAAAAAAGTCCGCCCTCCGGCGTTGCAGTAGTTTTCCAGGATCTCGACATACTATATTCTATGCCTTCGCCCCGGAAAAACCACTATGCGCTTGTAGGTCGAAAATTTTTGCTTAGCCGACGTATTCTTTTTTGCGAGACCAGCAGTTTTTAAATTCTCTGTGGTCCTGTTTGTCAGGCTGTTTTCAGTTTGCTGTAGCGGTTACGTCATGCCGGTCCGATCAAGTTTTCAGCAGGCGAACTATTTCCGCTTTGAGTTCATTCAGGTTGGAACTTTTGACAATGTATGCATCGGCCAGCCAGGAGGAGAAGTCATCCTTGTAGCAATTGTAGGCACTGCACAGGATCACCGGCAAGCCGCGGTATTTGTCGACAATCTTTTGTAATATGTCGAGGCCGCTTTCCTGTTTGATCTGGATATCGAGAACCACCAGGTCGATCTTTTTGTTTTCCAGCGCAGCGGCAGCTTCAAGGCAGTTTTCGGCAGTGATGACAGTATATCCTTCATCTTCCAGCTCTGCCGTATAGAGCAGTCTCAGGCCGGGTTCATCGTCAACTACAAGGATCGTCGGCATCGGGGCCTCCAAGTTGTTTTCTCGTAACATAGAAAAATAGCAAAGAAAAATAGTAAAGAAAAGAATAAATAGCAAATAAAAATTATAGCAGCTGAGATTGATAAGGCAATGGGATAAGGTAATGGAATTAATCGTGAAAACAGGCTTGCCCTATGGTTGCTGAGCTGGCATCATCGACGCCATGCGACGTAAAGCTTTTCGCCTTTATTCAACCCATTTGAAACAACGCTTCGGCGGCCGGGTTCACAAGATTTCCGTCGATGCCGGTTTCGGTTGCCCGAATCGTGCCGGCGGCCGTGATGCGCATGGTTGTCTGTTCTGTGATCCCGGAGGGTCCGGGGCCGTCGGGATTGAACGCAATGAGCCGATCGCCGTGCAGATCGAGCGGGGCAAGGAGTTGATGCGCAGAAAGTACCGGGCGAAGTGGTTTATCGCTTACTTTCAACCCTTTTCCAATACCTTTGCTCCCGTTGAGGTACTGCGCGACCGCTACGATCAGGCTTTGGCGGTTGCCGACGTGGTCGGCCTGGCGGTCGGCACCCGTCCTGATTGTCTGTCGCTGAAAACCCTTGACCTGCTGGCCGAATATGACCGGCAAACCTATTTCTGGTTGGAGTTGGGGTTACAGTCGATGCATGACAAGAGCCTGAATTTCATCCAGCGTGGCCATGATTACCGGTGCTTTCTTGACAGTTATCAGGCTGCCAAAGAGCGTGGGTTGCGGATCTGCGTACACTTGATTTTAGGGCTGCCGGGGGAGAGCCGCGAAGATATTTTAGCGACTGCTGAGGAGATGGCGCGTCTGAAAGTCGACGGGGTGAAATTGCACCTTCTGCATGTTCTGGAGGGAACCCCGCTGGGTGATCTGTACAAGCAGGGACAGATAGAAATGCTTGAGATGCAGGAGTATGTCGAACTGGCGGTCGATTTTGTCGAACGCCTGCCGCCGGAGACTCTGATCCAACGCTTGACCGGGGACGGGCCCCGCGACATTTTACTGGCCCCGCTTTGGTCGATGAATAAATGGGAAGTACTCAATGCTATTGACGCCGAACTGGAACGGCGGGGTAGTGTGCAGGGTGATCGCTACCGGGGTTGAGAATAGATGGAAAGCTCCCGTACGCCGCGTGAAGCGAGATGCCTGCTTTCGAGGTGAGACGAGTCAGGGACGATCGGTACTGCTGATAACCGTTTGCGGTGCTTGCGGTGCCGGTGAGGCACCACCCCAGGAAATCAGCAATAGCGAAGCCCAGGCCACGCTTATAAATAGGATAGCGATGCGAAACATGGCGCGTAATCTAACAGACCGAATCGGCAGAAGCAACAGGATATTCAGCCTGAAAGCCGATTGCTGATCCGCCGCTTGCCGACCTCTTTCAAAGCGTGCTATTGTGCCTTCTCTAGGTTGTGAGACCATCAAATCCTGAGGATTTTAAAGATATCAGTTTGTTCCCGTCCGGAAGCTCCGGGAGGGAACTGTCAGGTTTCCGAGTCGGAAACTGGTTTTGAGAGCTTGACCCACTTCTATGTTTGATCTGAATAGTCTTAATCCACAACAACGTGAAGCTGTTACACACATTGATGGTCCCCTGTTGCTGCTGGCCGGCGCCGGTTCCGGCAAGACTCGGGTGATTACCTGTAGAATTGTCCATCTTCTGCAGCAATGCGGGGTGCCGGCGGAACAGCTTTTGGCGCTGACCTTTACCAATAAGGCGGCCCGGGAGATGCGGGCGCGGGTTGAGGAAATGGTCGGTCGTAAAGCCGCCAAAGGGATGGTCATTGCAACCTTTCACGCTCTCTGTGTCCGGTTGCTGAAAAGTCACATTGAGCGGCTCGGCTACAAGAAGAATTTTTCTATTTACCCCGCCGCCGATCAGCAACGACTGATCCGCGATCTGCTGCGCGAAGAGGTTGCCGATGCCGGCGCCAACGATGCCGAACAGGTTCTCTGGCGGATCTCGGAGGCCAAAAATCGGCTGGTGACGGCGGATAACTATCAGGCGAACAGCCGAGATCCCCTTTCCTGCCTGGTCGCGCTGGTTTATCCCCGCTACCAAAAAGCCCTCAAAGCCTTCAATGCCGTCGATTTCGACGACCTGCTGCTGCTGGGGGTGCAGCTGTTGGAGCGGCACCCTGAACTGCTGCAGCATTATCAACAGCAGTTCCGCTATCAGATGGTCGACGAGTATCAGGATACCAACCCGGTGCAGTATCGGCTGCTGAAACTGCTGGCCGGGGGGCATGGTAACCTGTGTGTTGTCGGTGACGACGATCAGTCAATCTATGCCTGGCGGGGAGCCGATATCGCCAATATTCTCGATTTCGAAAAAGATTTCCCCGGCACTCGCATGATCAAACTGGAGCAGAATTATCGGTCTTCGGGGCAGATCCTGGCGGCGGCCAATGCGGTGATTCAACACAACCGCAAGCGTCGGGATAAGGCCCTCTGGACAGTTGCCGGTGAGGGCTCCCCGGTTGCCTACCTGCTGGCCGAGGATGACGAAGATGAAGCCCGACTGGTGATGGAGCGAATCCATGCCGAGCGTTTCCGGAGACAGCTCAACTACGGAGACTTCGCGGTTCTCTATCGAACCAACAGCCAGTCGCGGGCCTTCGAGGAGCAGTTACGCTATGAGAACATTCCTTATGTCCTGATCGGTGGCCAGCAGTTTTTCGATCGCAAAGAGGTCAAGGATGTGATCGCTTACCTGCGGGTGCTGGTGAATCCCCTGGATGAAGTCAACCTGCTGCGGATACTCAATTATCCAAAGCGTGGTATCGGGGAAACCAGTGTTGATAAAATAATCCGCTATTCAGCAGAGCGATCGATGGCGCTTTGGTCGGTGCTGAAAGAAGTTTCTCAGGTTCCCGAATTGAACGAGCGTACCAGCGAGGCTGTCAACGGTTTCGTCGGTCTGCTGGAGCGTTATCGAAAACGCTTTCAGCAGCCACTCTACCTGGTTGAGACTTTGCGGGAGTTGCTTGCCGAACTGAAGTTGGCGGAAGAAATCTATCGTCAGGAAAAGGATCCGCTGGTGGCCCGCAGAAGAATTGAGAATCAGGATCAAGTCAGCAATGCCATGTCTGCTTATCTGGACAGGGAGCCGCAGCCGAGTTTGGCCGGTTTTCTGGAAAAAGTTTCCCTGCTTGACGATGAGCGGCCCGGCCGCAACGACAAGGAAAAGAAACTGGCGGCCGATGCGGTCACCCTGATGAGCCTGCATTCGAGCAAAGGACTGGAGTTTCCGGTGGTTTTCCTGGTCGGGATGGAAGAGGGCTACCTGCCGCATAAGAAAACCATCGATGAGACTTTCGATGTCGATGAGGAGCGGCGGCTCTGTTATGTCGGGATGACCCGGGCGGAAAAACAGCTCATGTTGCTGGGGGCTCGCCGGCGGCGCAAATACGGTAAGTTGGAGCAACGTGAACCAAGTCGTTTCTTGAGCGAAATCCCGGAAACGCTGCTCTTGAGGAATAAAAGCGGCGGACCTGAACAAGCAACCGCAGAACAGCAGGAGCAGAGTGCCAACCAGTTTTTCAGCGGCATCAGCCAGTTGCTGGGAGATTCTTGACTTGATGCGTGCCGCTGGACTCTGTTCGGTGAAGAAAGCGATCCTCAATCCGCCCGAGTTTGAACAGAAGGCGGGATAATTGTTCTGCCTAATGTTTGAACCGGGGACAGTGAACCGCGGGGACAGAATTCAACTCTGTCCCCTGATGATTCACTTCTGCAGATATTCCCCGGCCCGATCGATCAGGTAGCGGGCAATACTGCGACGCGGCGGCAGTACGGGGAGTTGATCGAGTTTATACCACGCGGCTTCCGCCAATTCGTCTTCCTGTAATTTGATCTCCCCGGCCAGATAATCGGCGACAAAGCCGGTCATCAGCTGACTGGGAAAAGGCCAGCACTGGCTGCCGATGTAGCGAAGATTGTTGACCTGAAGACCCGTCTCCTCGCGGATTTCTCTTTCCATCGCTTCTTCCAGTGATTCGCCGAAT
>JAUVEB010000153.1 GCA_030595055.1 Desulfuromonadaceae bacterium
GGCAACATCGGTGCCACTGCCGATAGCAATCCCGATATCGGCCTGTGCCAGGGCCGGTGCATCGTTAATCCCGTCCCCGACCATGCCGACCAGCAGACCCTGCTGCTGATATTTTTTGACTGCCAGTAATTTCTGCTCGGGGAGAACCTCTGCCTCAACCTGATCGATACCGATCTGCGCAGCGACAGCTTCCGCGACAGATCGCCGGTCACCGGTTAATAACAGGGTACGAATCCCCAGTTTTTTTAACCCGGTGATCACTGTTGCAGCATGAGGTTTTAAACTGTCAGTAAGGGCAAAAATCCCTTTTAATCGGCCGTCGACGGCCAGAAACACCAGTGTTTTCCCCGCCATCGTCAATCTTTTAATAACCGGTGCCCCAGCAGACAAATCACAGGCATTGTCTTCCAGTAACTTCTGCCGTCCGCAAAGAACCTGTCGCCCAGACACCTGTCCTTTGAGCCCCAAACCACCAACTTCTTCAACTTGCGCAACCATTGACCATTTCAAACCCCGCTTGCGAGCTTCCGCAACGATACTTTTTGCCAGAGGATGATTGCTGCCGGACTCAAGTGCCGCAGCAAATTGTAAAAGTTGTTCTTCAAGACATGCGTCGAAACAGACCAGCTCAGAAACCGTAAAATCACCACTGGTCAATGTTCCGGTTTTGTCGAGCAAGATTATCTGCAACTTGGAAATCTGTTCCAGAACTGAGGCTTTTTTAAAAAGAATCCCTCGCTCAAGCCCGACTGAACTGCCGACCATAATTGCCGTCGGCGTTGCCAGGCCAAGGGCACAGGGGCAGGCAATGACGACAACCGCGATGGCCATCTGAAAAGCAAACAGAAAACTGCTTGCAGCCGGCAGGTACCAGCTGAAAAATGTCACTAAGGATAAGGCGACAATTGTCGGAACAAAAAAATTGGCGACCCGGTCAGCTAACCGCTGAATCGGGGCCTTGTCGCCCTGAGCCTCTTCAACCAGCCGGACAATCTGGGCCAGCACGGTCTGCTCACCAACCCGAACAGCTTTAATCAAGAGCCGCCCGGAGCGATTGATAGTCGCACCAGTCACTTCCGCTCCTGTTGATTTGTCGACCGGGACAGCTTCACCCGTGATCATCGACTCATCAATCGCAGCCGAACCTTCAACCACCACGGCGTCCACCGGAATTTTTTCGCCGGCACGAACCAGTAACAGGTCACCGGGCTTGATCCGGCTCGCCGGAACGTCCTCTTCTCTCCCGTCGACCAGCAAAACGGCGTGATCCGCCTGCATTTTCAACAGTTTCCTCAAGGCAGCGCCAGCCCGTCCCTTGGCTCTGGACTCAAGCCATTTGCCGAAACGGATAAACAGAATCAGCATGGCACCGGTTTCAAAAAAGACCGTTGCATCATCCCCGAGCATTCCGCTCAACGCCAGGAGCGAATAACCATAAGCGGCGGTGATCCCAAGGGAAACCAGCAGATCCATATTGGCTGCCCGGTTCTTCAGCGATTTCCAGGCACTTTGATAAAACCCCAGGCCGGCCGTAAACTGGACAAGAGACGCCAAAGCAGCATTGATCAATATTGTTCTCTCACCGAACACGGGGACAAACATCAACAGCATGATCGGCAATGCTCCGGCCGCCGCGATCAGCACAAGCCGCAACTCTCGGGCTGCTTCATCGTCATGATCAGGTATTTTATCAACCGGCCCGGCCTGATAGCCGGCCGCTGCGACTGCGGCATAAACATCCTCAGCAGAGACTAACTGCGGATCATACCTGAGCTGACCGAAAACTCCCGCCAAATTGACAGTTACATCCTGCACCCCGTTCAAGGTGTTGAGTTTTTTTTCAATCGTTGCGGCACAGGAAGCACAACTCATCCCGACAATTTTAAAGCGAAGCGGCTCTAAGTCCGCGGCTGATACCGGAGGGTCTGAAACCGATTTTGAAGTGTCAGGCTCCGCAGGATTTTCCGTCTGATAACCGGCTGTGGCGAGAGCCTGACGGATCTCACCGAGAGGGTGCTGAATTGGTTCAGAGAAGACGATCTTTGCCAGCTGTTCGGACAGGGACACTTCAACATGCTCAACCGCAGCAAAGCCTTGAATAATACCGGTGACCTTGGCAACACAGTTCGAACATTTCATGCCGTAGACCGGAAGGTTAATCTGTTTCGTTTTCATATGTGTCAACAATGATGGTCTCACAAAAAAAAATACGATGGCTAAGCAAAAATTTCGACCTACAAGGCCTAGGAGGCTGTCCGACAATACAAAAACCTACTGCGAAACCGTCTGATCGGTTCATATTTCCGTAGATTTTCGACAAATAGCGGTGCTATTCGCTCTCAAACCTACGAAAATCTGCCCTCGAACAGCCGTTTTCTCGCTACGGCTCGTATTCTCGGACAGCCTCCTAGTGGTTTTTCAGGGGCGAAGGCATACATGGTATGTCGAGGTCCTGAAAAACCGCTGCAACGCCGGAGGACGGACTTTTTGCAACGCCATCAACAATGGATAATATCGACCACCCCGTCTGCCAGTTCTTCCAACCCTTCGAGGACACCCCAAGGTGAACTGTCAACAGCGAGAACCGGAACTTGCAGTTTTTCGGCAAGATCAGTCAGGGTCAGGTCATCTAACAACAGTTCCTCTCCCTCTTTAAGTATGACCTCGGGAATCAGCACCCCTTGGCCAAGATCCTGCCCTTGCAACTGCGACAACAGATCGGCTCCCGTCAATAAACCGGTCACCGTGACATCGGTACCGAAGAAACTGTTTTCAATCGGCAAAACGGTCAATTTTACACCCGTACGCACGGTCAGGCGTTCGGTAAAATCTCTTAGCTCAGCACCAAAAGAATGGCCGGTTACGAGACAAACATGCGTTAACTCGAGAGGATCAGCTTCAAGCAAGACCTCCTGAGCCTGCTGCCGAAAGCGGGCGATCAACCCAACACCGTTTTCTATCTGGAAAAGATCTTCATAGTCTGATAATTCAGGCAACTCACTCCCTGCCTGCAGATAAATTTCGTCAGCGGCAAAGACAAAGCGACTGCCTCGGTCTCGCAAGAAAGATTCCTGGCATGAATGTATCAACCGTAAGGTTTCAACCGCCTCGCCGGTGTTCAATTTACGCAATTGCGGCAAATGCGCACGGTACCGCGTCAGCCCGACCGGAACAACTGCCAGAGAGCGGATCTGTGGATAGAATTCGCCGAGCTCAGCGATCGATCGTTGTAAAGCTTTCCCATCATTAATCCCGGGACAAAGGACAATCTGACAATGCAATTCGATGCCGTTTTCTGTCAAACGTCGGATGAGCGGCAGAATCGGCGGAACCCGGCAACCAAGCAGGCGTTCGCGCAACCGATCATCCGTGGCATGGACGGAAACATAAAGGGGCGACAATTGCTGGTCAATAATCCGCTGATAATCGGTTTCGAGGAGGTTACTCAGGGTGATGTAAGAGCCGTAAAGGTAAGAGAAACGATAATCTTCATCCTTGATGTAGAGAGAGCGTCGGAGACCTTTTGGTAACTGGTGGATGAAACAGAAAATACAGTTATTGTCACACTGTTTGAGATTTGGATGCTCCAGTTGCAGGCCAAGATCGGCATGGGTCTCCTTGGTAATTTCCAGCTCCCAGATCTCCCCATCCTGGTGCAGAACATCCAGCAACAGATATTCCACCTCGACCGATCGATGATAGTCGATCAAGTCATGAATCTGAGTATGGTTAATAGAAACCAGTCGATCCCCGGCATCCAAACCCAGCTCAGCGGCATAACTTCCCGGTTCTACCGACTCAATCCGCAGCATTCAAGTTCTCCAAAGACTTTATCGTCAGCGTTCATTATAACATCGGCAACGCCGCACAGGACAAGCGACCCGACAAAAAAACAGGGACAGCACCACTGGCACTGTCCCTGTCTGTTGTCGTGTCGGTTTCTTCTCAGCGTTTAATCACGCCCGCCATGCAGGCGAAAGGTGCCGTCCGCAGAAGTAATTGTGCTGATCGCGTGCTTGTAAATCAGGATGTCGCCATCACTTTCTGCAAGCACACAAAAACTGTCGAACGACTTGATATATCCTTCAAGGTTATCTCCGGACATCATAACAATATTGACCTTGATCCGCTCCTTGCGAGCTTGGTTCAGGTACTGATCCTGAATATTAAAAGGTGACTTCGGCATATCCACTCCTTATCGACAAAAAAACTCCTCAATAGATTTTAACACTCTACCAGACTCGGTTGAGGAATCAACCCAAATTATTTCGGGATCTTTCCTGAACCAGGTCAGCTGACGTTTTGCATATTGGCGCGTATAGAGAGAAATTTCTTCCTGCATTTTTACGAATCCGTCCGGGCGATCCAGGTGGCGCAAAACTTCACGATAGCCAAGCGTTTGCAAAGATTTCAACTGTGGAGAATAGTGCCGCAGCAACCCGCGAACCTCATCAACCAACCCATCTTTGAGCATCTGCCCGGCACGCTTTTCAATCCGCTGAAAAAGGTCGGCTCGATCCAATAAAGGAGCAAATTTCAACACCCGGTAGCGCTGGTCGGCAAAGCCGTGTTCAGCCTGAAATTCTGCCATGGTCCGGCCGCTCAAACGGTAAACTTCCAGCGCCCGAACAATACGGACAGTATTATTCGGATGGATGGCGGCTGCCGAAACGGGATCGATGCACTGAAGTTCCCGGTGCAGACTGCCCCTCCCTGCCGCCCGTTCCTGTTGGTGCAGTTCTTCACGTAACTGCGGATCGGCAGAAGGCAGTTCTGCCAAACCACCCAGCAGGGCACGAATATAGAGACCCGTACCGCCGACCAGACAGGGGAAGTGACCACGCTCAATAATCTGAGAAATTAGTGGACGAGCAATAGCGACAAAATCAGCAACAGAAAATTCATCGTCCGGATCAACCAGATCAATCATGTGATGTGGAACAGCCGCCCGTTCTGCAGCTGTCGCCTTGGCAGTCCCGATATCCATCCGGCGATAGACCTGACGAGAGTCTGCCGAGATAATTTCTACAGGGAAATAACGAGCAACCTGCAGAGCCCAACCGGTTTTACCCGAGGCAGTCGGCCCACAAATCACCAACAGAGGTTGTTTTCGACCAGTCATACCGCTACGGCTACTGCCTCCGGAAAAGACGTTCGATTTCAGTTAAGGACAAACGTTGCATAACCGGGCGGCCATGCGGACAGTTGGCTCTGAAGTCAACCCGGTCAAGTTCAAGTAACAAGGCCTTGATCTCTTCCCTGGTCAAAGCTTGATTCGCTCTTATTACACTGTGACAAGCCAGCAGAATCAGAATCTCATCGAGAGAGTTCTGGAGCTGGCCGGTGCGGCCGATTTTCTCCAATTCGAGAGCCACATCGATCACAAGTTTGCCTACATCTTGGTGACTGAGAAGCTGCGGAACCGACTTCAAGGCAAAAGATTTACCTCCGAAGGGTTCAACCTCAAAACCAAGTTTTTCAAGTTCCGGGAGATTTTCACTCAAGGCCGTCGCACTGCGGAAATCAAGCTCAAGT
>JAUVEB010000175.1 GCA_030595055.1 Desulfuromonadaceae bacterium
GCGTCGTTTCAGTGATCCGATGCTTGGAATAGTCGAAGAGGATGTCGTCAAAACGCAGGGAAAAACGCTGAGCACGCTGCGGATCGTCGCTAAACAGTTGCCGCAGGTGCCGTTGAGCCAACTCCCGCCGATGGGCTTCCAGTGCTTTCCAGGCAGCTAGCTCAGTCAGATGTGCCATGCTGTGACCTCTTGGCTTTCCGCGGGGAATGTTCCCCTTTGGTCGGATCGTTCCCGTTATTTCCGTGAACTCATAACCGTATCGTAAGATTCGTTGATTTCTGCCAACCGGTCATTGGCAAACTTGATAAATTCAGGCGGCAGACCTTTGCCTTCAATTTTATCAGGATGAAATTCCGTTGCTTTTCGGCGGTAAGCTTTTTTGATTTCCGCACTGCCGGCATCGTTCGGCACCCCGAGATTTTCATAATGCTTGGCCAGGCTGACCGAGCTGGAATGCTGACCGACATAGCGGCTGCGTAGCGATTGGTAGACGTTTTCCGAGAGCCTGAATGCGGTTTTTGCCTCCAGCAGCATGGTTTCCTCTTGTGGGTGCAGTTCACCATCGGCCATGGCCACCTGGAAGAGAAAGCTCATCATGGCGCTGCAGAGCTGTTGGTCCTGCCAGAACAGGTCACCGAATTGCCGGGCATAAGCGGCAAAAGGCTCAGGACGGTCTTTCGCCCGGGTGAAGACGTTGAGAGCAAATTCACGGGTCTGGCTGTCCATCCCGAGGGCCTCTCTGGATATTTTCTCGATAGCGGCGATTTCGTCACTGCAAACCCGGCCGTCCGCTTTGGCCAGTTTGCCGATCATCGAATAAGCCGCAGTGAAAAAGATGGCTTGCCGTTGCTGTGTTCGGTTGAATCCGCCGGGACCGTGCCGGGGCAAGGTCTGTCGACCGCTCATGCCGGCTCCGATTGTTGCGCCGATAATGGCACCGATAGGCCCGGCAACCATGGCCCCGAGACCGCCGCCGATCATTCCTGATAACCAACCCATATTGCTGATCCTTTGTCATCTCTCGTGATAGTGTTGTCAATGTGAAGTAGCATAATGCGGGATGTGTCGCCCCGCCGCAAGAATTTTGTCAGCTACACTGTTCTGATTGCCAGATAAACACCGGTATTATAGAATCACCGGGTCAGGAACCAAGTAAAGGAGTTCAGCAGTGCATGTTTCAATTTTTCGCCGTGTCTGGGTGATGTTCTTTGCCGGTGTCATCGGTTTGTATGCTCATTTGCTGAATCGGCTCAAGGTTGTCGGTGCCGAGCAGTTGCCCGAAGAAGGTGGGGTGCTGATCGCCGCCAACCATATTTCGGCCTACGATACCGTTTTTCTGCCGGTTGCCGTGTTCCATCGGCATCCCTTCCAGATGGTTTGGGCTCCCGCCAAGGAGGAGCTGTTTCAAAACCGGTTGCTCGGCTGGGTTTTCAGCACGTTGGGAGCCTTTCCGGTCAGGCGGGGGCGAGACGTGCGCGCGGGAAAGCAACTTGGGGATCTGTTGCAGACTGAAAAGGTGATGCTTTTCCCTGAGGGAACGCGGAGCAGGGATGGCAAACTGGGAAAGGGGAATCGTGGTGTCGGCAAGCTGATATATGACCACCGACCGGTGGTGATTCCAACCACTTTGAGTGGCCTTAATCGCTGGCGGTTTCCCGGTGTTGCTCAGAAGGGAATGATCCATTTTGGTGCGGCAGTCGATTTTTCCGACCTGCTGCTGTTGGATGATTGTAAGGCGACCCATGTGAAAATTGTTGAACGCTTGATGGCGGCCATTGCTGACGGCTTGGAACGAAATCAAGGGGAACCCTCTTAAGAGTCTGTTGCTGCCGCTGGATTTGTTGCGTTAAGTGTGTTTTCTCATCGCAGAATCCTTGCCTGGCGGCAAAAAAATAGTAGGCTTGATGGAGCCAAGAGGGTAAATGGAAAGGAGTCGGGGCATGGCATTTTTCAGACGCAGTACCAAAATCAATGTTGTTTACAAAAACGGGGTGAAAGATCGAATCAGTCCGGCACTGTTGGATACTTTGATCGATTCGCGGCAGGTCGCCCAGTTTGAGCGGAGTGACGGTTGGGCCAAGGTCGGGCTTGATCCGATCCGCGGTATGGGTGGAATTGATTACGAGGGGTCGGAGCGCCGGTTAATTTGATTCCGGTGGGTCCCGGCTTTTGCTTACCAGCGGGCATCCGGTCGGGTGATCGGGTGCGTGTATCTGCTCTTGTTGTCGATCTGTGATCCCAGGTAATGAATGCCGAAGATCACTGCGATGACGACCAGCAGCAGTATGATCAGTGTGATGATGTTTTTTGCCATGCTCATTCTTTTTCCTGGCCGATGTATGGGTAAATTCGGGTACTCTTTCTTCATCGGCCAATTATTTGAAAAAGTTTAATGATTCAAGCAAGCTGCACGCAGAGCCTAGCAGTAAATGATTTTTCGTTCAAGGGGGAGACTCTTCTGCCGGGTTGCGACAAATCTGAAATTTACAGTTTAATTAATATGTTAAAGACCATGCTTGTCGGAAGTACAGGCTCCTTTGGAAATATCTGCTAGTGACAAAGACGATGAGAGTCAGGCTCGATTATGGTGCTAAACGGTAAAAAGCGTATTTTGATAGCGGATGCCGACCTGCTCAGCACGGTTACGCTGATTGGTGCTTTAAAAGATGAGTATCATATTGTGACGGCAAAGACTGGAGCTGATATTTCCAGACAGTTGCAGAAAAACTCGGTTAATCTGGTGATTCTCGAAACCGCCCTGCCCGATATCGATGGTTTTGAACTCTGTCGGCAACTTAAGCTTGATGAGCAGAGCAAAGAGTTGCCGGTGGTTTTTGTGACGTCGTTGAACACGGTGGCCGCAGAGGCCAAAGGCTTTGAAGCAGGAGCTGTTGAATACATCACCAAACCTTTCAATGCGCCGACGGTCAAGGCCCGGATCAAAAACCAGCTTGCTCTCAGCAGCGCCATCAAAGAGTTGCAGCGGCTCAATCAACTGGCCCTGGATGCCAATCCCAATACCGGCCTGCCGGGGAATACCAGTATCCTCAATGAATTACATCGGGTGGTTGAGGCCGGTGAGGCGGCCTGTGTGATTTATGCCGATCTGGACAATTTCAAGGGATTTAACGATACCTATGGTTTCGCGAAAGGGGACGAAATCATCAATTTTACCGCCAACGTCATCAAGGTGGCCCTGCAGGCAAACGGTTGTGGCGAGGCCTTTTTCGGCCATATCGGCGGGGATGATTTTGTTCTGGTTCTGCCGGTTGAAAAATATCGCCCGGTGGTCGAAGAGATTATCCGGCGGATCGATACCGGGATTCCGGAATTTTATGTTCCGGAAGATGTCGCCCGGGGATACGTAATTGCTGCTGACCGGGAGGGTCGGGAAAAGCAACATCCGCTGGTCAGTCTCAGTATGGGGGCGGTCGATTTGACAAAGCGGAAGGTGACCTGTGCGTTTGCGATCATTGATATCTGTACCGAAACCAAAAATGCCGCCAAGAAGCATCCGGGAAGCAATGTTGTCGTCGATCAAAGGTCCTCCGGCTGAATTATCTTTCTGGAAGCAGCCCACCGAAAAGCCCGACAGAACCTCTCTGCCGGGCTTTTTGGAATTTGTTTCTCTGAACTTATTTTCCTTGCAGAATTCGCAACATCCGCCGCAAGGGTTCAGCCGCGCCCCAGAGCAATTGGTCGCCGCAGGTGAAGGCGGAGAGGTATTGCGGACCCATCTTCATTTTTCGTACCCGGCCGACCGGGACACTCAGGGTTCCGGAGGTTGCCGTCGGGGTCAGTTGGGCCAGGGTCTCGGCTTTGCTGTTCGGGACCAGTTTGACCCATTGATTGTCACTGTCAATAATCTGCTCAATCTCTTCAATCGGCAGATCTTTGTTCAGTTTGATGGTCAACGCCTGGCTGTGGCAGCGCATGGCACCGATGCGTACGCAGATGCCGTCGACCGGAACAGGGGTCCGGTTGCCGAGAATCTTGTTGGTTTCGGCGTAGCCTTTCCATTCTTCCCGGCTCTGGCCATCCTCAACCTCGCGGTCGATCCAGGGGAGTACACTGCCCGCCAGTGGAAAGCCAAACTCGGCAGTCGGGATGTCGTCGCCGCGCAGGGTGGCGGTGACCTTCTTGTCGATTTCGAGGATCGCCGACCCGGGGGTGCTGAGTTCTTCAGCAACCGCTGCGTTCAGGACGCCCATCTGTGCCAGTAGCTCGCGCATATTGGGGGCACCGGCGCCTGAGGCAGCTTGGTAAGTCATTGCGGTGACCCATTCGACCAGCCCGGCCTTGAACAGCCCGCCGATCGCCATCAGCATCAGGCTGACGGTACAGTTGCCGCCGATGAAGTCCTTGATCCCGTCTTTCAACGCCGCTTCGATGACATCGCGGTTGGTCGGATCGAGGATGATGACCGCGTTCTCTTCCATCCGCAGTGCTGAAGCAGCATCGATCCAGTAGCCGTTCCAGCCGCCGGCCCGTAGTTGTGGGTGGATCTCCTTGGTGTAATCCCCCCCCTGGCAGGTGATGATGACGTCCTGCTCGGCGAGTTTGCCAAGATCCGCGGCATCCTCCAGGGTGCCCGAGCCCTGACCGAAGTCCGGGGCAG
>JAUVEB010000083.1 GCA_030595055.1 Desulfuromonadaceae bacterium
TTCTTCCGCCATGAGGAAGCAGAAAAAGCCGCCGCTATGCCGATCATGACTGAAACTGACCAGGGACGTCCGCTCTGGCAAACCTCCCTCTATTTTGCCGCGATGGTCGGCATCCTGGTCTTTGCCAACTGGGGCAAAACCGATCAGCCGACCGGCCTCTGGCACGCGATCTATCTGGCCAAGTGGTGGATCACCGGCGGTTTTTCCATCGCCTTGGCGCTGATGCTGGCCTCTTGGTTCAAACTCGGTTTCGGCAGAATTCTGCCGGCAACGATCCCTCCCCTGCTATTGGCATTTTTGACTCCACAGCACCCGGAACTTGCATTCACCGCCGGAGTGATCAGCCTATCTGTTCTCAGCAACCTGAAGAGCGCCCGCGACGGCGAGATGGGAGAATGGTTCGGGGAAAGTTGGGATTTTGCCAAGAAAATTCTGCCGCTACTGCTGATCGGTGTGTTGATCGCCGGAATCCTGCTCGGCCGTCCCGGTCATGAAGGGCTGATTCCGTCAGCATGGGTGGCCTCGCTGGTCGGCGGCAATTCCCTCTCCGCCAATCTGTTCGCCTCGTTTTTCGGGGCTTTCATGTATTTTGCCACCCTGACCGAAGTGCCGATACTACAGGGACTGATCGGTGCGGGGATGGGTAAAGGACCGGCGCTGGCTCTGCTGCTGGCCGGACCGGCACTGAGCTTACCGAACATGCTGGTGGTCCGCAGCGTGATGGGGACAAAAAAAACTGTTGTTTTTGTACTACTGGTGATGGTGATGGCGACCATCAGCGGATTAATCTTCGGAACATTCTTTTAACCTGAACAAGGAGTCAATGATGAAAAAAATCCAGATTCTCGGCACCGGTTGTGCCAAATGTCAAAAGCTTGCAGAAAACACCAAACAGGCCGCCGACACTCTCGGACTTGAGTATGAGATGGAAAAAGTCACCGACATCAACCAAATCATGGCTTTCGGTGTAATGACCACTCCGGGGCTGGCCGTTGACGGCAAGGTACTGCTTACCGGCAAGGTAGCCAGTCCAGCTGATATCGAAAAATTGCTGAGTTGAGAAGCGTTGACAAGTTCCCTTCCAGTCTGAATTCAATCGTTCCGGCCTGATACAACAGGATTCATCAAGCACATTTTTGCAGTAATATCTATGGACAACTTCCCGGAAGGCCTCTTGTCGTCTCCCTGAATGCTGATATAATTCATACTATTAGGCATGTTGACCATCAGGCGAATGCCCTGGAGGGAGAGTGAAAAATACAATATTTTCTTTTTTGGCAGTCCCTTTTTTTCTCCAAACTGCAGATAGTTCGAAGATTGATCCTCTGAACTCTTTAATTGCGGGGATAAAGACAAAAAACGGGAGACAGCGTTTATCATGTCAGAACGCTTCGCCGGCAGCCGTGCCTTCGGTAGTGATGCTTTTTCTTCATGGTTAATCCTCTTCGGTAAATTGACCCAAACAGCATAAGGCCGGTGAACTATGGTATCCATAAAACGAATTGAACTTGATGTTCTAAAACCCCATCATCCCAACAGTCTGGTCTTCGGCTCCAGCATTGCGGACAAGTCGCCGGGAGCACGGATCGAACTGACGGTCACAGGGGTCGATGAAAAAACGGAAAGCGTTGTCATCGTTATTGCCGGCGAAAACCTGAAGTACGAAGCTATTGCCGAAGCCATTTCAGAGATGGGCGGTTCGATACACAGTATTGACAAGGTCGAAGTCGAAAGTGAGTCCGATTAGATGAAGCAGCT
The DNA here is from genome assembly GCA_030595055.1 of Desulfuromonadaceae bacterium. GTDB lineage: Bacteria > Desulfobacterota > Desulfuromonadia > Desulfuromonadales > Geopsychrobacteraceae > Malonomonas. The sequence continues at coordinate 1,759 of JAUVEB010000083.1, forward strand.
CAATAGCAAAAAGCATGTTTAAGCAACTGGCATTACTGCTGGAGATAACTCGCTCGCACAGTCTCGTGCGGAGATACTTCGTTGTTAACGGTTTTGACGGCGCACTTACGATGCTTGGCATAATCATGGGTTTTTACGTGAGCGATCGGGCAAACTTACCAATTATAATGAACTCATGTTTCGGTGCAGCCATTGCTCTCGGAATGAGTGGCCTGACCAGTGCGTATATCAGTGAAACCACAGAGCAAAAAAAAGAACTTCGAGAACTTGAACAGGCAATGCTCAAAAAGTTGGATGACTCCGCTTACGGGCAAGCCGCCCGCTTACTTCCTTTTTTGATTGCGGCAGTCAATGGCCTTTCACCGCTGGTGATTTCATTGATTATTATTTTGCCGATATGGGCCGCGACACTACCTTTAGAATTGCCGTTCGACGCATTGGAATTTGCCCTGATGTTGGCCGTAGGTATCTTGTTCCTGCTGGGCGTATTTCTGGGGCGAACCAGCGGCACGAATTGGTTGTGGGCCGGGTTGCGAACTCTTTTTATTGCGGCGGTTACGTCAGGTTTGATTTATCTCTTGGCACCTTCTTAATTCAGGGTTTGCGGAACCCTGCCGCACGCTTGCTCAAAGATATTCAACTACGACAGGTCAAGACAAACATCTAAGATTAATCCCTATGTCAAGATAGTTGCTGCCTCGATTCAACAACCAGAACTATCCAACGCAGAGCACCACGGCATGGCCACGCGGGATTTGAGCTGCCTGTCTGCCCGGGGCGGTGAGGATGTTATCAGCCATCATTGCTGCTTTCGTAAAAAGCCTTGAGGCGGCTAAGCAAAAATGAGACAGTTCCCCCACATGGACAAATCCGGAACCGGCACCGCGCCCTCAAATACAACCCGCCAAGGGATCCTTTTCGGCCTGGTGGCCTATACCACCTGGGGCTCTTTCCCGGTCTTCTTCAAGGCTTTGGCCGGGGCGACACCGCTGGAGATTGTCAGTCACCGGATTTTCTGGTCGGTGGTTTTTCTCTTTATCCTGGTCAGCGGCAAACGCCAACTCGGCAATCTCTGGAAAACCTTGCGGGATCGTTCGACCCTGCTGACCCTGTGCGGCTCAACGCTGCTGATTGCCACCAACTGGCTGGTCTTTATCTATGCCATTCAACGTGGTGAAGTGCTGCAATCGAGTCTCGGTTATTTCATCACCCCGCTGCTCAGCGTGCTGCTCGGCTTTGTCTTTCTGCGGGAACGCCTGACCCGTTGGCAGCAACTCAGCGTTTTGCTCGCCTTGCTCGGTGTCCTGAATCTGACCTTTCAGCACGGCCGATTCCCCTGGATCGCCTTGATTCTGGCCACCACTTTCGGACTCTATGGACTGCTGCGCAAATTGGCCAAGGTAGATGCCATGATCGGCCTGACGGTCGAAACCCTGCTGCTGAGCCCCTTTGCCCTGGGCTACATCCTCTATTTGGCGAACCTGCAGCAGAGCAACTTTTTATCCGGCACTCTACGGTTGGATATCCTCCTGCCGCTGTCCGGAGTGGTCACCGCTGTTCCACTGCTGTTGTTTGTCGGCGCCGCCCGTCGCCTGCAGCTCTCGACCATCGGCTTTTTGCAGTACATCACTCCCAGTTTGCACTTTATTCTGGCGGTCGGTCTTTACGGTGAACCCTTTTCCCAAGGACATTTCATCAGTTTTCTGTTTATCTGGGCGGGACTGGGAATTTATTCCGGGGATGCGTTTTGGAAAATTCGCTCCGGCGGCCCCGAAACGTTAAGGAGAAACAGCCGATGAGCAATATGAATGCCGAGGGAACTGTCATGGACCTGAAAAAACTGCAAAAACTGATCGACAATCCAAAGCGGATTTTCACCCTCAGCACCGCAGACGAACAGGGCATCCCCAACACGGCGATCTTCGGATCGATGCAACTCAAGGAAGATGAGATCATCATCGGCATGGGGAACAACCGCTCCCTGAACAATCTGCAGAAAAACCCCCGCGCCGCCCTGATGATGATCATCCCCGGAGCGAACCTGCTTGAGTTCCAAGGGATTCGTCTCTATCTGGAACTGAAAACAATTGAGCATGCAGGCCCCCTGCTTGACGATATTCGTGCAGAGGCCGGCATCCATGCGGGCCGGGCTGCGGCCCGCATGATTCAACAGGCACTCACCTTCCGCATTATCGAGAGCAGACCTCTGGTCGACCTGAGCTCCCTGATCCCGCCAACTTGACTAACCGCACGGAACACTGAAATTTACATCAATCTAAAAAAAGAGTAGACTCCAGTTCGCTAGCGGACAGGACCACCCCACCAGAATTCGAACTCAGGCTGGATACCATTAAAAAGATATGCGGATTCTTCTGATCAACCCTCCCAACTGCGGCCGGAGTATCCCTGAAGAACGCTACGGCATCGATTCGCTGAAACAGATTTTTCGCGGCGAGCCGCTGGCTTTGGAGGTGCTGGCCGGAAACCTGACGGAACATCAGGTCAGAATCCTCGACCTCAAGGTCGAGCCGGAAGGACTGTCCGCACAGCTGGAATCCTTTGCCCCGCAACTGGTCGGATTTACCGCCATGACCTGTGAGGCAAACAGGGTACTGCACCTGGCGGAACAGGTGCGGCAAAGCTGTTCGGCGCGAATTGTCGTCGGCGGCAGTCACGCCTCCTGCGATCCGGAGTTCTTCAACCGCGAACAGCTCGACTGGATCGTCATCGGCCTCGGCAAGCAAAGCCTGCGTGAGCTGGTCGAGTTGCTGGAGAAGGGGGACGATATCTCCATCCCCGGCATTGCCCGCACCCGTCCGGGAACACCGCTGCACCGGCAGCCGCGTGATTATCGCCGCAACGATCTGGTCGAAGAGGCCGCACCGCGCTACGATCTGGTCGAACGGTACCGTGTGGAATACACCCTGCAGAGTCTCGGTCTACAGATGGGACTGGTGACCAGTGCGGCCGGTTGTCCCTATGATTGTTCCTTCTGCTGTATCGCCCCGTTGACGGGAGGAAAGTACCTGACAGCCTCCACCGAAACGGTGATTCGAGACATCCGCAACCTGAAAACCCCGGTGATCCGCCTGGTTGATGCCAACACTTTCGGCAATCCTGAGCATGCACTGAAACTGGCCGAGGCAATCGAAACCGCCGGGATCAATAAACAGTTTCTGGCTGATGTCCGTTCCGATACGGTGGTACGTCATCCACAGCTGCTTAAACGCTGGAAGCAGATCGGCCTGCGTGCCGTGGTGATCGGCTTTGAAGAGATCGAGGATGCGGCACTGGGGGCCATGAACAAGGAGAACAGCACCCGAATCAACCGGCAGGCGATCGAGATCCTGCACCAACTCGGGCTGACCATCGTCGGTGACTTTATTATCTCCCCCGACTATACTGAGCGGCAGTTCGATAAGCTGGGCGCCTTTGTCAAACAGCAGAAGATCGAACTGCCGATGTACACCATCCTGACCCCGCTGCCGGGCACCCGTCTTTACCGGCAACTGCGGGATCAGATCAGCATTCACGATCTCGATTACTACACCCTGACCAATGCGGTGCTGCCGACCCGGCTTGAGGAAGAACTCTTCTATCAACGCTACGCGGCACTGCTACAGGAAGGGCACAGAGAGGCGAAGGTTTAGTCACAGATGTCCGTCTACATTACCGACCTGGCAATTTTTCTCCCCAATGCTCCGGTTGCCAACGAACAGATGGAAGAAATCCTCGGGATGGTCAACCAACTGCCGTCACGCACCCGCCGCATCATCCTGCGTCACAACCGGATCGAAACCCGCTACTACGCCATCGATCCAGCCAGCGGTCGCACCACCCACAGCAACGCCCAGCTGACCGCCGAAGCGGTACGCCGACTGCGCCCGTACGCCAATTTTTCCCCAGCGGAGATCGCCTGCCTCTGCTGCGGCACCTCCTCCCCGGACCAGCTGATGCCCGGCCATGCGCCGATGGTCCACGGTGAGCTCGGCGGCGCCCCCTGCGAGGTGCTCAGCGCCGCGGGCATCTGCTCCTCGGGAATGAGCGCCCTGAAGTACGCCTGGATGAGCGTCGCCCTGGGGCTTTCCGGCAATGCCGTGGCAACCGGCTCGGAACTGGCTTCTTCTTTTTTACGGGCACAGATGTGTCGCCCGGTCGACCCGCAAAAAGCGGCGGCTCTGGAGCAGCAGCCTGTTCTCTCCTTCGAAGCCGACTTCCTGCGCTGGATGCTCTCCGATGGTGCCGGTGCCGCCTTCCTCAGCAACCGACCGACAAAGGATCGATTGTCGCTGCGCATCGACTGGATCGACCTGCTCTCCTACGCTCACGAACTGGAAACCTGCATGTACGCCGGGGCCGACAAGCTGGAGAACGGCTCGCTCCGCGGCTGGCGGGAGCACTCATCCCTCGAACAGACGCCGGCCGGCGACAGTTTTCTGATCAAGCAGGATGTCAAGCTGCTCAACCGGCAGGTCATCACCATCGCCGTTGAACGCACGCTGATGCACCTGATCGCTAAATACCAGCTTCAAGCCGATGAAATCGACTGGTTTCTCCCCCACTATTCCTCCGACTATTTCCGCCCCGAGCTGCAGGCACAAATGGAAGAAATCGGCTTTGCCATTCCCCGCGAGCGTTGGTTCACCAACCTGCCGAGCAAAGGGAATACCGGTGCGGCCTCGATCTACATCATCCTCGAAGAGCTGTACCGCTCCGGCAGAATCAAAAAAGGGGAGAAGCTGCTCTGCTTCATCCCCGAAAGTGGTCGATTTACCATGTGCTATATGCTTTTAACCGCCTGCTGATCCGACTGATTGCCCCGTAGGGAAAAGCCCGCTCCGGCAGCGACTCAAACCTCCCCGGCAATTCCGGATGGCGTCGAGAAACCATCAGGTGCGCTCTGACTGCTCCCGCCGGATAAAATCGGCCAGGGTTGTGAGCGACTGCAAAACCTCACGGCTGCTGCTCTCACCACCGATCCGCGCGCCGAAGGTCTTCTGTACCGTCACCACCACCTCCACGGCATCGAGGGAGTCGAGCCCGAGGGGCGAATCAGGGCCGATCAGGGGAGCGTCGAAAGAGACATCCCCGGGAGCAACGTCCTCGACATTGCAGAGGTCAATAATCAACTCCGCCAGTTCATGTTCCAAATTGTCACTCATGCTTATTGCTCCAGTACGTCCTGTTTCGATATGACCGATTTAAACACCCCGCCGCCGGCGCTGAAAAACGAGCATGGCGAAAACGATGCACAACAGAAAAAATCCGCCCAACGCGGCAACCCGCGGCAGCACGCTGACCAGGTTGCCGTCACGCACGAAGATTTCAAGAAACGCATCGAGTCCCCAACCGAGCGGTGAGATCACGCTCAGGCTCTGCATCGCTCGCGGCATCACATAGACCGGCACCATCACTCCACCCAGCGCCGCCGCAATCACCACCGACACCGCGCCGAAGGTCGAAGCCTGATCGTAACTGCGCGCCAACACCCCGACCAGAATCCCGTAGCCGCAGGCGGCCAGCGCCGCGCTCACCGCCACCACCAGCAAAGCCAGCGGAGCGGAACCGAGTTCCAACACCGGCGTGCCGAAGAGCGGCAGGATAAACCTACCGACCGCCAGCATCAGACCGAACTGCACCAGACAGATCGTCAGATAGGCGAAAACCTTGCCGAGCAACAGACTGCCGTTCGTCACCGGCATCGTCATCAGGCGGGTCAGGGTTCCCTCCCGACGTTCACGGATCAGGGTTCCGGCCAACGGAATCACAATGAAAAACATTCCGAACAGGGTCCAGGCCGGAACGTTCTGCTGCACCGAGGTCGGCAAGGTCGCATACTTCTCGGGATAGGCCAACTCTTCGCTCAGCTCGATCAACGGCTGACCGGTCCAGACAAAGGAGAGTTGCGGCAGCTTCGGCGGCAGGCCACCGGCCCGGAGCGGCCCCATCTGCGCAGCCATGCTGCGCTGCAACTCTTCCGGCAGCAGGCGCCCGAACGCCTCGCTCTTGCGGGCAATCTCCAACCCGAGGACGCCCCGCTGTAAAGCATTGATGACCGCCGTGCGATAAACACCGCGCACGGTCGGATCGAAGAAGATCGTCAACCGGCCGGCCGGCAGGGCACTTTCTTCCTCGCGAAACGCCGCCTGCACCGCCGCCTCGGCGGCGCGGTTGATGCCGACGCTGAAAGTTGCGGGAATAACAATTGCGAACTGGTAGTCACCGCTGAAAACCGTCCGGCGGGCCAGCTCGGCATCGACCGTCTCTCCAGCGAACTCCTCCACCAGCTCGAGCGCTCCGGTGGCTTCAAGCCTGGCAGCTAATTCCGTCCCCAACTCCCCCTCATCGAGGTTGACGAAGAGCGCCCGAGTCACGGTCTCCCCGGTGGCCCGGAAGAGGTTGTCCTGAATCAGTGACAATACCAGCACCAGCAGCATCGGCATCACGAAGAGTACCAACAGGCCGGCGCGATCACGGCTGAGCAGCAGGAGTTCTTTTTTGATATTCGCCGACAACAACATTATCGCTCCGCTCAGTCGCGCAGCTGCTTCCCGGTCAACGCCAGAAACAGCTCTTCAAGGTTCTCACAATCGGCGGCATGATCCACCAGTTGCCTCGGCGCACCACGGGCGATCACCTTGCCCGCGTCGAGGACCGCAATTTCATCACAGAATTTCTGCGCCTCTTCCATGTAGTGGGTGGTGTAGAGGATCGTCATCCCGGCACGATTCAGTTCGGCGAGGCGTTCGAGAATCAGGTTGCGCGATTGCGCGTCGATCCCGACCGTCGGCTCGTCGAGAAAAAGAAGTTCCGGTTTGTGGAGAATTCCGACCGCAAGATTCGCGCGTCGTTTCATCCCTCCGGAATAGGTGGCAATTCGCCGGTCGGCGCAGTCGAGCAGCCCGACCAGCTCAAGACATTCGGCAACCCGGTCCTCAACCCGCCGTCGCGGGATGCGGAGAATCCGCGCAAAGTAGCGCAGATTCTCACGCGCTGTCAGACTCGAATAAAGAGCGATGTCTTGCGGCACCAGACCGATTACGTACCGCACCGCGTCTGCTTGGCGAACGACATCGTGGCCGAGGACGGTCGCTGTCCCGGAGGTCGGCCGCAGCAGGGTACAGAGGATCGAGATGGTCGTCGTCTTCCCCGCCCCATTCGGGCCGAGCAAGCCGAAAATACTGCCACGGGCAACATTCAGAGTCAGACCGTCGATCGCCGGCTGATCAGCGCCGGGGTAGACCTTGATCAGGTTCTCGGTCGAAAGCACAGTATCGGTAGCAGATTGAGTCATCGGTTCTCGCGATTCGGATCAGCGGGCGATCGCCGCCCGCAGATCGTTAAAGAGCACTTCCTCCCGGGCCGCGCACTGGCGCAACAGTTCGGCCAGATCGTCGAAGGAATCCTGCACCGCCGCCCGCCCCTTACAGACCCGCGAGGCGATCAGGGCGAACTCACGCCACAAATCACCAATATCGGTGCAGCGTTGCGACAAATCGACCAATTTGTCGTTCTCCAGCACCCCGGC
>JAUVEB010000183.1 GCA_030595055.1 Desulfuromonadaceae bacterium
TTGATTGATCTTTTCAATGGTGTAGATGGCAACGTTGCCCGAGCCCGAGACAACGCAGGTTTTGCCATCAAAGGAATCCTTGCGAACTTTGAGCATTTCGTCGACAAAGTAGGCCGCACCGTAGCCGGTTGCTTCGGTCCGGACCAGCGAGCCGCCCCAGTTGAGTCCCTTGCCGGTCAGTACGCCGGCCTCCCAGCGATTGGTGATGCGTTTGTACTGGCCGAACATGAAGCCGATTTCACGGCCGCCGACCCCGATATCGCCGGCGGGAACATCGGTGCGATCGCCGATGTGCCGGTAGAGTTCAGTCATAAAGCTCTGGCAGAAACGCATGATATCGCCGTCGGTTTTTCCCTTGGGATCGAAGTCGGAACCGCCCTTGCCGCCGCCGATCGGCAGGCCGGTCAGGGAGTTTTTGAAGATCTGTTCAAAGCCGAGGAATTTGATGATGCCGAGATAAACCGAGGGGTGGAAGCGCAGACCGCCTTTGTACGGTCCGAGGGCGCTGTTGAATTCGACGCGGAAGCCACGGTTGATCTGAACTCTGCCGTGGGTGTCAACCCAGGGGACTCGGAAGATGATCTGTCGCTCCGGTTCGCAGATCCGTTCGATCAGTTTGTAGTGTGCAAACTCGGGGTGTTTCACCAAGACCGGGCCGAGGCTTTCGAGAACTTCGCGAACCGCTTGATGGAATTCCACTTCACCGGGGTTGCGATCAAGAACTTCCTTGTAAATCGGTTCAATTTTTTCGTCGAGCTGGGTCATAAACGTTCTCCTTTAGGAATAGTTTGCTTAAAAAATAGTCAGTAAGGTTTTGTTGCTGAGGTGTTTTGCATATTCAGTACATCAATTATTGTGCCAATTGCACATAAATTATACACTTTCATCATAGGTATTTGAAGTTAATCAATTTTTTAGATTTATCCGTTTTTCTATGGAGTGCTGATCTGGACTATTTCTCTGATATTGAGTTTGTTTTTTATGAAAACTGAGTTCTTGGATAACTCAGTTCGAAAATGGTTTGTGCTAGTGGCCCGTGCGGCTAATCCTATCCTATAATTCCGGCCCTTTTGCTCGCTGTCTGCGTTGCACCACTTTGGCTTAACGCAGGGCTAGGTCTTCATCGGCACGCCTTGACAGCAATCAAAATGTCTCAGAATTACGCGTCACGATTAACCGCACGGGCCACTTGAGGAATCAGGAGATCGGGTTTAGCGGGAAGGTTTGCTTTTTAACTGCCGGCAGATCAGTCCAGCGATAATCAGTAGTAAGCCGATAAAGGTTGCGGGCAATATCGCTTCTCCAACCAGAAAATGGATGAAAATCAGTGACAGAAAGGGGGAGATGAAGATCAAGGTACTGATCCTGGCGGTGTTGTCGGTCAGTTTCAGCGCCATCAGCCAGAGCACGAAACAGGCGCCCATTTCAACTGTCCCGATGTAGGCAGCCCCGAGCAGGCCGGACAAGGACGGGAGCTGGAGGTCTGAAGTCAGCAGATAATAGCCGAGCACAAAGGGAAAGCTGCAGAGGAAGTTAACGAACAAGCCGACGACCGGATCACGGCTGTCACGAGTGTTGAAAATCCAGTATAGCGCCCAGATGACGGTGCTGGCCAAGGCGAGAAAAACTCCGTAAGGATCAGTGAACTCCAGGCTGAACGGCTTTCCCTCGGTGGAGATAATCAACACCCCGCAATAGCTGATCAGTAAGGCCGGCCACTGTTGCCGGCCGACTTTCTGTTTCAGTAAGGGGACGGCCAGCAGCGACAGGGTGATCGCCCAAGTGTAGTTGAGCGGTTGGGCCTGTTGTGCCGGCAGCAGTTCGTAAGCTTTGAGCAGGATCATGTAGTAGAGAAAGGGATTGAGCAGACCGAGGCCGATCGAGAGCAGGTATTCATTGCGTGTACATTGAAAAACCTGACGGAATTTCCCTTGCACACGCAACAGGACACCCAGCAGCAGGGTGGAAAAAAAACCGGAAAAAATGAGTAATTCGATCGGACTCAGGTACCGCAGTGACAGTTTAAAGGCCGTCGCAATCGTCGACCAGAGGAGTACGGCACTTAAGCCATAAAGTGTCGCCTGCTGTTGTCGGGTCATGAGGTTGTATTCTGTGGGATCTTTTTGCGTCTCAATACCAGCACCACCAGCCCGGCAAGAATCAGACTGATGCCGAAAAACGCTTGGCTGTTGAGCTGTTCGCCCAGCACCAGTATGCCCAGGGTTGCGGCGGTCATCGGTTCGGCCAGTGACAGGGTGACCGCCGTGCCTACCTGGATCGATTGCAGACCGCGGGCGAACAGCCAGTAAGAGAGTGCCATGGTTGCCAGTCCCAGATGTAACACCACACCGATGGCCCGTGGTTGTAACAGCCAGTCGAGATCGATATTGATCAATACGGGAGACAGCAATAGGGCGCCGACACAGACGACTAATGCCATCACGGCGTTAGGCGCATGTGTTTCCAACAGCCCCTTGATGACCAGGGTGTAGGCTGCATAGGAGGCACCGGCCGCGATGGCCAGGAGGATGCCGAGTGGATCGACGGCGACATCACCGCTGCTGAGACTGAGGAGTGCACAGCCGAAGATCGCCAGGATTGTTGACATCAGCCAGCGGCGTCCCGGGCGTTCACCACGGAAAATCAGGCCGAGCAGTCCGCCGGTAATGGGGGCGCTGCCGATGCCGACAATGGTGCCGACGGCCACACCGGTTTTCGCCACGGCGGCAAAAAAACAGAGTTGGTAGCTGGCGGTAAAAGCCGCGGCGAGAATCACCAGACGCCATTTCCAGCCACGCAAGGAGCAGAGCTCACGGCGGTGGAGGGCCAGCAGCAACAGGGTAATGCCGCCGATCAGCAGGCGCAGTGCGCCGATGACCATGGGATCGAAGCCGGTCGGGGCAAAAGCCTGGGCGGTCCCGGTGGTCCCCCAGAGCAGGGCTGCGCCGAGAATGAACCAATGGCCGCCAAGTGGATTTGTCTTGCTGTCAGACAGTTGTTTGTTCATCAGGATGCCTTTGGTTGCCGTCTGCTGATCGAGCGCTGAAGGATAGCGACCGCCAGCAGGCGACTGATCACATAAGCGGTCGCTGCGGCTACGGCACCGGAAACGGGAAAGTATAGCATCGCCGGCAGCAATAGCGAGAAGATTCCCAGTGCTTCTATGGCGGTCGCAATTGACACCGGCCTGGTGATCCGCTCGTTAATCAATACCGCCCGCTGAAAACAAATCAGCACTGTCAGGGCCGGGAAGATCGCCATAATCTGTAATGGCAGGGTGGCAAAGTTACTCAGGCTCAGGCTGAGTCCGGAGAGGTTGTGGAACCAGAGTTTCGCCAGCGGGGTAAAGGCGATCAGAACCAGGCATGTCGAGGTCAATATCCCCAGGACAACGGCAAAATTTCTGACTTTCGGGTAATTGTCCCGGTTTTCTCCGATCAGGGCGATGGCCACCTCCTGGTAAGACAGACCCAGGGCACGGAAGACAAAGGTTAACCCGTAAATGACCGGCATCACCGCCAGCGATTCGATGGCATCACGGCTTTTGCCGAGGAAGAAAGTCACCAGCGGATGAATCGACAGGCCGATAAACGGGGTCAGAGCCAGAGGTAAATAGTAGTCCCAGATAGCTCGATAACTCATGGGGGAGGAATCTGTGGCCGGTTCTGTTTGTCGCACCTCGGAGATTACCTGGCGGGCCAGAAAGCGGGTCAGTAAAGCCTCACTGCCGACCCCGACGGAGAGTGCGATTGCGCCGATCATGGCACCGTCAAAGTGGCCTTGCCAGTAGAGGAAAAGTCCACAACCGGCCATGCTGGTGACGCGTAAACCCGTGGCCACGGCGACCCGGCGGGTTTTGTGCCGAGCGATCAATATGCCTTGATAGAAGCGCCGGATACCGATGGCGGCCGGCCAGGGAAGCAGACAGATCAGGGCTCCATGGGTCAGTGTGGCGATCTCTGCCGGCAGGCCGAGCAGTTGCTGCACAAAAGGATTAAAAACTGCCGGCAACAGGAATAGTCCCAGCAGCAGGGAGACGGACAGGCAAAGGGCCAGGGTGAAGTTGCGCAATCTGCGGTAAGATTCCCGGTCGCGGCAGAGGGCGGTGCCGGCACTCATCAGCATGATCACCGGCGACTCGGCAACCAGGGCGAAGGCGTAAGCGACCCCGAAGGCCGCGAGGTTCAGTTTTTCCGCCGCCATGCGGGCGATAATCGCGACCAGAAAGGGCCCTTCGGCTGCCATCATCAGCCAGGTGACCGCTAAGGGCAGCCAGAAGCGGAAGATTTTGCGGTAAGTCAGTTGTGCAGAGTGATCTGTCGTGTCGTGCATCAGGATTTATAGCAGTTCTAACCGCCGACGG
>JAUVEB010000184.1 GCA_030595055.1 Desulfuromonadaceae bacterium
GGTCTGCCTTACACCGCCTATAGTAAAGAGCTCGGTATTGCCGCGGCCAACCTGTCGCTGCTGACCGGGATTGCCGGTCGTCAGGGTTCCGGATTATATCTCTGTGGTGAAAAAGCCAACAGCCAGGGAGCCATCGATCTGGGAATCCTGCCGGGCACAAAAGGCCTGGGAGTACAGCAGATGTTCGCCGCTGCCGGTAAAGGTGAATTGAAAGCTCTTTATGTGGTGGGTGAAGATCCTCTGGTTTCTTATCCTGATTATGCTCTGGTTGATCAGGCTCTTGAAACACCGTTCCTGGTTGTTCAGGATCTCTTTATGACCGCGACGGCTGAGAAAGCCGATGTAGTTTTGCCGGCAACGTCGTTTGCTGAAAAGAACGGCACCTTTACTAATGCTGAGCGGCGTATTCAGCAGGTACGACAAGGGATCAAGTCGATTGGCGAAGCAAAAACCGACTTCGAGATTCTGCAATTGCTGCTTCAGGCTTTTGGAGCAACTGCACCGGCAACCCCCGCTGAGGCTTTTGTCCAGCTTGCCGCTGTGACGCCGGGTTATGAAAAGATCAGTTTGGATATGGTGGGCCCGCAAGGTTATGTCTGGGGCGGTGAGATTCTTCAGCCGGAAACCAGGAAGCTGGTGTCGGTAGTCGCCGGTAAGGCACTTGATAGTAAATACCAACTTTTGGTTGGTAGTGCGCTCTACCACAGCGGCACGGTTTCGACTCATGCCAAGGGCCCCAATGCTGTTGTTTCCGAGCCCTATATTGAGCTTAGCCGTGAAGATGCTGCTGAACTCAGCTTGGCTGAAGGTAACATGCTTAAGTTGAGGACTGCCGGTGGCGACATAAAAGCAAAGGTCAAGGTTGATCGTCGATTGCCGAAAGGGGTTTTCTTTGCTCCTTATCATTTTGCTGCATTGGAGTTAAATAAAATATATACCGGTCAGCCAGTAATCGCAGTCGAACCGGTTAAGTTATAAAGTTTGAAGGCTATTGGATTGTCGGTAGATTCTACTGACTGAATTCGGCAGAAATGCCATAGACTGATGAAGGAAGAGGATGGTCATGACGCCAGAAGTTTTGACACTCTCAAATACGCCCCTGCTTTATACAGCGGCCATGTTAGTGAAAGTCGTAGTGGCTTTTGTTGTAACGCTGTTGATCGTAGCCTATGCGACATGGGCAGAGCGTAAAATTATCGGCCGGATGCAAACCCGGTGTGGACCGACCATGACTGGCTACAAGGGTCTGTTGCAGCCGATTGCCGACGGTTTGAAGCTCTTTTTTAAAGAAGACATCATTCCGGCACAAGCGCATTGGTTCGCATTTATCATAGCTCCGATGATGATTCTGGCACCTGCCTTTATCTCCATCTCAGTTATCCCTTTTGGTTCAGACTATCAGTTTACTTATGATGGGATCCTTTACTCTGTACCTTTACAGGTCACCGATCTGAACATCGGTGTGCTGTTTATTATGGCGATGGCTGGTCTCGGGGTTTATGGGATTGTGCTGGGAGGTTTGGCGTCCAACAATAAGTACTCGCTGATCGGGGGGATCCGCTCCACTGCGCAGATGGTTTCCTACGAACTTGCTGCCGGTTTGTCGATTATTGCGATCTTCATGCTGTCCGAAACTCTCAGTTTGCGGGGGATTGTTTCTGCTCAACAGTTGCCTCTATGGGGACTTGAGTTCCTCCCCTCTTGGTTTCACAACTGGTATATATTTACGCAGCCACTGGCATTCGGACTGTTTTTTATCAGTTCCTTAGCTGAAATTAACCGGACTCCATTTGACCTTCCAGAAGCTGAAACTGAGTTGGTCTCCGGTTTCTGTACCGAATATTCCTCTATGAAGTACGCTCTGTTCTTCATGGGTGAGTATGCCAATATGATTACTATTTCAGCGATCGGTGCAACATTGTTTCTTGGTGGATGGGACGGACCGTTCTTCAGCTGGATGAACTTCCTGTTCAAGGTCTTCGCATTCATGTTCGTCTTTATCTGGATTCGGGCGACTTTCCCGCGTCTCCGTTACGACCAGTTGATGTTCTTGGGTTGGAAAATCATGCTTCCCTTGGCGCTTGCAAATGTCTTGGTAACAGGATTTGCAGTCCTTCTCTGGCAGTAATCACACGTTGCGTAGATAGAGGATAGATATGTTTAAAGAGCTAGCCAAAGGCTTAGGTATTACACTGAAGCACCTGTTGCCTGGGAATACCACAACGGTGCAGTACCCGAAAGAGAGATTGGAAATAGCACCCCGTTTCCGTGGTCTGCACCGATTGGTTCCGACCCAGCATCGCGAGAAATGTGTCGCCTGCTATCTCTGTCCGACCGTATGTCCGGCAAAATGTATCACTGTTGAGTCGGCAGAGAACGAAGAGGGTGAAAAGTATCCGAGGGTATACGAAATCGACCTGCTGCGTTGTATCTTTTGCGGCTACTGTGTTGAAGCTTGTCCGGTTGAAGCAATAGAGATGACCGCTGCTTATGAACTGGCCGATTTCAAACGGGAAGATTTTAACTTCGATAAGGAACGTCTTCTCAAGTCGTAAGAAGGAGCTGCATAATCATGGAAGCCATTCTTTTTTATCTCACTGCACTGGTTGCGATTGTTTCGGCGATTTTTGTAATAAAATGCCGTAACCCGATCAACAGTGCATTGAACCTGGTCTCGACCTTCATCTGCCTGGCGGTGCTGTACATCATGTTGGAATGTCCCTTCATGGCAGCCATTCAGATTATGGTTTATGCCGGCGCTATTATGGTTCTGGTGATCTTTGTTATCATGCTGCTCAATCTGGGTAGTATAGGAAAAAGCTCGAATTCCCGCGGGATGGCTGCAGGTGGCGTGCTGGCAGCGTTGATGTTACTGCTTACCAATGCTTTCCTTCGTCGAGGTGACGTTTCGGGAACTGGTGGAGAGGTAACCAGCGAGTTGATCAAGAGCTACGGACATACTGAGTTAATCGGTAAAGCCATGTTCACTGATTTCTTGCTTCCCTTCGAAATTGCTTCGATTCTGTTGCTGGTTGCCATCGTTGGTGCTGTCATCATCTCGAAGCGCGATGTTTAACTGAGTAATGGTTGGGAGATAGATATCATGATTAGCGTACATCATTACCTGTTGTTGAGCGCCATCCTGTTCTGTATCGGTATCTTCGGTGTGCTGACCAGGAAGAATGCCATTGTCATCTTCATGTGTATCGAGGTGATGCTCAACTCCGTCAATCTGACCTTTATTGCCTTGTCGAGGCATGTCGGCAATATGGACGGTCAGATCTTTGTCTTTTTTGTCATGACGGTTGCGGCGGCGGAAGCTGCTGTCGGCCTGGCATTGATAATTGCATTCTTTAAAAATAAAGAATCGGTCGATGTTGACGATTTCAATATGCTTAAGTGGTGATGTTATCCGCTTTTCGGATGTTTCAGCTAATAGGAGAGTTTGATGTACAGTAATCTGTGGCTCATCCCATTCTTCCCGCTGCTAGGGTCGATCATCAACGGCCTGTTCGGCAAGAGGATCAAGAATGAAAAGGTAATTGGCGGGCTGGCAACGCTGCTGGTGTTCTTTTCCTTCTTAGTCGCTTGCCAGAATTTCTTCCGGCTGCTGGGTGATAATGTAAAAACTCATGAAATTGTTCTTTTCTCCTGGATGTCTGTCGGGGATCTGCAAATTGATTGGGGTTTTCTGCTTGATCCGTTGTCGGCGGTAATGATTCTGGTGGTAACCGGTGTCGGTGCCCTGATCCACCTCTACTCAATCGGTTACATGCACGGTGATGTGGGCTACTATCGCTTCTTCAGCTACATGAACCTGTTCGCTTTTGCCATGCTGATGCTGGTTCTCGGCAGCAATGCGCTGGTGATGTTTGTCGGCTGGGAAGGTGTCGGTCTTTGTTCTTACCTGTTGATCGGTTATTACATCGATAAAAAGAGTGCGGGTGATGCAGCTAAGAAGGCTTTTGTTGTCAACCGTATTGGTGACTTCGGCTTCCTTTGCGGTCTGTTTGTTTTGTACTGGACGCTTGGGAGCAAGGGCGTCTGGACCTTTAATTTCGTCGAGATAGCTGAGAATGCCCATTTGCTGGAGAGTGGCGGACTTATTGTTACGGTTGTAACACTCTGCTTTTTCCTCGGCGCTTGTGGTAAGTCAGCACAAATTCCACTATTCACCTGGTTGCCGGATGCGATGGAAGGTCCGACCCCGGTATCTGCATTGATCCATGCTGCTACCATGGTTACTGCCGGTGTCTACATGATCGGCCGGATGAATATCCTTTTCGCTATGGCGCCTGCGACCATGATGACTGTTGCAATCGTCGGTGCGGCAACCGCTTTCTTTGCTGCGACTATCGG
>JAUVEB010000051.1 GCA_030595055.1 Desulfuromonadaceae bacterium
CAACACTCGGAAAATCAAGAAGGTTCCGACCCTGCGGGGAAAAACCATCATCAATCTCTTCTTTGAAGCCAGTACCCGAACACGGACTTCATTCGAAATAGCCGGCAAACGACTCTCTGCCGATACGATTAATATCAGCGCATCTTCATCCTCGGTTGTTAAAGGTGAAACGCTGCAAGATACTGCGCAAAATATCGAAGCGATGCGTCCCGATATCATCGTCATGCGCCATGGTGCGTCAGGCGCCTGTCATTATCTTGCAGAACGCCTGAATTGCTCGGTTATCAACGCCGGGGACGGAACACACGAGCATCCCAGTCAGGCCTTGCTTGATGCTCTCACCATTCGCCGGCACAAAGGGCGGATCGCCGATCTGACCGTGGCCATTGTCGGCGACATCACTCATAGCCGGGTCGTGCGTTCGAATATCTATTGTCTATCAAAGCTCGGTGCCAAGGTTCGTATTGCCGGTCCCGGAACGATGTTACCGCCGGGACTTGAGCGGCTTGGCTGCGAAGTTTACCGAAATTTAGAGGATGCCGTACGCGATGCGGATTGCGTCATGATGCTGCGTATCCAGCGCGAGCGTCAGGGGGCGTCCCTGATTCCATCGGTCCGCGAATATGCGCGTTATTTCGGCCTGAACGAGAAAAAACTGGCGTTGGCCAAAAAAGATGCCATTGTGATGCATCCCGGCCCGATAAATCGGGGGGTTGAACTTGCTTCTTCGGTTGCTGACGGTCCGCAGAATGTCATTCTTGATCAGGTGGAAAACGGTGTTGCCGTGAGAATGGCTCTCCTCTACCTGGTTGCCGGTGGCGAAAAACTTCAGCAAGATTAAATTCAGCGACATCGTATTCTTTTTTGCGAGACCATCAAAGGTGATAACTATGAAAATTCTGGTGAAATCGGGACGGGTCATTGACCCCGCGAATAACATCGATGAAAAACTCGATATCCTCATTGTCGACGGGATAATCGCCGAACTATCCCCTAATATTGATGCCGGCGATGCCGAGGTTGTCAATGCCGCAGGGCTACTGGTGACTCCCGGTCTGGTCGACATGCACGTCCATTTGCGCGATCCGGGGTTTGAGTACAAAGAGGATATTGTGACCGGGACCAGAGCGGCGGCGGCGGGCGGAGTCACCTCGGTGGCCTGCATGCCGAATACCGACCCGGTCAACGATAGCCTGGCCGTGACCAAGTATATAATCGGTAAAGCCCGAGAGCAGGGGAGTATCAATGTTTTTCCGATCGGCTCTATCACCAAGGGGATGAAAGGGGAAATCCTGTCCGAAATGGGTGAATTGAAAGAGGGCGGCTGTGTCGGATTTTCCGACGATGGGCTGCCGGTTAAAAATGGCGAAATGATGCGCCGGGCCCTGGAATATGCCGGCACTTTCGATGTTCCCATTATTTCTCACGCAGAAGATCTTTCGCTGGTCGCCGGCGGTGTCATGAACGAGGGTCCGGTTGCGACCGAACTCGGTCTGAAAGGCATTCCGTGGGTCGCTGAAGAGGCCACGACCGCCCGCGATATCATGCTGGCCGAGTTGACCGGCAGTCACCTGCATGTTGCCCATGTCTCGACCAAGGGCAGTGTCGAACTGGTGCGCCTGGCGAAAAAGCGGGGCGTACGGGTAACCTGCGAGGCCACGCCGCACCATTTCATGCTCACCGACGAAGCGGTTCGCGGCTACAACACCAACGCCAAGATGAACCCGCCGCTGCGCAGCCGGGAAAATGTGGATGCGGTTCGGGCCGGCCTGGCGGACGGCACGATTGATGCCATTGCTACCGATCATGCTCCTCATCATCCGGATGAGAAAAATGTCGAATTTGCCATTGCCATGAACGGCATCATCGGCCTGGAAACACTTTTACCACTGACCCTGAAACTGGTCGGTGAAAAAGTGTTGACCCTTTCACAGGCGATCGCCCTGATCACCTGTCAGCCGGCCAAAATTCTTGATATTGATCGCGGAACGCTTTCTGTCGGTGCGGTGGCGGATATCACCCTGATCAACCCGAATAAAGAATGGATTGTGGATGCGGCCAAGTTGCAATCAAAAAGCCGGAACACACCATGGGACGGCGAGCAACTCAAAGGGTGTGTCATGAAAACATTATTGGCTGGAAAAGAAGTCTATAGCAGAAGTTAAGCATATACATTTAAAGTTTTACTTGAAAACAAGAGGTCTCAATGAAAGCAATTCTGGCCCTTGCTGACGGCAAGGTTTTTACGGGTAAAGCACTGGGTGCAATCGGTGAGGTGACGGGCGAGGTGGTCTTTAACACCAGCATGACCGGTTATCAGGAGATTCTTACCGATCCCTCCTATTGTGGTGAAATCGTCACCATGACGTACCCGCAGATCGGTAACTACGGCATCAATTCCGAAGATGTTGAGTCCTGCAAACCTTTCCTGTCGGCATTCGTAGTCAAGGAATCCTGCCCCTTTCCAAGTAATTTCCGCTCTGAAATGACTTTGGATGCCTATCTGAAGGAGAACGGAGTTGTCGGCATTGAGGGGATCGACACCAGGGCGCTGGTGCGGCATATCCGCAATAAGGGTGCACAAGTCGGTATCGTCTCTTCCGTTGAAAGTGATCCTGAACGCCTGATCGAAAAAGCCGGACAAGCGCCCGGACTGGTTGGGCGGGACCTGGTCAAGGAGGTCACCTGCAAAACAAGTTACCACTGGTCCCAGGGAGTATGGACGCTCGATGACGGTTACGCTGACAACAGCAACCGACCGTTACCTTATAAGGTTGTCGCCTACGATTACGGTATCAAACGCAACATTTTACGTAATCTGGTGTCCTCCGGCTGCGATGTTACGATCGTCCCGGCAACAACAACGGCTGAAGAAGTTTTGCAGATGAACCCGGATGGGGTTTTCCTCAGTAACGGTCCGGGCGATCCGGAACCGATCAAATACGCCCAGGAGAATATCGTTAAGCTGCTCGGCAAAGTGCCGATTTTCGGCATCTGCCTCGGCCATCAGCTTTTGTCGATCGCTTTGGGCGGCGCTACCTATAAACTGAAATTCGGGCATCGGGGCGGTAACCAACCGGTCCTTGATTATCAACGACAACAGGTGGAAATTACTTCACAGAATCATGGCTTCGCGGTCGATCAAGAGACGCTCAATAAACAGATCAAGGTGACCCATATTAACCTCAACGACAACACCGTTGAAGGGATTCAACATGTGGAGTTACCGGCCTTTTCTGTCCAGTACCACCCGGAAGCTTCGCCCGGTCCGCACGACGCGCAGTATCTGTTTTCCCGTTTCATCGAAATGATGGCAAAATATAAGAACCAAATATAAGGAACATCCATGCCTAAACGTACAGACATCAAAAAGATTCTGATTATCGGCGCCGGTCCGATCATTATCGGTCAGGCCTGTGAGTTTGATTACTCGGGGACCCAGGCCTGTAAAGCCCTGAAAGAAGAAGGGTACGAAGTCGTCCTGCTCAATTCCAACCCGGCGACAATTATGACCGATCCCGACTTTGCCGATCGAACTTACGTTGAACCGGTGACCCCGGAGGTTTTGGCTCAGGTTATCGAAAAAGAAAGACCGGATGCATTGTTGCCGACCCTGGGCGGCCAAACCGCCTTGAATACTGCTGTCGCCGTTGCTGAAGCGGGAGTTTTGGAAAAATTCGGCGTTGAACTGATCGGCGCCACGTTGGAAGCGATCAAAAAAGCAGAAGATCGGACCCTGTTTAAACAGGCGATGGAAAATATCGGCGTGGCGGTTCCTCGCTCCAAGTTGGCTCACAGCTACAAAGAAGCAATGACCGCCATTGAGCAGGTCGGTTTTCCGGTAATTATCCGCCCATCCTTTACCCTTGGCGGTACCGGTGGCGGGGTTGCTTACAACTTGGAAGAATATGAAAAGATGGCCCTGATCGGGATCGAGGCATCGCCGACGAATGAGATTTTGGTCGAAGAATCGATCATCGGCTGGAAGGAATATGAACTGGAAGTGATGAGAGACACGGCCGATAACGTTGTCATCATCTGTTCGATCGAAAATGTCGATGCCATGGGTGTACATACCGGCGACTCGATTACCGTGGCCCCGGCACAGACGTTGACCGACAAGGAATACCAGATCCTGCGTGATGCCTCACTGAAAATTATCCGTGAGATCGGTGTCGACACGGGCGGTTCCAACATTCAATTCGGCATCAATCCCCGGGACGGGCGACTGGTTGTCATCGAAATGAACCCACGTGTTTCACGCTCTTCGGCGCTGGCTTCGAAGGCAACAGGGTTCCCGATTGCCAAGATTGCCGCCAAACTTTCGGTCGGCTATCGGCTGGATGAAATTACCAACGACATTACCCGTGAAACGCTGGCCTCCTTTGAGCCGACCATCGATTACGTGGTCACCAAAATGCCGCGCTTTACCTTTGAAAAATTCCCCCAGGCTGATGCCACCCTGACGACACAAATGAAGTCGGTCGGCGAAGCGATGGCGATCGGCCGGACCTTCAAGGAAAGTCTGCAAAAAGCATTGCGGTCGCTGGAAATCGGCTCATACGGGTTCGAAAGTCGTTTATTCGCAAAGCCGGATGAGTATCGTCGCACCCTGTCCCAGAAAGAACTGGATAATTTGCGTGCCCAGTTGCGGGTTCCCAACTGGGAACGGATGTGGTTTTTGGGTGATGCCGTTCGTGCCGGTTTCAGCATTGATGAAATCTATCAATTGACCGGCATCGACCCCTGGTTTTTGCGGAACATCGAACAGATTATTGAAATGGAATCCTTACTGGTCATGCAGAAAAAGCTGATGGCGGCCGGCGATCAGCAGTTCGTGGATCTGTTGCGTCAGGCCAAGGAGTACGGCTTTTCAGACAAGCGTCTGGCCTTCCTCTGGGGAGTTACCGAAAACGATGTCCGGGATCTCCGGCACAAGCATGGAGTCCACCCGGTTTATAAGCGGGTTGATACCTGCGCAGCCGAGTTTGAGGCCTTCACTCCTTATCTCTATTCAACGTATGAAGCGGAATGTGAGGCGGAGCCGACGGACCGACGTAAAATAATGATTCTGGGCGGTGGTCCCAACCGTATCGGGCAGGGGATTGAGTTCGATTACTGCTGTGTCCATGGTGTTTTTGCCCTGGTGGATGCGGGATTCGAAACAATTATGGTGAACTGTAATCCGGAAACCGTATCCACTGACTACGACACCTCAGATCGCCTTTATTTTGAACCTTTGACCCTGGAAGATGTCCTGGAAATCGTCGCAATCGAAAAACCGGAAGGGGTCATTGTCCAGTATGGGGGGCAAACTCCGTTAAAACTTGCCGTCGCACTGGAAAAAGCAGGAGTCCCGATTATCGGCACCTCACCAGATGCCATTGACCGGGCCGAAGACCGTGAACGATTCCAGTCACTGTTACATAAATTGAATCTCCGCCAACCGGAAAACGGCATCTCCCGTTCTACCGAGGAGGCTGAAAAAATCGCCGAGCGTATCGGTTATCCCGTTGTGGTGCGTCCATCTTACGTCCTCGGTGGACGGGGCATGGAAATTGTTTATGATGCTGAACGGCTGCGTGATTACATGACTTATGCTGTTCAGGCTTCCCCGGATCACCCGATTTTGATTGATAAGTTTCTGCAGGACGCCATTGAAGTTGACGTTGACGCCCTGGCTGACGGCAACGAAGTTGTCATTGGCGGAATCATGCAGCATATCGAGGAAGCAGGCATTCATTCCGGGGATTCAGCCTGCGCTCTGCCACCCTATTCATTGTCCGAAGGGATTATCGCCGAAATCCGTCGGCAGACGATTGAACTGGCACTGGAACTGAAAGTTATCGGTTTGATGAATATTCAGTTTGCGGTTCAGGGTGAGACGATTTATCTGCTGGAAGTGAACCCGCGAGCCAGCCGGACAGTTCCTTTTGTATCAAAAGCAACCGGTCGGCAGCTGGCCCAGATTGCCGCCAAGGTGATGGCGGGGCAGACACTCGCAGAGCTTGGTGTCGCCGGTGACATCATCCCCAAATATGTGTCGGTGAAAGAAGCGGTCTTCCCGTTTATCAAATTCCCCAATGTGGATACCCTGCTTGGACCGGAAATGAAGTCGACCGGCGAAGTTATGGGGATCGACTATGATTTCGGCAAGGCCTTCGCCAAGGCCCAACTCGGTGCCGGGGTTAAACTCCCCAGCACCGGAAAAATTTTTGTCAGCATCAAAGATGCGGATAAGCAGCACATCCTGGAGCCGATACGAAAACTGACGGCTGCCGGGTTTACCGTGGCTGCGACGTCCGGGACCGCAGAATATCTGAATCAGAACGGCGTCGTGGCAGAATGTGTAAACAAGGTTAAAGAGGGCCGACCACACTGTGTTGATGCCATCAAAAGCAGAGAGATCTGCATGGTCTTCAATACCACCCTCGGTGCACAGTCTGTTGCGGACTCCTATTCCATCCGTCGGTCAGCGCTGATGCAGGAAATTGCCTATTTTACCACTGTGGCGGGTATTCACGCTGTCACAAGTGGAATTTTAGCTATTTTGAGAGAAACTCTTGACGTCAATCCGCTACAAGAGTATTATCCCTGCGCGTAAGCAATCTAAAAATGTTTAAACAACCAGCTGGGCGGGTTTTCCCGCCCGCTGTTTTTTTTTGGGAGTCAGAAACATGAGTGGATCGGTGCCAATGACTGAAGAGGGACATCAGTGCCTTCAGGAAGAATTGAAACAGCTGATTCGGGTCGAAAGACCAAAGGTTGTTCAAGATATTGCCGAAGCACGCAGTCACGGTGATTTATCAGAAAATGCCGAATACGACGCTGCCAAAGATCGGCAGGGTTTCGTTGAAGGGCGTATTAAGGAACTGAATGATAAAATTGCCCGAGCCCAGGTGATCAACCCCGCCGAAATCAACAGTGAGAAAATTGTCTTTGGCGCCAAGGTGACACTTTTTGACATCGATACGGAAAAAGAAGTCAGCTATCAAATTGTCGGTGAGGATGAAGCCGACATCAAAATCGGTAAGATCTCGATCACCTCACCCGTCGGCAAGGCACTGATCGGGCACTTGGTCGATGAGGAAGTCAAGATTAACGTGCCTTCCGGAGTGCGTGTTTACGAAGTCACCGGTATAGAATACAATTAGGAGTTTGTCCAAGAATACGAGCCGTAGCGAGAAATTGGCTGTTCGATGGCAGATTTTCGTAGGTTTGAGAGCGAATAGCACCGCTATTTGTCGAAAACATACGGAAATATGAACCGATCAGGCGGTTTCGCAGTAGGTTCTTGTATTCTCGGACAGCCTCCCAGCACCTCTCCGGAGTTACCGGAAGGATACGACGAAGTTTTTACGGGGCAATGTCATTGGCATTGCCCCGTTTTTCTTGCAATTTTTCAATTCATCTGTGACAATCCCCCATACTCGAAAGGTCCATTTTAAGTAAATACAAGCACTTGGAGATGTCAATGAGCCAGAAAATCACCAAAGAGATGACCTTCCACCAGGTTCTGCAGATGAGCCCTGAAGTTGCCACGGTTCTCGGCCAATTCAACCTGGGCTGTATCGGTTGCATGGGAGCGATGAGTGAATCGATTGAGCAGGGAGCAAAGGTTCACGGTCTGGATGTAGACGAGATTATTACGGCATTGAACGCTATTTTTAAAGACTGAGCCGGGCAGATGCCCCCGAGTATCTCAGTCGGTGACACGTCCGCGCTGCACCATTCCCTCGACAGCATTTACGGTGTCGGCCCGCGGATGCTGTCAAAACTTACCAAGCTCGGCCTGCAAACGATTGAAGATGCGCTATATCATCTCCCGTTACGCTATGAAGACCGCCGGACGCTGAAACCGATCGCCCGCTTAACTGCCGGGCGGCAAGAGGTTTTCATCGGCAAGGTGCTGACGGCAGGGGAGGCCCGGACATCACGTCAACGGCGGCGGATTTATGAAGTCATCGTCGGAGACAGTAGTGGGCAAATTTCACTGAAATGGTTCCGTTATCCCAAGGGCTGGTTACAGAAACGTTTCCCGGTCGGACAACAGGCAATCATCATCGGCGAAATCAAACGCTTCGGCAACCTCCGCGAAGTTCACCATCCCGATTCTGAATTACTCCCCGAAGGTGCAGAGCCCCTAGAATATTTGCAAAAAGATCCAGTCAATTTCGGTAGAATTTTACCGGTCTATCCCTTAACCGAAGGGCTCAGTCAGAAACAGGCGCGAAAAATCTGGTATCCGCTGGTGCAGCAGCATGCCGCAGATCTGCGGTCGACGCTACCGGCTGAGATTTTAAAACGACTGCAGTTACTGCCACTGACCGAGGCGCTGCGGGGTGCTCACTGGCCGGCAAAAGAGGCCTCGCTTGAGCAGCTTCAGCAGGGGCGGGATGGCTGTCGTAAGTCGCTGGTTTTCGATGAATTTTTCTTTCTGGAGCTGGGTTTGCTGTTGAAGCGGCAGGGGGTTCAACTGGAAGAGGGTTTTGCCTTTAAGGTCGAACACCGCTACACCATCCCGCTCAACAAAATGCTCCCCTTTAAGTTGACCGACGCCCAACGCCGGGTGCTGGGTGAAATCAAGCGTGACATGATGGCCCCACACCCGATGAACCGTCTGTTGCAGGGGGATGTCGGCAGCGGCAAGACCCTGGTGGCGTTGATGTCGGCGTTGATCGCGATTGAAAATGACACCCAGGTGGCGATTGTTGCGCCGACGGAGATTCTCGCCGAACAGCACTTTTCAACTTTTCATGACTGGTTGGAGCAGTTGGGACTGAAATCGTTAATCCTGCAAGGGAGCTTGAAAGGTTCTGAGAAAAAAGCGGCCCTGGAAAAAATTGCCTCCGGAGAGGTCGACCTGGTGGTCGGTACCCATGCGGTTTTACAGGAAGGGGTCGAATTCAAACACCTCGGCCTGGGGATTGTCGATGAACAGCACCGCTTCGGGGTGAAACAACGCAGTATCCTCAAGCACAAAGGCACCAACCCGGACATCCTGGTGATGACCGCGACGCCGATCCCCCGCACCCTGTCCCTGACTCTTTATGGCGATCTTTCCATCTCGGTCATCGACCAATTACCGCCTGGACGCAAACCGGTGACAACCCGGCTCTACACGGGTAAACAACGGGCCAAAGCCTACGCGCAGATCCGTCAGGAACTGGAGCAGGGGAGACAGGCCTACATTGTTTATCCGCTGGTGGAAGAATCGGAAAAATCAGACCTGCAGGCCGCCACCGAAGCAGCAACTTATCTGGCTGATGAGGTTTTTCCACAGGCCCGGGTCGGTCTGTTGCACGGGCGGATGAAAGCGGCGGAAAAAGATTTAGTAATGACGGCGTTTCGCCGCAACGAGCTTGATCTGCTGGTGGCGACAACCGTCATCGAGGTCGGTGTCGATGTGCCGAATGCGACCGTGATGATGATCGAGCATGCGGATCGTTTCGGCCTGGCACAGTTGCACCAGTTGCGCGGCCGGGTCGGACGTGGTGCCGAAAAAAGCTACTGCCTGCTGGTGCCGTCGGACAACTACAGTGCCGATGCCGCAAGGCGCTTGCAGGTGATGGTCGAAACCGAAGACGGATTTCGCATTGCCGAAGCCGATCTGGAAATTCGCGGACCGGGCGAATTTCTCGGCACCAAGCAGGCCGGTCTGCCCGATTTTCGCGTCGCCAATCTTTTGCGCGATGCCGGCCTGCTGGAAACTGCCCGTCAGGAAGCTCTCGAATATATCGAGAAAACGGATATGTTGAATGATCCCTCCTCCTCCGCAGTCAAAGCAGAACTGCTGCGTCGCTGGGGCGGCCGACTGGAACTTGCCGGGATCGGCTGATATGTTTTCCGTGTCACTTGAATTAATCAAGAGCCACGGACCCACACGGACAGGGGCGGGAGGGAAAACCTGAAATCAGAACAAGTCCATAATCATCCTCGCGCCCGTTCACTCAAGACACTAAGATCACAAAGGAAACCCATTATTCAGGTTTTGATCTTCAACCCATAAATTCGCTTTTGCCCTTGTTTTTTCTTAGTGGGCTTTGTGGCTTTGTGCGAGACAAGCTGTTGATTTTGTCCCGTAGTTGTCTGTGTATCTGTGGCTAAACAGGCATTGCGATTAGGTGATTTTTTGTTTTGTCGTAGCGAATTCCATAGTTCGCAATATAATCCACGCCATGCCAAATGAGATAATAACGCCGACTAAGCCGGCAACACCCGTAGAAAGCATTTCATTACTTAACGATGGAAACGCATAATCTGGTAATGGACCAACAAAGGCAGGCGCCGATTCATGCAGAAAATTGTACTTTTCAGCGATCCATTCCAGACCATCCGGAAATCCGGATGCGAACGGGCTGAGTAACAATGCCACCACAACTGCGGCGGTAAGCGGCACGGCAACCGGTCCTTTAACTTTTGTGGTGACGCTATGTGCAGAAAGCAGCAGACAACAGGCAACGGTGATAAAGGCTTCTCCGACACCGATTAAAGCGTGAGTTCCCACCATCGCCGAAACGACCTCAAAGAACGCAATCTGACTGTCAATGGCAAGTTCTACGCTTACCGCAAACGAAGCCACGATGACCGACAGCCAAGCAGCAACCGCCGTAGCGGCGTATTTTCCCTGCGTACTTTTCCAGAGGGTAACAAGTTTTGAGCGCAGCATTCCGCCCACACCCGCCCCGAGGATTGCCATGTTGAAAATATTTGCACCAAGAACAGTGATACCCCCGTCTGAAAAGACCAAGCTTTGAATGGTAACCACCAGCGTGATAGCCAAAACACCAAACGGCGTACCCAACAAGCTTGCCGCCAACACGCCGCCGAGTAAATGTCCGGATGTGCCGTTCATTATCGGAAAGTTCATCATCTGCCAGGCAAAGATCAGGGCGGTAATTGCGCCAAAGCCGGCCGCTGTCGGCTTATCTTTAGCTTTAAGACCGTAACAGCATGCGGCAATAATACCCGCCGCACTGACGGTTGCGGTTACGGGACAAATGCTGCCTTGCAGCATGGAATCTGGAATGTGCATTGTATTTTCCTCCTTTAAGGCTTTATGGCCTGTTCAATCCCTATCTTCAGCTTTCGATCCGTCGCGATGATTTTCTCCCCTCTCCGGACCGACCGGGTCACAGATGAGGGCCCGACACCGAGGTGGCGTCCGACCGTCGCACCGGAATGATGCAGCCGTCGCACGCCATAGTAACAGAAAACAACACACGCCTCGCAACGGTATTTTGCTGTCCGACAATACAAGAACCTACCGCGAAACTGTCTGATCGGTTCATATTTATGTTTTCGACAAATAGCGATGCTATTCGCTCTTAAACCTACGAAAATCTGCCCTCGAACAGACGATTTCTCGCTACGGCTCGTATTCTCGGACAACCTCCTAGAGCGGCTCCCTATCACGATTAGCTGCTTTTTTTCGTTTCCATAACCATCCAACGATTGGAACGAATATGGCTGCCCATAACCATTGCCAATTATTCTTGAAAAAATTTATGAACTTTTGTGTTTTTGTTACAGTAACTTCAATTTTTTTATCAAAAGTTCTGATAGCTCGCGGGGTGCTATGCCCATCAATTTCTAAAAGAGCGGTTAGCGTAAGGTGCAAACTATGCTTACCTTCTTTTTTGGGATGTATTTCCCATTTCCATTCTGTTTCTAAACTTTTTGAAACCGCCTGTATTTCAGGTGTTATTGCCGTAATTTGAAACATATAGCCTGTAAGGCGAGCCTCCATTCTGTCGCTCACTCTAATAGTGGCTCCTACCTTTTCACCCTCTTCGACGATTGATTGTTTAAGTTTCTCTACCGTCTCAGCGAGACTCAAAAGCAACTGAATCTGAGGAGAGTCATTGATATTGATATTAGATGGAGCGTTGAACGCAATTGCTCCAAATTCCATTTTATCCAATAATCTATCCACACTGTTCGGAGATATAGGCCTTGGATATGGACGTTCGATAGGAGAAGGCACCATCGTCGGGCTCATCATGAAAAAAGATAGAAATACAAGAATGAAAAAGAACACCACAATGCCGACGATAACACCGATAATGATTTTCCGTTTCTTTTTCATGACTTTCTCCGGCAGTTAACGTTTGCGTAACAGGCGCGACGTAAGGAACGTCCTTGTTGACGCATTTATGTGTGCCCGGCCTGGGAAGCTTGGCGTGACATGGAGAGAGTATAGCAGAGGATGTGGATTTCTTAACTGCCCCTTGGACCCGTCTACTCGAATCAGGTTCCGACAATTAAAGGCTGCTGGAGCTCATTCAGTAGGGTGACGATGGATAGTGCTGCCAGATAACTGGTGGCAGGATTGTCCGGGCTGGGCACATTGCGTATCAGGGTCTTCATTTCACCGAACTCACCGGATGCAAAGATTTCGTGAGTGTTGTGCTCCACAGCCGGATCCACCCAAAGTTCGACGGCCACTTCATGACCGGCCGCCAGACCCAAAGCAACAGCAACATTGGCATTTTTAGGGAATTGCCGGATACATTCCGACATATTGCCTTTAAACAAACAGGTGCGCCCTGTAACCGTCAGCTGTAATGAATGCGGTGGTTTGGTGGTTCGTAAAGTGAGCTGATCCAGCGGTGAAATCCGACCGATTTTCATATTATCCAGACCGAACAAGGCGCCGCTGGGGATACGTATTTTGCATCCCCGATCTTGCGCCATCCAAACTAACTTCTCTTTAAACGGCTTATCAGCCAGCCCTCCGACACTGAGGATAATAAGATCTTTACCCACGCCCAGAATCTGCGCGGCATATTGCCGTACCGCTGAAATGGAGGCAACTTCCACCACGGTATTATAATCTCCGGCGAGAAACTCTTCAAATGTGGAGTAAGGGATGGCTCCGGTGCCGGCCGCAATTCGATCCCGGCGATCCTTATGCCGATCAAAAACACCGGATATCCTGAAGCCGTTCTGGTGCTGCGCCAGGATACGCGCAATATTCCCGGCACCCAACAATCCAATATTCGTCATTTCTCCTCTTACCTCTCACTGCTATCGATTAAAACAAAAAAGGCTACTGGCAGACTGACAGAGTAGTAACTTTTGGACAGACCCGAATGGCGCCAGTTTAAGGATTCGTAGCACGCTCCCAGCAAAACCGGGACTGTCCCCACCGGATCCTGAGCGAAGGCGAAGGGTGGGGGCTGTCCCAGGCTTTTGCGATGCGAACCACCACAGCTTTCATAACCGTAAAGTCGGGACAGACCCCTGTAATAAATGCAGGGGATGTTGGATATCGATACGAGCTTGGCGTGGCATGGAGAAAGTATAATGGAGGAGGTGGATTTATCAACAACATGTCCCCTTAGGCTCCTCCGACACTTGATATGGATTCGATTTGCTGCCCGATGAAGTATCTGGTCAGGCGCCATATACGGGCCCGTATGTACGGTGCTGTGGGAGGGGGCCGCTAAAGCGGCTCGCTATCCCGATCAGGAGTTTGTTCGTTGTCCATCAGCCAATCAATGGCGGTGTCCGGGTCGGTGAAGATCTTGAGTCGTTGACCTACGTTTACCGAGACTGTTTCTAAGAAGTTGTAGTCTTTCAGGGGGCCGCTCACTACGAGTGCTCGTTTACATCTGGTCGCCTCTCTGAATTTAGCTACGCTTTTGGGCATGGTGTAGATCTCAATAGTCGACGGTGTAATCCTCGCGCTGCGCAAATCGTTCAGCAACCTGTTGCAGCCATGTTTCTGGATCATGTCCGCAAGATCGGAGGCCATTTTCGTGACGAGTGAAGAATCGAACTCGCCGTAAACGTGTCCGATGATGAGATTTCTTTCCTTATCATACGTCAACTCGTATTTCATGGTTTGCTCCTAGCGAGCCTGTAGAAAAACCCTCTTAAGATGAGTTCTTTTCAGGCCAGTGTACAAGGATGGGACGTTCTGAAGAAATCCACTTACTTCAATATTTCCCGCAATGTCTCGTCATTTTCGAACAACTGCTGTCCCCGTTTGGCGGCGTGACTAACCGCAGAGGTTGAATAACCCAGCCGTTTTGCCACATCGACTCCCGCGATAAGACAGCGACGG
>JAUVEB010000073.1 GCA_030595055.1 Desulfuromonadaceae bacterium
CCTGGTCGTTGACGAGGTCAGTGAAGTCGCCGATATCCCCGAAGCTAACGTTGAACCTCCGCCCCGCACCGGCAAAGGTACGGGCGGTCAGTACATCCAGGGGATGGGCAAAATCGGCAAAGAGGTAAAGATTCTGCTGAATATCCACAAGCTCCTTTTCAGCGAAGAAATGATGGCATTGGTTGCCACCCAAGAAGAGCAGTAAACTTCCCGGAAAACTGGAGACAAGAATCAATGAAGAAGCTATTTGCTCTCAACTTGAGTAAAAAAATACTCCTGATGGTGCTGACTATCATCACCATCTTCTGTATCGCCCTCTTCAGTCTTTATCAGGGAGTCAAAAAGGAGAGTTTTAAAGAACGACAGTTAAAAGTGCAACATCAAACAGAAACCGCTTGGACCGTGCTCGATTATTATGCCGGCCTGGAAAAGAGCGGCCAACTCAATCGCAATGATGCCCAGAAGCAGGCCAAGGAGGCGGTAAAAAAACTCCGTTACGGCGACAGCGGCTATTTCTGGATCAATGATATGCAGCCGCGAATGATCATGCATCCGATCAAACCGGCACTTGACGGCAAAGATCTTTCCGCCTCCCAGGACCCAGACGGCAAGCGGCTCTTCGTCGAATTTGCCAACGTCTGTCGCAAACAGGGCAGCGGGTTTGTTAATTACCTCTGGCCCAAGCCCGGCTTTAACGATCCGGTCGAAAAAATTTCCTACGTCAAGCGGCTGGCCGCCTGGGACTGGGTCATCGGCACCGGTCTTTACGTTGACGATGTCGAAGCCGCCCTCAGCAGTATCCGCGCCAAGATTCTCACTGTGATCCTGGTCGTGATAGTCATTACCCTGCTGCTGACATGGCTGGTGAACCGCAGTATCATCACCCCACTGACCGAGATCAAACTTGCTCTCAACCGATTGGCCGAGGGGAAAACCACGATTGAGATTGATAGCGGTCGGCCGGGCGAAGCCCCGCTGAACCACATGCAGGAGCTCGGTGCCACGCTGAAAATACTGGCCGCTAAAATGCGCCGGCGCGCGCAAATTGTCCGCCAGATTGCCAACGGCGACCTGACCATTGAGATTCCCGTCGCTTCAAATGATGACGAACTGGGGATCGCCATAACACAGATCCACAGTCAGCTTAAAAACATTTTATGCCGGCTGTTCCAAACCGCCGAACAGATCGAAAACGGCTCGGAGAATATTTCGGGAAGCAGCCAGGCACTGAGCGATGGCTCAACTCAACAGGCTGCCGCCCTCGAAGAAATCAACAGCTCGGTGACACAAATGGCCGACCAGACACGTCAGAACGCCGAGAACGCGAACCAGGCAAATACCCTTGCCAACAAGGCCAAGGATTCTGCAGAAAAGGGGAATCAGCAGATGACCGCACTGGTTCAGGCAATGGCCGAAATCAACGAGTCCGGCCAAAACATCAGCAAAATCATCAAGGTTATTGATGAAATTGCTTTCCAGACCAACCTGTTGGCCCTCAATGCTGCCGTTGAAGCGGCCCGTGCCGGGCAACACGGCAAAGGCTTTGCGGTCGTAGCTGAGGAGGTCCGCAACCTGGCGGCACGGAGTGCCAAAGCAGCGCAGGAAACCTCTGCACTGATCGAAGGCTCGGTCGCAAAAGCCGGCAACGGGGCCAACCTGGCAGACTCCACTGCCGAGGCACTCGCAGAAATTGTTACCGATGTCGCCAAGGCGACCGATTTGATCGGTGAAATCGCCATTGCCAGCAACGAACAAGCGCAAAGCACTGACCAGATCAATATCGGACTCACCCAGATTGATAACATCGGCCAGAAAAATACCGCGTCTGCAGAGGAGACTGCGGCCACCGCAGAAGAGCTGGCAAACCAAGCCGGCCATCTCAATCAACTGCTCAACATGTTCACCTTGGATCAAGCCGACTGCAACCGGCCGAGCATGACAACGTCCCGACCGGCACCGGTAACTCTCCAGAATCGGCCCGGCGCCGGCCCTGCGGCCAAACCTCAGGCACCATCCCCTGCTGCGGCACCGACCGGCAATTCTGCCTGGGGCGGGATTGAAAAATCCACCGGCAATGCACCTCGTATTGCGCTCGATGATGATGATTTTGGAAAATATTAAAACAACGCAGACTGACGGAAATGAGCATGAACAACAATCAACAGCAGCATTCTCAGACAAGCAACATGATGTCGATTTCCGACAAGGAATTCGGTCAGTTGCGGGATCTGATTCAGAAACGCTTCGGAATCAACCTGACCGATCAGAAGCGCTCGCTGCTGGTCGGCCGCTTGCAGAAATTGATGCGACAACGGAATCTGGCGACCTTTTCCCAGTACTACCAGTATCTGACAGACGACAAAACAGAAGCGGCGCTGGGAGAGTTAGTCGACCTGATTTCCACCAACCACACCTATTTCAACCGAGAAAAAGACCATTTCGATTATTTTTATGAAACGGCCTTACCGACAGTCGTTGCGAAACTTCAGCAGGAAAACCGCAAAGACCTGCGCATCTGGTGTGCCGGCTGTTCAACCGGGGAAGAACCCTACACCCTGCTGATGCTGATGATGGAATATTTCGGCAACGATTACAGCTCTTGGAATGCCGGGATTCTGGCGACGGATATCTCCGACCGCGCCCTGACCATAGCCCGGTGCGGAACCTACAGCGCCGATCGGATCGTGCAACTCCCGGAAAACCTCCGGCGGAAATATTTCGCACCCGCCGGCGACGGGGAAATGGCGGTCATCGACAAGGTTAAGCGCGAAGCAACCTTCCGCCGCTTTAACCTGATGAACAGCAGTTTTCCCTTTAAAAAACCTTTCCAGATGATCTTTTGCAGGAATGTTATGATCTACTTTGACCAGCCGACCCGTGAGGCCCTGGTCAGCCGCTACCACCAGTTTACCGAACCTGAGGGATACCTGTTTATCGGCCATTCGGAAACCCTCGGCCGCAACCAGACCCGCTACAAATACCTCACACCGGCGCTCTATCAGAAGGGAGGCTCTTGATGGGTCGGGTTATTCGTGTTCTCATTGTTGATGACTCTGCCCTGGTTAGAGACATTCTCAGCCGGGGATTGTCGATGGATCCGAATATCGAGGTCGTCGGCACCGCATCCGACCCCTACATCGCCCGCGATAAAATCGTCGAGTTGCAGCCGGATGTGCTGACGCTGGATGTCGAAATGCCGCGCATGGATGGTGTCGCCTTCCTGCGTAAACTGATGCCGCAGTACCCGATTCCGACAGTCATGGTCAGCTCCCTGACCCAGCGCGGAAAACAGATTACCATGGATTCCCTGGATGCCGGGGCCGTCGACTTTGTTGCCAAACCAACCAGCAACCTGTCTGCCGGGCTGAACGCCATGCTGATGGAGCTGCGCGCCAAGATTGAAATTGCCTCAACGGCCAACGTTTCCCACTGGAAGGGGAAGCGGATCGTCCCGCCGACACGGGCGACCGCAGGCGGCTCCAAGGCCTTGGCCGAATCGACCGACAAGGTGATCGCCATCGGTGCCTCGACCGGCGGCACTGAAGCGATCCGCCGGGTTGTCGAGAGGTTCCCCGCAACCACCTCCGGTGTGGTCATTGTCCAGCATATGCCGCCCGGATTTACCAAGATGTTTTCCGACCGCTTGAACCAGCTCTGCCAGATGCAGGTCAAGGAGGCTGCTGATGGCGACCGGATCCGGGCCGGGCTGATTCTGGTGGCGCCGGGAGGTGTGCAGATGAAAGTTATCCGTAGCGGCGGTTTTTACCAGGTGCGCTGCGGGGGCACGGAAAAAGTCAGCAGGCACTGTCCTTCTGTCGATGTGATGATGCACTCGGTCGCCGAACAGGTGGGACGCAATTCCGTCGGCGCAATGCTCACCGGCATGGGGCAGGATGGTGCCGAGGGAATGCTCGCCATGAAACAGGCGGGTGCCCGCTGTATTGCTCAGGATGAAGCTTCTTCGGTCGTTTTCGGCATGCCGAAAGTAGCCTATGAAAAAGGTGGTGCGGAACGACTGGTACCACTGGAACAGATCTCCACTTCCCTGCTGGACTTACTTACGGAGAAAAAATAAATGGGACAAGTCATCTTAGGAGTCGGTGACTACGGAGCATCAAACAATCCCACGGACGATGTGAAAACCTTCGCCCTGGGATCCTGCGTCTCCGTCATTCTCCTCGATCCGAAGACCAAAACTGTCGGCATGGCCCATGTGGCCCTGCCGGACTCTTCAATCAACAAGGCCAAGGCCGCCGAGAAACCGGGATACTTTGCCGACACGGCGATACCGGCCCTGTTGGCAGAAATGACCAAATATGGTTGCCACAAAAAAGGCAAGGGAATGGTGGTCAAACTTTGCGGCGGGGCAAATGTTATGGACACGAACGATACCTTCCAGATCGGTAAACGCAATGCTCTGGCCATTAAAAAAATTCTCTGGGCGCATGGCATGGGTGCTATTGCCGAGGACCTGGGGGAGAATTTCAGCCGCACGGTCACAATTTCAGTCGGGGCAGGACAGGTGACGCTCAGCTCACCCGGTCGACCGAACTGGCAACTCTAGGGGAATCGCCTATGAAGACTATCAGCCATGACGAGCTCAAAAAGATTGTCAAATCTTCCCCGATGCTTTCAGTCAGCGCTTCCCGCTTACTGCAACTGACCTCCGACCCTGACCACGATCTGATGGATGTCGTCAATCTGGTCAAAACCGACGCCAATTTAACCGCCCGGGTTCTGAAATTGGTGAATTCTGCGGCCTTCGGCCTGATTAATGAAATCACCTCCATCGATCGGGCCATCTCTTACCTGGGGGAACGGTTCATCGTCAGTATCGCTCTGGGAGATTGTGTCGGCAAAGTATTTGAAAAAAAACTGGTCGGCTACGAAGCCGCCGCTGGCGACCTGTGGAAACATGATCTGCGAACCGCCATCGCCGCCCGCGAAGTGGTTGTCCAGGGAGAGATGGAGATCAGTCCCGATCTGGCTTTTACCGCCGGCCTGCTGCATGACATCGGCAAAGCATTGATCTCTGATTATCTGAAAGATTCGGCTCCGGAAGCAATCGAGCTGATCACCTCACACGACAGTGTTGATTACCTCGATGCCGAAGAAAAGCTGATCGGTTTCGATCACACCCAGGCGGGTTTTGAATTGGCCAAGGCCTGGCAACTGCCGGAAAAGTTGGCTGAAGTGATCCGTTACCATCACAGCCCGGCCGAAGCCAGTGAAGCATTCCGACCGCTGGTTTACGCCGTCCACCTGGGCGACAACATCGCCATGATGGGCGGATTC
Source organism: Desulfuromonadaceae bacterium (assembly GCA_030595055.1). GTDB lineage: Bacteria > Desulfobacterota > Desulfuromonadia > Desulfuromonadales > Geopsychrobacteraceae > Malonomonas. The sequence goes on from JAUVEB010000073.1 coordinate 5,296, forward strand.
GGCACCGGCTCCGACAGCATGCGCTACCGTCTTGACGCCAACTACACCGACTATATCACTCTGACACCGAACACCTTGGCAAGCATTATGCTGACTGTCGATAGCGAGTTCGACAAACTCGAGCAATCCGTTGCCAGCACAGGGGAAGACAAAGGATGAAACGAATTATTATCGCGGATGACTCAACAACCGCCCGGATGTTTATCAAACGCTGCCTGCAGATCATCGGTCTCGGGGATGCCGAAATTATTGAGGCCGAGCATGGCAAAGAAGCCTTGGCCGCAGCCAAGGAACAGTGTCCGGATATTCTGCTGACTGATCTCAATATGCCGGTTATGGACGGTGAGACCTTGCTCAAATGGGTCAAGGCCAGCCCCAAGCTCTGTGAGCTGCCGGTCATCATCATCACCAGTGCCGGCAATCCGGCAAAAGAAGCCCAACTATTGGAGTTGGGGGCCCGCCAGGTGATCAACAAGCCGGTTTCGCCCCCGGTCATGATGAATGCCCTCAAGGACTTCCTCGAGGACTGAACTGATAATTCAAGGAGAGCGGCATGATCGAGCATAAACCTCTTTTCGAAGCAATGAAGCAGGCCGTCAGCCAGACACTGGAGAACATGGCCTTTGTGGAGACCATGGAGCATTATGATCAGAGCTATGAACTCCCGGCCGAAGACCTGGTCTGGACCAGCATGCTGATTATGGACCCGGTACAGGGAGAACTCCACCTGGCGATGAGCAAAGCCCTGCTGGTTAAGCTGACCACGGCGATTTTCGCCCTGGACATTGATGAAGTCACTGAAAACCACTTACACGACAGCTTGGATGAACTCCTTAACACGATCGGCGGGCTGTTTATGTCCAACCTTTTGGCCGACAACCAAACCTACCAACTAGGGCTGCCGGAGTTTGGCGAAGGGGAACTCCCGCCACCGGAACCGAATTCCGTCATCTGGAAACTGATGACCTCGGATGAAGATCCGCTTCAGGTGATCGCCACCGGAGCCCCTCTGGTCGCACTGAAAGACTGAACAGGTAGATATTTATTTGAATTTTTACCCTTCATAAGGAGAACGAAAATGGGCAAAACGGTATTAATTGTTGATGATTCCAACACCATGCGCAAAATTGTCGCCCGCGCCCTGCGGCAGGCAGGTCTCGATTTTGACGAAATCCTTGAAGCCGCTGACGGTCAGGAAGCCTTGAATGTCCTCGCTGACAACAAGGTTGATGTAATCCTGAGTGATATCAACATGCCGAATATGAACGGCCTGGAATTCTTGAAAGCCAAAGCGGAAGATGACGCAATTAAAGATATCCCGGTGGTGATGATCTCCACTGAAACGGGTGCGGACATCATCAATGAAGCCAAATCCTATGGAGCCAAGGGTGCGATCAAAAAACCGTTCACTCCCGATCTGATTAACGAAACCCTGGGTGCCTTACTCTAACTCCCCGGCAACCCCGCGTAAATATTAACCCTAGCAGGCTGTGCTTATCCCTGCCTGCTACGGCTGACAAGGAGAGATTCGTGGATCACGCACAACATATCATTCACTCGACCCAAGAAATTTTCTCCAGTATGATCATGCTGGATGTCACCCCCGGGGAATCCTTCAGCCGCGGAAGAGAAATGCTGCAAGACAGTATTTCCGGCATTATCGGTTTGGCCGGAACGACCAAAGGCCTACTGGCCATCCATCTGCCGAAGCCGGTCGCATTGGCTGTCACCACGGCCTTTCTCGGCATGGATGTCGAAGAGATTGACGAAGACGTTTGTGATGCCATCGGGGAACTGGCCAATATGTTGGGCGGCAGCCTGAAGTCTGCCCTCGACCCGAAAGGGAACGATATCAAACTGTCGATGCCCTCAGCGATCCATGGTGAAGAATACTCGATTGACTGCCTGGCCGATGCCGAAAACGTCACAGTTCCTTTTACTCTCGAAGGGGAAACATTCCTGATTGAACTGCAAATCGGTCAGAACTAAGTAAAAATCTGACACAATGAAGTTTTCATATGGGAAACAAGTAATTTCTCGTGAAATCAAGAAAATCAAGCGGTTATGCGAAGGCGTATAGGCACACCGCACAAGTGAGCATGCTGATTGACTCCGAGATCACGAGAAAGGGCCGTTTTCGGATAAAAACTAAATCTTTTTTTTGCCCTATTTTATTCCCCGTAGGATTTATTGTGGAATTTGCTAAAAAAATTATTAAATCAACCGAAGAGATCTTTAACACCATGATTTTCATGGAGATCTCCGCAGAGGACCCGTTGACAGAGGGAAAAGAGGTTCTCGATTGCCATATCTCGGCAATGATCGGTCTGACTGGGGATTTTGCCGGCATGCTTGCCATCCATTGTCCCGGCACCGTCGGGATGGCCATTACCGGAGAAATGCTTGGCATGGATGTTGAAGAAGTTGATGCAGATGTCAAAGACACCCTCGGTGAAATTGCCAACATGGTTGCCGGAGGGATAAAACAAGCTTTTGCGGCAGAAAATGTCCGTCTCGAATTATCGATACCGACAACAGTTTCGGGGAAGTCCTATACCGTATCTTCCCCAACCAAAAGCAATCGGGTTATAATCCCCTTCGACCTCGAACAGGGTCGTTTCTTCGTCGAGATGAAATACAATCTCACCTAGGAGGGGGACCATCCATGAACCAGCGGCAAATCCGGCTCATGGATAGTCCGACACCCTCCTGAGCCCTGTTCTCACTCACGTGTCAAGAAGAGGGCACTTTGGACCAACAGGCCATCATTGATGTCATCTGCAAAGCGGGCATCAAAAATCTAGCGACAGAAGTTGGTGCTCTTCTCGGGCAGGAGTTGACCTGTAGCGATATTCAACTTCTCCTCTCGTCTAAAGACACTCTCTTCAGCGCTCCCGGACGGGAAAAAACCGCGCTCACTCGTATGTCGGTCAGTGGCGACAAAGAGGGAACCTGCTACCTGCTGACCAGCCTCGATTCGGCCATTATTCTCGGCGGCACCCTGATCATGCTGCCCGAGGAGATGATCGAAGAGAACGTTCAAAGCGGCAAGCTCGATGGTGAGCTGAACGACGCCTTCGGTGAGGTGGCAAATATCATTGCCGGGGTCTTCACCCAAGCCTTTGTTGATAAATACTCAAAAACACTCCGTTTTATCAAAGAAACCGTTGAAGAACTGGTACCGACTAAAATTGATCCGGCCGGCGACCAACCTTTTCCTCCCGGCAATTACTACGTTGCCGGCTGCACCCTGAGTATCGCTGAGAAAAATCTCGGTCGCCTTGAATTCGTTGTTCCGGCAGACATTTTTGAACTTGAAGACACCGTCCCGGAAGAACTTCCGGAAGCTGCGGAGACACCCGCACCACAAGAGTCAAATGCCGCAGAAACTGTTGTAGAACCGGCATCTGAGACAACATCCGAACCGGCATCTGAGGCAACATCCGAACCGGCACCTGAGGCAACATCCGAACCGGCATCTGAGACAATATCCGAACCGGCGACAGCCGCAGCACCGACACCCACAGAAAAGAGTAAGCCCCCGCCACCAAAACCGGCGTTTGCCGACGCCAAAAAACTGACAGATGTCGTTTTTACCGCAACGATCAACCAGCTCGGAGAAGAAATCGGTGCCCTGCTCGGAAAAGACCTGGTTTGCGACGACATCCAGCTTTTGCTGACGACCAAAAGTGACTTTTTCTCCAATCATTGCATGGAAAAAGTCACCATGGCCCACTTGAAAATTTCCGGGGATCGTAAAGGTCTCGGCTTCATGTTCACGCAGATTCCTGATGCCGTGGTTCTCGGCGGAACCCTGATTATGCTGCCCGAGGACCAGATTGAAGAACAAAGTTCACAGGGAGCACTGGATGGGGAAATTGAAGATGCCTTTGGAGAAGTTGCCAACATCCTGGCCGGAAGCCTGACCCAGGTTTTTCTTGACCGTTATCCGCAACAGATCCGTTTTGTCAGAACTGAATCTGAAATCATCGTTCCGACCAAGATCGATCCGACCTCTGACACCCCTTTCCCGGAAGGCAGCTACTACCTGGCGTCTTTTGCCATACATCTCGAAGAGCACGAACTGCACAGGATCCTATTACTTTTCCCTGCCGAAATTTTTGACCTGGAGGGACATGAGCAGGCGGCGGCAGAGCAGACGAGTACTCAAGAGCAGGAGACAACTCCCGTAGCGGCAGTGACGGCAGCAGAGGAATCAGCAGGAGAGACATCGACAAAAGCTGTCGCCGCTGATGGTGATGAAAAAGCCCGAACCACGGCGGCTACTGCCGTGCCGGCCGGGCCGCCGATCGTACTGGTCATTTCAGAAGATTCAGGGGACGCGGAACCCTTTTCAGAAATCCTCTCGACAGCTGACTACGACTGTAAAGTCCTGTCTTTCCAAGAAGATATCAAGGAACAGTTCCAAAAACACCAGGTTCTCGGAGCCTTCTTGGTCATGTCACAGGTCAGCGAGAAGGGATTCGCCACAGCGATCAAGCTGCAATCAACCGGACAGCCGCTGCCGCCGATGATCTTTGCCGGGCCGGAATGGACCCGCTCCACGGTCCTTCGAGCGGTGAAATACGGGGCACGCGATATCCTCATTATGCCGGCATCCGGGGACGAGATTCAGGAAAAACTCAACCGGTATTTCCGCAAAGCCAGCTAGTTTTCATCCGGAAACGGCCCTTTTTCACAATCTCTGCGTCAATCTGCACGTTTGCTTGTGCGGCGTAGACAACCACGCATCCGCGCAACCGCTTGATTTCCTTGACCTTGAGAAAAATTGCTCGTTTCCCATATGAAAACTTCATCGTCTGCATCCGGAGTTTCCGAATGGGAACCAGCGAAGAAGAATCAAACCGGTAAATTTTTCTTTTTGATTTTTTCTATCAAGGTTGTCCGCTTCAGGTTGAGCAAACGGGCAGCTTCCTTCTTGTTCCCACCGGTACGATGCAAAGCCTGCAGAATCAAACGATCTTCAAACTCACTGATCAAACCGTTAAAATCAAGACCTTCATCAGACCAAATCACCTCAGGCGGTGGCGAGGCCGCCACAATTGCGCTGTCTGCCGTGGTGACTTCATTTTCCGGGAATTCCTCAACCACCGGCTCATCAGGCGCCT
>JAUVEB010000056.1 GCA_030595055.1 Desulfuromonadaceae bacterium
ACATCTTGGTGACTGAGAAGCTGCGGAACCGACTTCAAGGCAAAAGATTTACCTCCGAAGGGTTCAACCTCAAAACCAAGTTTTTCAAGTTCCGGGAGATTTTCACTCAAGGCCGTCGCACTGCGGAAATCAAGCTCAAGTATTTCCGGGAAAAGCAGGGCTTGCCCGGGAATGCGACCGACCTCGTAAGAACGGCGCAGTTTCTCAAAACCGATACGTTCATGTGCAGCGTGTTGATCGATCAGGATTAAATCATCGCCATCCTGACATAGCAGATAGCTCTGATGATACTGACCGAGGATCTGCAACATGCTGAAGAATCCGCCGCCAGCAACAGCAGGAAGAGACAATTGCTCCACCAAAAAAGGACTATTCTGTTGTTCAGATACTATCTCTTTTGCAAGGACAACGGGCGGTTGCTTCGATTCAAATCGAACAACCTGCGGTGGTTGTATCCGGTAACGCGGATCAGTCTCATTAATCGTTGCCGTCGGACTTTTCACTGACGCCGGGTAAGTTTCCCGTCGCACAGTGTCTTCCGTCTCCTCCGCTGATTTTTCAACCCAGTCTGCCGGTCGCAGTGCCTGTTGCAAACTGTCGGCGATAAAATCATGGACCAGTGCCTGTTCGCGAAAACGGACTTCGTGTTTGGTGGGGTGGACATTGACATCCACCTGAGCCGGATCAATCTGCAAAAACAGAACAACAACCGGGTAACGCCCCTTCATCAACAGATGACGATACCCTTGCATCACCGCATGTTGAACAACCCGATCACGAATGTAACGTCCGTTGATAAATGTATAGATGTGGCTGGTCGAGGAACGATTTAATTGTGGCTGCGAGATCAGGCCAGTGATTCGCAAATCCGCACCGGCCTGTTGATCTAGAACCAGCAGATCTTTTAACAATGAACGCCCCAGCAGAGCGGCGACCCGTTCCCGCACCCCCTTTTCGCGCCGTAGATCAAGCAGTAGCCGACCATTATGTTGCAGACGGAAGCTGACGGCTGGATTCGCTAAAGCCAGCTTGGTCACAACATCTGCGGCATGACTGAGTTCAGTCTGTTCTTTGCGGAGAAATTTACGTCGTGCCGGCAGGTTAAAAAACAGATTCCGCACTTCAACAACCGTCCCCTGAGGAAGACCAACCTCTTCGGCGCGTTTGATTGCACCCCCTTCGGCATAAATCAGCTGTCCAAGCCCCTGATCATCGGCGCAGGTTTTCAACAGAAGCCTGGAAACTGAAGCAATTGACGCAAGGGCTTCCCCGCGAAACCCGAGCGTATGCAGGGCAAAAAGATCGGCATCTGTACGAATCTTGCTGGTGGCGTGGCGTTCAAGGGACAGAAAGGCATCCTGACGGTTCATGCCACTGCCGTTATCAGCGATCCGAATTAATTTTTTACCCCCGGATTCAAGCTCCACGAGCAGGTCTGTCGCCCCGGCATCAAGTGAATTCTCAAGCAATTCCTTGACAACGGAAGATGGCCGTTCGACCACCTCCCCGGCGGCAATCTTGTTACAAAGTTCTTCCGGAAGAAGATGAACTTTTGTTTCCATGGCTGTCGTCATGATCTCACACTGTCAAAAAAGATGGTCTCACAAAAAAGAATACGATGGCTAAGCAAAAAGAGAGCGGCCGGAAAACCGACCGCTCTCTTTGATTGATTCAGTTGTCGGATTCTCTACCTATTCTTCTTCAAGATCCTCAAAAATCATCTCGATCTCATCAAGCTCAGCAAAAGGTTCAGCCGGTGGTGTTCTGTGTTTTTGCATTTCCAGCAAGCCGAGATCTTCAGCAATATTTTTGACGATATGAATTGTGACTTCGGTTTCGCGCCGCAGGTAGGTTTCAAACAGGGCATTATCACAGATCGTGTTGATCAGGCGCGGCACCCCGCCAGACAGTTTATGAATCAACGGCAGCACCGTAGTTTCAAACGGCGTCTTCCGGCATCCCGCAACCTGCAGGCGATAATTGATATATGCCTCGCTCTCTTCAGCTGACAAGGGCTTCAGGTTACACTTGAAAGCCACTCTCTGCGCCAGAGGCTCATCCAGTCGCATGATTTCATCCAACTCAGGCAGACCGAAAAACAAAATATTCAAAAGCTTTTTATCCGGGATCTCCAGATTCAGCAAGCCCCGAAACTCTTCCATCAATTCCCTGGTCTGCAGCATCTGTGCTTCATCAATCAGCACAACTGCTTTACGCCCTTCCTTGTCGATCTGCAATAACCGCGCATACAGCTGCTTGAGCATTTTCAGCGGACTGCCATCCGGATTTTTAACTCCTAACTGCATGCAGATTCGCGAAAGGAGCCACTCCGGGGTGATCCCGGAATGGATCATCACCAACAAAGAAGACTCGTACTGTTCAATCGGCAGCTCATCAAGCATTCGCCGAGCCAGGGTGGTTTTTCCGGTCCCGATACCACCCACCAGAACAGCCAACCCCTTATTTGAATCAACGGAATATTTCAGCCGCAACAACGCCTGATTGTGCTGTTCACTATTGAAATAAAACTTTTCATTCGGTGCGTTGGAGAAAGGCTCGCGTTCAAAATTAAAATAATCGGTATAGCCCATGAGTCGTTCCATAGAAAAGGAGTTGTGAACCAGGAGATTGTCCGAAAATACAAGCCGTAGCGAGAAATTGGCTGTTCGAGGGCAGATTTTCGTAGGTTTGAGAGCGAATAGCACCGCTATTTGTCGAAAACTTACGGAAATATGAACCGATCAGACAGTTTCGCAGTAGGTTCTTGTATTGTCGGACAGCCTCCTAGGCAGAAGGGTCAAAAAATTGCTCGTATCCCCGATGAAAACTTGCCGTGCACCCATCCGGAGTTTCCGGATGGTACTAAAGAAAGGATATCCGTTCCTTGCTTTCTTCTATCATCCCGGCATCGGAATCGCTGACGATCCCGAGACGTTCCTGAAGAGCGGCAATTTTCTCCCGGATATCACGATAATTTTGATCTTTCTCCATAACGGACTGATAACAACTCAAGGCATCTTCCAGACGTTCCGCTGACCCATATAAGCCGGCCAGTTCATAGCCAAGGCTGAGCCGTTGTTCTTCTTCCAGATGTGGTGAATCGAGCGCCTGCTGAAACACCAGCTCAGCACTGTCGAATTCGCCCTTTTCAGAGTAACAAAGCCCTTTTAATGTCTGGCAATCGACATAGCGGGAAGGGTCCTTTTCCGCTTTGGTAAACTCGCTGACAGCATCATCCAGCAAACCCATCTCACGGTATGCTATGCCGAGATTATAATGAGATTCCATGTCGTCTGCCGCAATTTGCTCATCGACATCCGTGCGGAACACTTTCTGTTCCTTGTCTGTTTCATCGGTCAGCACATCGACCGACTCAGCGACATCGGGAAATTCGGGGAAATCTTCCGTGCTCAACTCTGCCGGCAGATCGGTAGATTCTGCAACGGACTCCTCGGTCTTTGTATGCAGGTACTGATGAATTTCCGTCAACTTCTGCTGACATTCCTCAGAATCGGGGGCAAAGACCAGAACGTCGCTGCAGAGTTTTTCCGCTTCGACATACAACCCCTGTTGAATGTAAAATTCTGCCTCTTCCAAATCTGCAGCGATATCGCGTTCTGCAACCGCGGGCTCAAGAGATTCATCATCGACGTTATCCATCTCGAATGAGTACTCTAAATCAGTTGTATCCTGAGAGCCCACGTCTGTGTCGTCACGAAGATCAAGCTCTATGAGCTTATCATCGACATCTGCGTCTTCTTGATCCAGTGTAAGCGCAATTTCATCCATTGCCTCAAGTTGCAGATCCAGCTCTTCCTCTATAGGAAGGTCGACAATTGCTTCTTCTTCCTCTTGCGACAATTCCAAATCGATCGACGGGACTTCTGACGGGACTTCTATATCGTCAATAACCGACCCGAGTAACGAATCCGACAGGGTTTCCTCTTCTGTCGTTTCAACCGGCTCCTCTTTCTCTGAGAGAATGTCGAGAAGTTTGTCCCCTTCCCCGGTCAATTCATAGATAGAGTCAAGTGTTTGTAAAATGAGCGGATTATTCGGCAATTTTTCTTTCAGAACTTCATAATAATTTTTCAGCGTTTCCAGACGATCCGCTTTGAGGAATGCATCTTTCCACTCTTCAAGCTCGGAAAGTGCCTGATCAAGCTGATTGCTATCAAAATAAACCTTGATCAATAATTCACGGATATCCAGATCTGACGGGTCAAGCTCCAGTAACTGGAGGGAGATCTCAGCCGCATTATTCCACTCCTTGAGGTCATTGTAGCCCCGAACGATCAACCGCAGGATATCCGCATTTTGCGGGCTCTCCTGGAGGAGACCGGAAAGAATGGAAATCCCCTTTTTCAGATCCCCTTTTTCGTAAAGGGTCAACGCCAAACCCATCTGCATTTTTTTGTTCTTGGGAAACAGGGGGAGGATGATCTTGTACAGCTTGAGAATTTTATCGAATTCGTTCTTTTCACTAAGGTCCGCGAGAACCGCCTCAAACTCGGCAAGCCCCTCATCCGCCCGCTCATTTGCGGTGTAGACCTCAGCTAACTTGATACGAACATTGAGGTTTGCAGCATCAAGGTCGCGCATTGTTTCCAGCACCTTGAGCGTATCAGCAACCATCCCGTTTCGCTCATAATAGCCGACGAGATTTCGATATTCGCTCATCGCGTTGCCGATCAAGCCCTGTTTTTCATTCAGCTCGGCCATGCGACCGGAAAGTGCAACCTGGCTTGGGTCAAGGCGTTGCATCTGCTTATAAATGGCGATCGCCTTCAGGTAAAAACCATTACTGGAAAAATACTTCGCGACGACCTCGTAATGCTCATAAGCCTCGACATTTTTCCCGGTTCGAACATAAAGCTCTGCCAGCTTCTGACGAGAACGCACATCGACAGGATCAAGCTCAACAACCTTGGCATAATCTCTAATCGCTTTAGCAACCTGTTTTTTCTTCAGGCTTTTCTGAGCGGATTCGAGTAGTTTGTCCTTATTTGCAGCCAAAAAAACTTCCTCCGGCAAACGGTTATTTATTTTAACCAGACATCATCGAACAATACGCGATTGTTACTTTTACTGTCAAGTAAAGCTATTGTATTCGCAAATGAAAATCGCCCCTGCAGACAAATAAAAACGGCCATTTTTCATTACAATTCTCGCAACTTTTTGATTTCACCCGCACCTAAAATGCGAAACTGTCCGGTCGGCAGGTTGGCGAGGTCTAAAAAAGCAACACGAATTCTTTTCAATCTCACAACAGAAAGATCCAGTGACTCACACATCCGCCTGACCTGCCGATTGCGCCCCTCACGAATGGTCAACGCGAACCAGCTGGAGGTACGCCCTGATCTGACATTTGCAATTTTTGCAGGCAGCGTCAAACCATCGGCCAGTTGGACGCCCTGCTGCAAGAGGAGAAGTTTTTTTTCACTGAGAACGCCACGCACCTTAACCAGGTAGGTCTTTTCCACATGATGGCTCGGATGGCTGAGCCGTTGCGCCAACTCCCCGTCGTTCGTCAACAGCAACAGTCCTTCAGTGTTGAAATCAAGTCGGCCGACCGGATAAAGCCTCTGCGGGATAGCTGCCACCAGATCAGTCACCAGTTTCCGGCCCTGTGGATCCTTCATGGTCGAGATATAGCCGCGCGGCTTATTCAATAGAACGGTCACGGTTTTTTCTGCCACCGACAGTTTTTGTCCTTTGACGATGACCTGATCAACGGCCAGATCAGCCCGGTCTCCCAAACCGGCAACAGCACCGTTCAGCAAAACCTTCCCCTCGGCAATCCAGACTTCCGCCTGCCGCCGGGAAGCAAGACCGGCCCTGGCAATTAATTTCTGCAAACGCTCAGCCATTGTACGGCTCTACAGACGCCGGTTCGAGAGGAACGGCTTCGATCAATTCAGGATCGAGAGAACTGAACTCTTTCAAGGTCGGCAGATCATTCAGATCACGCAAACCAAACAGTTCGAGGAACCGGCGACTGGTTCCATACAGAAGCGGTCGTCCGGGAACATCCTTCTTGCCGAGAATCTTCAACAAGTTTTTCTCCAGAAGAGTTTTCATCACCCCGCCGGAATCGACTCCACGCAGATATTCGATTTCCGCCCGCGTCACCGGCTGACGATAGGCAATAATTGCCAGGGTCTCCAATGCCGCACGGGAGAAACGAAACGACCGGTCCTTGCTCAGCTTACGCAACCAGGGGGCAAACTCAGCCACAGAACGAAACTGATACCCTCCTGCCACCTCAGCCAGATAAAAACCATGCGCAGTCGGAACGTACTCATCCTGCAATTGCATGATGACGGGGCGCAGCTCGGCGCCCGGTTTCTCCAGAACAGCACTGAGTCGCTCAAGGGATATCGGGTTTTCAGCAGCAAAGATGACTGCTTCAACCAGTCTTTTCAGTTCATTCATAGCCAAGAGCCGCCTCCCCCAAGTCGGTAACTGCGGAAATTCCATCCTGTACGGCAAGCAAAAGCCAGATCTCGCCAAACGCTGCGACCTGTTCAATCTTCACCACCCGAATTTTGACCAACTCAAGCACTGCCAAAAAAGTCACGACCAGTTCCTGACGGGTCGGGCGGATCGAGCGGGTCGCAAATATATCACGAAAAGCCAGTCGTTCAGCAGCTGACAAACGATCCAGAAGCAACGACATATGTTCAGCGACCGAGTACTGTTCCCGCACAATTTCGTGAAAAACTTCAGCGGGAATTTCTTTCAGCAAGCGATGAAAAGCATCGGCCAGTTGATAAATCCCCACAGCAACTTCATCATCAGTTTCTGCTTCGAGGATGTCTGCGGGGAAAAACTGCCCGACAAAAACATCCCGATCCAACTGTGGAAGTTTCTCTAAAGTTTCTGCCGCCCCCTTGTAACGTTGGTATTCAAGCAATCGCCTGACCAGTTCAGCCCGTGGATCCACCTCCTCTTCATCTGCCATCTCTTCACTGGCCGGCAGCAGCATGCGTGACTTAATGTGAATCAAGGTCGCAGCCATTAATAGAAATTCACCTGCAGCATCAAGATCCAGCTGTTTCATCTGCTCAATAATAGCCAGATACTGTTTCGTGATCGCCACCACCTGGATATCGTAAATATCCATTTCGTTGGTCTTGATCAAGTGCAACAGCAGATCAAGTGGACCGGAAAAGTTTTCCAGGCGGATTTCTATCGACATCGCAAACTAATGTCCAAAAAGAAAGCTCATCGCCTGCTCCACCAGCCCGAATTCATCGCCCGCCAGCAAAACAACCAGGCTATTGATCACAGGAGCGAGGACCAGGGACCAGAGATCGGTAAAGAAAACCAGGAAAAGGATCAGCATAAAACCGAACGGCTCCAGACGACTGACAATCATTGCCTGTTTTTCCGACAAAATTCCGGTCAGAATTCGACCACCGTCGAGAGGCGGCAAAGGAACAAGATTAAAGATACCAAGCAGAACATTGATATAGAGGCTGAATCCGGCCATCATCTGTAAGGGTTTCACAATCTGGCCAAACAGCGGCAAATCACCGACAGCGGTCGATTCCAACAGACCGAGACCTCGCAACAGCAAGGCGGAAAGCACCGCCAGCAGTAGATTGGTCAGCGGCCCGGCCAAGGCGACCCAGATCATGTCACGCCGTGGTCGCCGCAGATTAGCGGTATTGACCGGGACCGGACGGGCCCAACCGAAACCGAAAATAAAAATCGCCGCGGTACCGATCGGATCAAGATGACGAAGCGGATTCAGATTAAGACGTCCGAGCAATCGCGCCGTCGGATCACCAAAACGTTCAGCAACATATCCATGTGCGACTTCATGCATGGTAATGGCCAAGAGTGCAGGAACCAGCATGATCGATATTTTTGCAATGATTGTTTCCATTAACCCTCAAAACAACTCTAGGAGGCTGTGTGCAAAAGCATATTTTTTCGCCGGATAAAACAATTTTCCGGATTTACCAAAAGTCCCCGCAGCAGTCAACTCCGCTATCCCGATCCCACTCTTGATTCAGCGAGAAACTGTTCACGGACCAACTTTTTTTCCTCTTCCAAAGTCCCTACCCGGCCATCGAGTCGCGCATTGAGCAGAGCAAGAAACACCTTGTGGAAATTCGGTCCCGGCGGCAAACCCAGGTCGATCAGTCCATTACCATCAAGCAAAACGCGGACCTTTCGGTAGTCGGTGACATATTGTGAAATCCACTTGCGAACCTGGTCATCTTCTGCCGAGGACATCAAAAACAGAATCATTTCCAGAGAGAGTCCGTTGAACCAATGGTAGATCTGACTGTTTTGGGGAACACGTTTCTTTTCCACATGAAAACGCGCACTCCGCAATGATTGTTGACCTTTCGGCCACTGCTCAAGTAACAGCTCCCGGTATTGGGGCTGCAGATCCAGCCAATGACAGACCCGCTGAATGTCTTCACGCGACATTTGACTGAGCAGGCAGAAAAGATAAAGCAACCAGCGCTGGTACTTTTCCCCCGTATAAAGCAGATCGAACCAGCTGCTTGAACGCTCTGCAGCAACGAATAATTGCGCAGATTTGTGATCAAAACGTAGCTGCGGATCAATGAATTTCAACAGATCAAACTGTTCAAGTCTGCGCAGCGCAGAAATCACCTGCGGTTCGTCCAGAATCTGTACCAGTTCATTGAGGATTCGCACGCCACCGACCTTTTTGACCAGGTTCATTCGTACGGTACTGCGCATCAACCGTTCCGTCTGCTGCCCGATATGAAAACCGAGTCGCTGTTCAAAACGCACCGCTCGAAACAAACGGGTGGGATCTTCGATCAAGCTGAGATTATGCAGCACCCGAATCGATTTTTCCTTGATATCCCGCTGCCCACCGAAAAAATCAAGCATCTGCCCGAAACTGGCTCGGTTGAGAGAAATCGTCAGGGTATTGATGGTAAAATCCCGGCGGTAGAGGTCGTGGCGGATCGAGGCATGCTCCACGTGCGGCAACGCAGCCGGACTTTCATAATATTCCAGACGAGCGGAAGCAACATCAATTTTAAAATCATCCGGAAGAACAATTACCGCCGTGCCGAACTTTTCGTGTGAGCGAATTCGGCAACCCCTTGTTTTGGCAAAATTCTCAGCGAAAACAATGCCATCCCCCTCGACGACAACATCGATATCAAGATTTTTCTGCCGCAACAAAAGGTCACGGACAAAACCGCCGACCAGGTAGATATTCACTCCCTGACGATCTGCCACCTCCCCCAACTGCTGCAACAGCTCACGAACAAATCCCGGCAATTGGGCATCGATTAAACGGATGAGATTTTTCTGTTTCAGTCGCAACCCTCCCCGTCCGGACTCAACGGACAGGCAATCATCCATGTCCTGATGGGCACCGATCAGATAGCGCAAAAGATCCGTTCGCGTGACAACACCGATCAATTCACCACGATCGACCACCGGAATACAACGTTGATTGTGTTCAATAATCCCCTGCTTCAATTCGTTGAGGGCCGCCCCGGAAGCCACTACGTCAAAATCTGTGGTCATCACCTCCATGACGGTCATCCGCAAAAGCTTATGATAAGCCGCCCTTTCAACCACCTGGCGCGTGATGATGCCGACCAGTCGCTGTTGCTCATCAAGTACCGGCACAGCGTTAAAACTGAATCGGGCCATCAATTCGCGTGCCGTCTCGATAGTCGCCGTCGCCGACAAAGTTTTCACCGGACTCGACATCAGGTGCCTTGCCTCGCAGCGGGAGCGCACGGTCCGTTGCAACAGATCTTCAATTTGATCGAGCAACTGCACCAGGGGAATATTCCACACAGTTGCCGATGACGCAAAGGCGTGGCCTCCACCACCGAATTCCTGAAAGAGTTCACCGACGTGCACTTCAGGAAGGCGCGAACGGCCAACCAGAAAAATCCGGTCTTCCATACGGACAGCGACAATCAACACATCAAGGTTCTCAATATCTTTGAGCTTGTGAACCAGTGAGGAGATATCCGCAACATAATAATCGATGGATGCGTAGGCAATAGCAACCTCGATACCGTTAAAAATTTTCTTGTGACAGGACTTGAGCAGTTCATTCAACAGATCAACCTGCTCGGGAGTCATTTCACGAACCAGGAAGTCGGCGACGGTATTGAGATTGGCACCATGTTCCAAAAGAAAAGCAGCCGCCTGAAAATCCCGCGGAGTGGTCCCGGAAAAAAGCAGATGCCCGGTGTCTTCGTAGAGACCGAGCATCATCATGGTCGCTTCATCAGGCGTCGGCACAATTTCTTTTTCCAGAAACAGCTGCGCCATGATCGTGGTTGTTGCGCCAACCTGTTCGATACGTTCAAATGTCCCGACAACCGTATTTTCATCGCTGGGATGGTGATCGTAGATATGAATTTCAAGACCCGGCTTGTTGATAATTTCGGCAAACTGGCCGATGCGGGCGGCACTGCGCACATCGACCAGAATCAAGCGGGTCACCTGCTGCAAATCGATATCGCGAATCCCTTTGACATCATAGGCGTAAAGGGTGCTCTGCAACAGAAAATCTCGCAACCCACGTTCTTGACCACCGGGAAAAACCAGCTCCGCATCGGGATAGAGCCGCTTGGCAGCGATCATGGCCCCGAGGGCGTCGAAATCAGCGTTGACGTGGGTAGCAATAACATCCATAACCGTGCGCCGGTTAAACCTCCAGCGTTCCTATCAAGTCATTGATATCCGCAACCCCTTCATTCCGGCAGAACTCTTCCAGTCCGTCGATGACCGTCTGCATTGCATTTGGATCGACAAAATTGGCCGTCCCCACCTGCACCGCACTGGCCCCGACAATCAGGAACTCCAGGGCATCAATCGCCCGAGAGATGCCGCCGATGCCGATGACCGGCACATTCACCGCCTGCACGACCTGGTGGACCAGACGCACAGCGATCGGTCGGATTGCCGGGCCGGAAAGACCGCCGATGGTATTGGCCAGACGCGGTTTACGGGTTTTGACATCAACCGCCATCCCGGTCAGGGTGTTGATCAGGCTGATGGCGTCGGCGCCGGCATCCTCAACCGCTTTGGCCAAAACCTGGATGTCCGTCACATTCGGCGTCAACTTGACGATCAACGGTTTACCGGTCCGCTTACGTACCGACGAAACCACTTGATGAGCCGCCGCCGCATCGGTCCCGAAGACGATCCCGCCATGCTTGACGTTGGGACAGGAGATATTCATTTCCAGGGCACCGACCCCCGGGACATCATCCAAACGGGCCGCCACTTCACCGTATTCCTCCTGAGTGTTGCCGAAAAAGTTAACAATGACCGGCGTATCGAATTGGTCAAGAAAGGGCATTTTGTGCTCGATAAAAGCATCAATACCGACATTCTGCAAACCGATCGCATTGAGCATCCCGCTGACGGTTTCACAGATCCGCGGGGTGTTGTTTCCGGCCCTCGGATTGAGTGACAACCCCTTGGTGACAATCGCTCCGAGTCCGTTCAGATCAAGGTAGGGTGCATACTCCTCGCCATAGCCGAAAGTTCCCGATGCGGGCATGACCGGATTCTTCAATTTCAGACCGGCAATCTCAACGCTCAGGGAAGGACGCTTGTTTTTAACCTGCTGTTTATGCTGTGTTGCCATCAGTGACACCCCCCGCCGGCTGAGTTCTGCTGCTCCAGGCGATTCCAGTCCAGTTCCTCCGCGTAGAATACCGGGCCCTCTTTACAGGTACAGAGATAGCGCGGGTTCTCGGTACTGTGCCCGGCCCCTTTAACAACACAGCCGAGACAAGCGCCAACCCCACAGGCCATCAGTGCTTCCAGGGAAACCTGCAATGAGGTGCCGCGCTCGGCACAGATTCTTTGCACAGCATCAATCATCGGCATCGGCCCACATGCGTAAACCGAAGCCTTGGGATATTTATCAAGCTTGCGTTGCAACACCTGGGTGACCAGACCCTCCTCACCGAGACTGCCGTCTTCGGTAGAAACGTAGGTTTCAACACCGAGCCGTTCAAATTCGGTGACCGTAATGATATCATTGCGGGTTCGCCCTCCCATCAACAGACGAACCTGCGAAGTTTCAATCAATTTTTCCGCCAACATATAGAGCGGGACCAAACCGATACCGCCACCGACAAGAATTTTTTCCTCGTGCGGGTCACCCAGATCAAAACCACGTCCAAGCGGGCCGAGCAGTTCAACACGATCACCCTGGTGTAACTCCTGCATGATCTCGGTGCCGCTGCCGACCACCTTGTAGAGGATCTCGATAAATTCTTTTTCCGCCATTCCGTCACAATCCGACGCCATGAAACCAGCGCGGAAAATACCGAAAGGACGCCGCAATAACGGGGGGAGGGAGCGCTGAACGCGGAACATGACAAACTGGCCCGGCTTGGCCAGCCGGCTGTACTCCGGCGCAAGAATACGCATCCGGTAGTAGCCCGGGGAGATCTCCTGGTTCGACAGGATGATCGTTTTGTGATTTTTCATCCACCTCTCCTTGAAAAACAATCCTGAAATTATTTGTTTTCATCCGGAAACGGCCCTTTTTAACAATCTCTGCGTCAATCTGCACGTTTGCTTGTGCGGCGTAGACAACCACGCCTCCGCGCAACCGCTTGATTTCCTTGACCTTGAGAAAAATTGCTCGTTTCCCATATGAAAACTTCATCGTCTGCATCCGGAGTTTCCGGATGGGAACCAGCGAATAAGAATCAAACCGGTAAATTTTTCTTTTTGATTTTTTCTATCAAGGTTGTCCGCTTCAGGTTGAGCAAACGAGCAGCTTCCTTCTTGTTCCCACCGGTACGATGCAAAGCCTGCAGAATCAAACGATCTTCAGACTCACTGATCAAACCGTTAAAATCAAGACCTTCATCAGACCAAATCACCTCAGGCGGTGGCGAGGCCGCCACAATTGCGCTGTCTGCCGTGGTGACTTCATTTTCCGGGAATTCCTCAACCACCGGCTCATCAGGCGCCT
>JAUVEB010000174.1 GCA_030595055.1 Desulfuromonadaceae bacterium
TCCGGCAACTGACAGACACAACCTTCCTGCTGTAGCGTTGCAGGGTCGGGAATCAAGGCAAGACATTGACAAGGACGTTCCGCAAGCGAAAAAGAACAGCCGTTTTCCCCCAAAAAAGAACAGCCCTCAACAACCGAGCCGGGCGCAGGAACAGGCACCCCGCTCTTCTCCCACAAAACCAGTCCGCGTTCCGGCAGGCGCTTGCGTAAATCATCGAGTGATAATTGTTCGCCGGAAAAAAAGATAGCGAAGAAACGTTGCGGATCAACCCAGACTCCCGGGCTGCCCTGGCAACATCGCCCCCCGCACTGACGACAGGTTTGCGGATCGAAAGCAATGTGATCATCATCACGCATCACAGCTTATTCTTTACTCTCGTCAAAGTAAAAGAGCCGCCGGAATTCCCGACAGCTCTTGAATGAAAAGTGCTTCCAGCGTCATTCCCACTCTATCGTCGCCGGCGGTTTACTGGAAATATCGTAGGTCACTCGGTTAATCCCCTTGACCTCATTGATGATGCGGTTGCTGATCCGCGCCAGGTCTGCGTAGGGCATCGGATACCAGCCGGCAGTCATGAAATCCTTGGTCTCGACAGCACGCAACGCAACCACATATTCGTAAGTCCGGCCATCCCCCATAACGCCGACCGATTTAACCGGCAGAAAAACCGCGAAAGCCTGGCTGATCTTGTGGTAGTGGCCGGTCTCGTAAAGCTCTTCCATGTAAATAGCATCGGCACGACGGAGGATTTCGCAGTACTCTTCCTTGACTTCGCCGAGAATCCGCACGCCCAGACCGGGTCCGGGAAAGGGATGACGCCAGACCATCTGGTGCGGCAAGCCCAACTCTTCACCAATGGCCCGAACTTCGTCCTTAAACAGTTCGCGTAGCGGCTCCAGCAGTTTCAGCTTCATATAATCGGGCAGACCACCGACATTGTGATGACTCTTGATCTTGTGCGCCTTGCCGGTCTTGGCACCGGCCGATTCGATGACATCGGGGTAGATGGTCCCCTGCGCCAACCACTTGGCGTTGTCAATTTTGTTCGATTCCTCTTCAAAAATATCGACAAACAGGTTACCGATGATTTTGCGTTTCTTTTCCGGATCGGTCTCGCCGGCCAGAGCAGTATAAAAACGCTGCTGGGCATTCACCCGGATGACCTTGACGCCCATGTTGCCGGCAAAGGTCGCCATCACTTGGTCACCCTCATCGAGCCGCAGCAGGCCGTTGTCAACAAAGACGCAGTGCAGCTGAGCACCGATCGCCTTATGAATCAAGGCTGCCGCCACCGAAGAATCCACGCCACCGGAGAGGCCGAGAATCACCTGATCACGACCGACCTGTTCACGGATACGGGTTACGGCATCTTCAATAATCTGTCCCGGCGTCCAGTTGCCACGACAATGACAGATTTTACGGACAAAGGTCGTGAGCAACACATCACCACGCGGGGTGTGGTCGACCTCGGGGTGGAACTGCACACCGTAGAGATTGCGGGCAACATTCTGGATACCGCAAACCGGGGCGTTGGCGGTTCCGGCGATCACCTCAAAACCTTCCGGCAGCGTTTCGACATGATCACCGTGACTCATCCAGACCGGACTTTTACCGTCGGCAAAAAAACCATCAAACAACGGGCCGGGAACGGCCGATGCCTCCAGATCAGCATGACCGTATTCCCGTTTGCCGGCCGGAACAACTTTACCGCCGAAATGACAACTCATCAGCTGCATACCGTAACAGATCCCCAGGACCGGAACCCCCAGCTCAAACAGCTCTTCTGCAACGGCAGGCGCACCTTCATCATAAACCGACTTCGGACCGCCGGAGAGAATAATCCCTTGCGGATTGAAATCCCTGATCTCCTGTAAGTCCATATCGAAGGAATGCAATTCGCAGTAGACGTGCGATTCGCGCACCCGACGGGCAATCAACTGGGTATATTGGGAACCGAAATCGAGGATCAGGATCTTTTCGCTATGCAGGTCGGACATCGGGTTAGTTCCCTCTTTCCATGCGATAGTTGGGAGCTTCCTGAGTGATGGTGACATCATGGACATGTGATTCGCGCAAACCGGCATTGGTAATGCGCACAAACTGGCCGTTCTGCTGCAATTCCTTGAGGGTCCGACACCCGGTGTAGCCCATGCCGGAACGCAGACCACCCATTAACTGATGGATATTGTCGGAGAGTGGTCCACGAAAAGGAACCCGTCCTTCAATCCCCTCCGGAACCAGTTTGACATCTTCTTCGTCGGCCTGGAAGTAACGATCCTTGCTCCCCCGCTTCATCGCCCCGAGACTGCCCATGCCACGGTAGGACTTATAGGTCCGTCCTTGATAAAGGATGGTTTCACCGGGGGATTCTTCGGCCCCGGCAAACAGGGAACCGATCATGATAACATCGGCACCGGCCGCTACCGCTTTCGGCAGATCACCGGAGAACTTGATCCCGCCGTCGGCAATCAACGGGATACCGGCAGCATGGGTCACTTTGGCCACATCGCGGATGGCCGTAATCTGCGGCATCCCAACCCCGGCGACCACGCGGGTGGTACAGATTGAGCCCGGCCCGATACCGACCTTGACCGCATTGACTCCCGCGTCGATCAGTGCAACCGCGGCTGCGCCGGTCGCGATATTCCCTGCCATCAACTGCACATCCGGGTAGTTTTTGCGAACCTGGGCGATAGTCTCGATAACTCCCTGCGAATGGCCGTGGGCCGTATCGACCACCAACAGGTCGACACCGACAGCCACCAGTGCCGCAGCCCGCTCTTCAAGATCGGCACCCACCCCCACGGCAGCACCGACCCGCAGACGACCCAGTTCGTCCTTACAGGCGTTGGGATATTTCCGAACCTTTTCAATATCTTTAATCGTGATCAGCCCCTTCAGGGCAAAGTTGTCATCAACCACCAACAACTTTTCGATCCGGTGCTCATGCAAGTGCTGTTTGGCATCTTCCAGGGTCGTCCCGGGAGGAACCGTGACCAGTTTATCTTTGGTCATAACATCGCCGATAAATTGTTCCAGGTTGGTTTCAAAACGCAGATCCCGGTTCGTCAAAATACCGACCAACAGACCGTTCTTGGTCACCGGCACCCCGGAAATGCGATATTTCTCCATAACGGCCAATGCCTCGTAAATCTTCTGATCCGGATCCATGGTGATCGGATCGACAATCATGCCGCTCTCCGACTTTTTCACCTGATCAATCTCCATCGCCTGAGATTTCGGACTCATGTTCTTATGAATAATCCCCAATCCCCCCTCACGGGCCATAGCGATGGCAGCGCGCGACTCGGTCACCGTGTCCATCGCCGCTGAAAGCAACGGAATGTTCAACGTGATCGCTGCCGTTACCCGAGTGCTCAAATCAACCTCTTTGGGTAGCACCTGTGAATGGGCAGGCACCAACAGAACATCATCGAATGTCAGGCCAATGGGAATCTCGGGATCGTGCATCGGAAGCTCCTTATATGCGGGGGAATTTTAACCGGAAAATTTAGCCGAATCAGTTCTGTGAGTCAAGCATTTACGGCGCTTTTCCTGCGGGAAAAAGCGCCGTAAAAAAGCCGGGTTGTTTTCTTATCCCCGCAGCAGGTAGGCCTCGATGAAACCATCTAATCCGCCGTCGAGAACGGCATCGGTATTACCGACCTCGTAACCGGTGCGATGGTCCTTGACCATCCGGTAAGGATGCAATACGTAAGAACGGATCTGGCTGCCCCAGCCAATGTCCTTTTTATCTTCGGAAAAGACCGCGGCCTCCTCTTCTTTTTTGCGCATCTCCAGCTCGTAGAGCCGTGCTTTCAGTTGCTTCAAGGCAATCGCCCGGTTTTTGTGCTGCGAACGCTGATTCTGGCAGGAAACGACAATTCCCGTCGGGAGATGGGTAATCCGGATCGCCGAATCGGTCTTGTTGATATGCTGGCCGCCGGCACCGCTGGCGCGAAAGGTGTCAACCTTCAGATCCTTATCTTCAATTTCAATCTCCACCGAATCATCCAACTCGGGGAAGACAAACACGGAACTGAACGAGGTATGCCGTTTGGCATTTGAATCAAACGGGGAAATCCTCACCAATCGATGGATACCGACTTCCGCCCTGAGATATCCGTAAGCATAATCACCGACAACAGAAATCGTCACACTTTTCAGCCCGGCATCATCTCCCGGCTGATATTCCGTGAATTCCGTTTTGAAGCCTTTGCGTTCACAATAACGCAGATACATGCGCAACAACATATCGGCCCAGTCCTGGGCTTCGGTACCACCGGCCCCGGCATTAATACTCAGGGTCGCATTGTTCGCATCATGCTCGCCGGACAGCATCCGGGCAAATTCCATCCCGGCAACCTGTTGTTCAAGCGCCGGAAGCAAACCGTTAACCTCGTCAAGCGTCTCCTGATCGTCCCCCTCTTCGCCGAGCTCGACCAAAATCTGAATATCTTCAAGCTGCTGTTTGGCGGACTCGCAATCTTCGACGACTTTTTGCAGCAACGTCCGTTCTTTCAGTTTTTCCTGGGCCAACTCCGCCTGATCCCAAAAATCAGGCCGGGCAATCTCGGCCTCCAGTTCGGCAACCCGTTCTTTTTTTACCGAGATGTCAAAGATACCTCCAGAGTTCCTGAAGTTTTTCCTGTAGTCTTTTAACGGTCTCTTTAGGTTCACGAAACATAGGCT
>JAUVEB010000097.1 GCA_030595055.1 Desulfuromonadaceae bacterium
TTACACCGTGCTGTCGATCGGTGAAGTGGTTCGCCGTTTACGGTCAGGGGAAAATCTGCCCGCTAAAGGTGCTGTGTTGACCGTGGATGATGCTTACAGCTCTTTTGCCGATGTCGCCATGCCGATTGTCCGTCAATACGGTTTCCCGATTTCCCTGTTTGTCAATACCGATGCCGTCGGCAGTCGAGGCTATCTTGACTGGACACAACTCCGGGCGTTACAGCAAGAAGGAGTTGAAATCGGCAACCATACGGCCAGCCATCCGTATATGGTGGAAAAGAAACAGGAAGAAACTCAGGAAGAGTGGCGGCAGAGAATCATCGAAGATCTCAAAAAGGCGGAACAGCAGTTTATGACGCAGCTTGGTAAGGTCCCCGAGCTATTCGTTTACCCCTATGGGGAGTATTCTGTCGAAGTGATCGATGTTGTTAAATCGTTGGGTTTTAAAGCTGCGCTGGCGCAACAGTCGGGAGTGATTCATTCGACCCATGATCTTTATACCCTGCCACGTTTCCCGATGGGAGGCCCTTATGCCACTCTTGCAGGGTTTATAAATAAGCTTTCAATGCAGCCCCTGGTTGTTCCGGTAGAAAACCCTGTCAGCCCGGTTGTTCTGAGTAACCCGCCGGATTTGATGCTGAACATTGCAAATGATGATGTTGATCTGGGTCGCATGAACTGCTTCGTACAGGGAGAGAACAGCTGCCGGGTCGCGCCGGTTGCCGGACAAGTCGGTTGGTACAAAGTTGTTGCCGAGAAAGCTTTAACGGGACGCCGTAATAAATATACGCTGACCGTTCCCGGCCGGGAAGGCGGCTGGTATTGGTACAGTCATCTATGGATAAATGCTGATTTTCCGGCCGTCGATGGACGGGGGCCGACTTCAGCTGCCGGTTCTGAGGTTGACCTTGGCAAAACGGTACAGCCGGTTTTTGAAAATCAGTGATTGCAAGTCTTTGACATATTCTTCACCGCGGATGGAATAACGGAAAAGTCCTTCCGCCAGCTTGGCTCCATCTAGTGGCACCCCGGAGGCTCTGCTTTCGGCACGTATTTGCCGCAGCTCCGAATAAGCAAAATGCGTATTCAGGTTGCGCAAGTATGAGCGGATCGACTCATAAACGTTCTCAAAGCGTTTCACTTCGTAAGTCGCCCCCTCAGGACGGCCAGTCGGCACAATGCCGGTGCCCGGTTGGAAAGTCCATTCACCGAACAGGTTGTTGGCAACCTGGGAAAAACGCGAGGTTCCCCAGGCTGATTCATTGGCGGCCTGAGCCAAGGCCAACTCCGGTGGGATGATATCGACCCGCAACAACAGTTCATTGATTGCCTGAGAGGACCATATCTTGTCTGTTCTAACTGCGTAACGTTTTGCCAATGAGGATAGAATATGCAGCTGATCTTCCGTTAAACCCTGATCACGCGCGATGATTTCCTGGAACTTTAACAGATATTCACGTTCTCGCTGGATCTCACTGTTCGCCAGCAAGATCATCGGCAACAATGATTTGAAAAAGATTGCTTTTCTTTTACTGGTGGAATTTATGTTCGGCAGATCTTTCGGGAGTGTTTGCAGAATCAGCGGTGGAACGCCGTGGTCCAGGTTGTCGAGTTGGTAGTTGTAACGGAGAAATTCCTCTTCCAGGTCAGCAGAGAGGGTTGTTCTTAAAATCTTGATGTCCGAACCTTGGTAGGTCGGGGCAGCGCTGTCGGAGCAACTGACCAGCAGCAGGCAGAGCATCCCTGACAACAAAAATATGATTTTTCGCAATGGTGAGTTTGTCATAAATTAATTTCGGTTTCGGTGGAAGAAATATTTATTCGCGCCGAAAGCAGCGTGTTTTATATAGAAGCCTTCTGTTGATGTCAACCGTTTATCCGTTATCTGGTAATGGATACCTTTTGTTGGCGCCCTGGTCCCCTTGTAATTGTTACTAAAAATGCGAAAATTAAAAATGGTGGAGATTTATGAGATCTTATCGTAAAGAGCTATGGTTTGATATCCCGACGCGGCGGGAATTCAGGAATATTACTCCACAGGTTGAGACCTGTTTGCGTGAAAGCGGTATTTCTGAAGGTTTACTATTATGTAATGCCATGCATATCACCGCTTCGGTTTTTATTAACGATGATGAGCATGGTTTGCATCATGATTTTGAGTGCTGGTTGGAGAAACTGGCCCCTCATGAGCCGCTCAGTGCTTATCAGCATAACAAAACGGGTGAAGATAATGGCGACGCCCATATCAAGCGGACCCTCATGGGGCGTGAAGTGGTTGTCGCTGTCACTCATGGGCAACTCGATTTCGGGCCATGGGAGCAGATTTTCTATGGCGAATTTGACGGTTGTCGTCGAAAGCGGGTTTTGGTGAAAATCATTGGTGAGTGACTTTTCTTGTGGCCCTTGTGACAATATGGTATACCCATGCGAAAGCATCAACCCATACTCTAGTCACATACTCTGGTAGGATTATGGAAACAATCAAAACAGCAAGCTTTGAATATCTGGTCGACTTGGCAAAAGAGAAACCGGAAGGTGGCTATACCTTCAATCTTGACGGTTCGATTTACGAGATTGAAGATGTTTTGGAGATTTCTAAAATTGCTACGAAGCATGGTT
This sequence comes from Desulfuromonadaceae bacterium, assembly GCA_030595055.1. Lineage (GTDB taxonomy): Bacteria > Desulfobacterota > Desulfuromonadia > Desulfuromonadales > Geopsychrobacteraceae > Malonomonas. The sequence continues at coordinate 2,620 of JAUVEB010000097.1, forward strand.
ACATCGTCATTTATTGAACATTTGAGTGAATGGGAGAAAAAAATGAGTATTGAAGAAGGTATCTGCTATACCTATGAAGCTGCACTTGAAAAAGCGATCGTCATGGAAGAAGAGGGCTTTCGTAACTATCTGTACGCTATCCGTATCGTTAAGGATCGCCAGGCAAAAGCGATTTTGCGCGATGCGGCAGCTGAAGAGCTGAGCCATAAAAACGAGTTGGAAATGGCTCTGCTGGAAGGTCACGATAAGAGCGCGGCAGAGATGACCAAAGAAGTGCCGACCATGAATCTGGATTACGTTTATGAGCAGAAGGAGATTGCTCCTGATGCGGATGCACGGACTTCGCTTGCCTACGCAATTCATCTGGAAAAGGGTGCTATCGATTTCTACCAGCGGCTGATGAAAGGCTGTGAAGGTGCGCCCATGGCATCTCTGTTCCAGCGTTTGCTGGCAGACGAGTCGCGTCATCTGAAAACACTGGAAGACTTTTACGAGAGACACTTCCTGACGGAAAATTAGTCAAGTACTTGATTTGGTCAATTCATTAAAAGGGGTGTCGTAATTGCGGCACCCCTTTTTCACTGATCGGTGATATGTTTTTAAATTTGGTCACTACTCAGTACCATAACAATTTTGTCTTGTTTTATCTTTTTGTTCGCTTCATTTCAAATCCAAGGAGAAACGACCATGTCCGATACGCCGAACAGGGAAGAAGGTAACATTTCCATCCACACGGAAAATATCTTTCCGATCATCAAAAAGTGGCTTTACAGCGACAAGGATATTTTTCTGCGTGAGTTGGTGTCGAATGCAGTCGATGCCATTCATCGGTTACAGAATATCAATCTGATTGAGGGATTGAAACTGGCGGATGAATATAAGGTCGATATTCATATCGACAAAGAACGTGGAACTTTGACGGTCACCGATAATGGCATCGGTATGACGGCCGACGAGATCCGTAAATACATTAACCAGGTGGCTTTTTCGTCGGCAGAGGACTTTATTGAGAAGTTCAAGGATCTGGAAGACAAAAACCAGATTATCGGCCATTTCGGGCTCGGTTTTTATTCCAGTTTTATGGTGGCGGATAAGGTTGAAATCCGCACCCTTTCTTACCGCGATGCCTCCATTGCCGCCCATTGGGAATGTTCCGGAAGCACCAGCTACCAGCTGTCGGAAACCGACAAGAAAGAGCGCGGTACCGAGATTGTCTTGCATCTGAATGACACGGATAAAGAGTTTCTCGATGCGGTTAATGTCCGCGAGGTCTTGAAGAAATTCTGTAATTTTCTGCCGGTTTCTATTTGTCTGGAAGGGGAGGAAGTCAACGATAAGAATCCACTCTGGACCCGTAGCAGCAGTGAAATTACCGATGATGAATACAAAGAGTTCTATCGTAAACTCTATCCGATGTCGGATGACCCGCTGTTCTGGATCCATCTGAATATCGATTTCCCTTTCAATCTGAAAGGAATCATTTATTTCCCACGTTTACATAATGAGTTTGATGTGACCAAAAGTCACATCAAGCTGTTCTGCAACCAGGTGTTTGTGTCTGACAATACACCGGAGTTGATCCCGGAATTCCTCACCCCATTGCAGGGCTGCCTCGATGCTCCGGACCTGCCGCTGAACGTATCGCGCAGTTACCTGCAGAATGAGCCGCAGGTGCGCAAGATCCGTGAGGTCATCAGCGGTCGTGTCGCTGCCAAAATCGTTGAGTTGGCGAAAAAGGATCGAGCCGCCTTCGAGCCGATCTGGGAGGATATCCATACCTTTGTCAAGTACGGTATGATGCGTGAGGATAAGTTTTACGAAAAGGTCAAGGATCAGGTGATCTATCGTTCGACCGGGGAGGAGAAATATACCACCCTGCCTGATTACCTTGAGCGAGCCGGGGAAGAGCATGAAAACAAGGTCTATTATGCGAACGATGAAGGGGTGCAAGCGACCTATTTGAAGATGTTCAAAGCGCAGGGAATGGAGGCGTTGATTCTTGACTCGATGATCGATAATCACTTTATCCAGTTTCTCGAGTCGAAAAACACCGATCTGAAGTTTGAGCGGGTCGATTCCGATGTTACGGAAAATCTGATTGAACAGGATGTCAGCTCGAATATTGTCGACAAGGACAACAAGAGCCGGGAAGATCGGATTGAAGAAAGTTTTAAATCGATACTGGATATCAAAGGGCTGACAATCAGGATTGAAACCCTAAAGGATGATTCGGTGCCGGGAATGATTCTGCTCAATGAACAGCAGCGACGTTTTAAGGAAATGACGCAGATGATGGGGCAGGGAGAGGTGCCCGACCTCTTTGCCGAGCATACTCTGTTGGTCAACACTGCCAGCCCGGCTGTCGATAAGGTGCTTAAATTACAGGATGATGGGAACAAGGAAACGGCTGGTCTGTTGATTGAACAGATCTATGATCTGGCGATGCTGTCCCACCAGGCAATCAGCAAAGAACGGATGGCTGGTTTCCTGGAACGTAGTGGAAAGCTGCTCGGGATGATTTGACGTTTGACAAATGAATAAAGCCGGGTCGCTATGGCGTGATGCACGCGCAAAAAGTCATGAGGTGGCTCGGCTTTTTATTAATCCAATCGCCCCGTCTGGCGTAACGCTTCGTAAAGAAGAATGGCCGCTGAATTGGCCAGATTGAGACTGCGCACTGCCGGGGAAAAGATCGGGATGCGCAGAGCACGATCTGCCTGCTGTTGCAGCAGCTCTTCAGGCAGCCCGAGGGTCTCTTTGCCGAAGACCAGAAAATCTCCCGGTGCAAAATCAACCTGTGTATAGCTTCGAGCGGCTTTTTTCGAGGCGTACCAGAAGCACCCATCCGGGAACTGCGCCATCAGTTGTTCCAGAGAATCCCACCGTTTTAATTTTACCTCCGGCCAATAGTCCAGGCCGGCCCGTTTGAGATGTTTGTCATCCAGGGAGAAGCCGAGCTTGCCGACCAGGTGCAGGTAGGTGCCGGTCGCGGCACAGAGGCGGCCGATGTTGCCGGTGTTCGGGGGGATTTCCGGTTCGACCAGGACTATGTGAAAGGGTTGCTCTGTCTGCATGGCGCGGGACGATAGCATAAAGCGGCATGCTTGGCAAAAAAAACGGCAGGTCAGAACGGGGACAGAAATTGTTTCTGTCCCCGTTATCGAATAACTGATTTACTGTGCGGCCCGCAACGCCTGATCCACATCAGCAATAAGATCGTCTATATGCTCTATCCCGACGGAAATGCGCAATAAATCGGGGGAGACACCCGAGGCAATCTGCTGTTCTTCGGTTAATTGCCGGTGCGTGGTACTGGCTGGATGGAGAACGCCGGAGCGGGCGTCACCGACATGGACGACCAGCGCAATCAATCGGCAGGCTTCCATAAATTTTACGCCTGCTTCCCGTCCCCCCTTGATCCCGAAGGTCAAAACGCCACTACAACCAAGTGGTAGGTATTTTTTCGCGCTAGCATAGCTGGGATGACTTTCCAAACCGGGATATTTAACCCAGGCTACGGCGGGATGTTGTTCCAAATGCTTGGCCAGTGCCAGTGCGTTGCTGCTGTGTCGCTCCATGCGCAACGTTAAAGTGGTCAATCCGTTATTGTTAAGGAAACTGTTTTGCGGAGCCGGGCAGCAGCCGAGGTCACGCATATACTGGACTCTGGCTTTGACAATGTAAGCCATGGGGGCAAAGTTTTCCGCATACTTTAAGCCATGATAGCTGGGGTCCGGTTCGGTCATCTCCGGATATTTTCCGCAGCACCAGTCAAAGTTCCCACCATCGATGATCACACCGCCGACACTGGTCCCGTGGCCATCAATATATTTTGTCGTTGAATGAACAACGATGTTGGCGCCGAGTTGCAGCGGCCGGCACAGATAAGGGGTGGCAAAGGTATTGTCGATGATCAGCGGTACCTGCAGCTCTTTTGCCAGAGTGGAAAATTTTTCAAAATCAAGTACGTTCAGCCCCGGGTTGCCGATGGTTTCAGCGTAAAGGCAACGCGTTTCGGGGCGAAAGGCTTTGCGTATTTCCTCGATATCTGCTTCCGGGTCGATAAAGCTGACTTCGATCCCCATTTTTGGCAGGGTATTGGCGAACAGGGAATAGGTCCCGCCGTAAAGGGTGCCGGCGGCAACGATATGCTGACCGGACTGGCAGATATTAAGGATTGCCAGGCTGATTGCTGCCTGTCCGGATGATGTGGCCAAGGCGCCCTGACCCTTTTCCATCAGGCAAATCTTCTTTTCGAATGCCTCGGTCGTCGGGTTGCTGAGCCGAGTGTACATGTGGTCAGCCAGTTCCAGATCGAATAATTTTGCCACATGGTCGGCTTTTTCATATTTAAAAGTGGTACTCTGGCAGATAGCCGGAATGCGCGGTTCCGTAGGCTTGGGGCTGTAGCCCCCCTGAACGGCCTGCGTTTCAATTTTCCAAGGTTGCTCCATGAAATGACCTCCATAATGTGCTTGACGTCAAGAAATCGGTTGCTGATTCTAGCAGATGTTTTTTGACTGTGGGGAAAAAGTTGAATCTATGGTTGCCCGGGGATATTTAATGGAACTTAGCTTGCTGGAAAATGTCATTGTTGAATTGATGGAAAAAATAAGCGGGGCAAGAATTTCTAAAATTCACCAGCCTGCCGCTGATCTGTTCATTTTTCGCCTCTGGAACGGTTCCGAAACTCTCAAACTTTTGCTCTCTGCAGCACCTGGGAACAGTCGTCTCCATTTAACCGAGCAGAACTTTGCCAACCCCTTTACTCCGCCACGTTTCTGCCAACTGCTCAGATCGCGGATATCACGCATCCTGGCAATTTCTCAAGTAAATAATGATCGCATTGTGCAACTCGAATGTACCGGTCCAAAGGGCCTCTGTCGTTTGATGGTTGAACTGACCGGGCGTAGCAGTAATCTGATTCTGGTTGCCGAGGATGGGCGGATTATCGATGCGTTGAAACGGGTGCAGGGCAGCCAACGGCGTGTGATCGCGGCGGGGCAGATGTATGTTTTGCCTGAACCACAGAAAATCCGGGAGGCGCAACGCAAAGAACCGGAGAATGCTCCGCCGGAAGAAGTACCCGTCAGCCTGGCCGTCGAAAAACTTTACACACAGAATCAGCATTTAAAAAAGGAAAAAGATTTACGCGGTCTGATCGAGGAGACTCTGAAAAAAGCGCAAAAAAAGCTGCAACGTCGTCTTGAAAATATCGAGCAGGAACAGGTCAACCAGCAAGGATATGAGCAATATAAGCAACGCGGTGAGCTGATTTTGGCCAATCTGTATCAAATCAACAAGGGGCTGGAGCGAATCGAGCTGGAGAATTACTATCGGCAACCGCCAATGCCTGAAACGATAGCGCTTGATCCCTTATTGAACCCGCAGAAGAATGCCGAAAAATATTTTCAGAAATATAAAAAGGCGCGTCGCGGGCTGGAGCATAGTGCCCGCAGGCTCGAAGAGACGCGGTTGGAGTTGGACTGGTTGGGGCAAATCGCCTACCAACTGGAGCAAACAGCCAGCCCTGCCGATGTCGGTGAAATTGCCGCTGAGCTGAAAAGTGCGGGAATTTTGAAAACCTCTCAACACAAGTTGCCAAGAGTGCAGGGTGGTCGTGAACGGTCGCCGTGCAATATGCTGATCAGCCCTGGAGCTTTCAAGGTTTTCCGGGGACAGAACAG
>JAUVEB010000088.1 GCA_030595055.1 Desulfuromonadaceae bacterium
GAACAGGCCTTTCGTGCCCTGTCCGCCGAGGCATTGGCAGCAAACAATCGGTCTTTTCTCGATCTTGCCAAAACCACCCTTGACGGCTACCGGCAACAAGCTCGAGGCGATCTGGAAAATCGCCGGCAGGCGATCGATCAATTGGTCAAACCGCTCCAGGAATCACTGTTGAAAGTCGATGGCAAAATCCAGATGCTGGAGCAGGCCCGCAGCGGCGCCTACGCCCGGCTGGATGAACAACTGAAATCTTTACTGAACAGTCAGATCAAACTGGAATCGGAAACTGGAAACCTGGTGCGTGCGCTGCGCACCCCGGCGGTCCGTGGCCGCTGGGGGGAGATCCAGTTGCGCAAAGTGGTCGAAATGGCCGGGATGCTCAACTACTGCGATTTTGTCGAACAGGAAACTGCCGACAGTGGCCGCCTGCGGCCGGACATGATCATCAAACTGCCGAACGGCCGCAACATCGTCGTTGATTCCAAGGCCCCGCTGCAGGCGTATCTGGAATCGCTGGAAACAGAAAATGATGCCGACCGCAAACGCTGTCTCAACCGCCACGCCCGGCAGATTCATGACCACGTGAAGAAGCTTTCGGCAAAAAACTACTGGGAGCAGTTTCAACCATCTCCCGAGTTTGTCGTCCTGTTCCTGCCGGGTGAAACCTTCTTTTCCGCCGCCCTCGCCCAGGATCCCGGATTGATCGAGGCCGGTGTCGACCAGAGAGTTCTGCTGGCAACCCCGACGACATTAATCGCCCTGCTGCGATCGGTCGCCTACGGCTGGCGTCAGGAGCAGCTGACCGAAAACGCCGCAGCAATCAGCCAACTGGGCCGGGAACTCTACGACCGACTGGCGACGTTGATGCAACACTTCGGTCAGATGGGCAAAGGACTGGAAAAGGCTGTCGACAGCTACAATAAGGGGATGGCGTCCCTTGACAGCCGGGTGCTGGTCAGCGCACGAAAATTCAAGGAATTGGGTGCCGGCAGCAGCAAAGAGATTGAACCGATTGAACAGATCAACAAGCTCCCGCGCTCACCACAGTTGCTGAATCCTGAAGAGGATTGAACGCAGACTATTCGGGTAATGTGGCGACACCCTCCCGGAACTTTTTTGCAAATCTGCGAAAAACGCTAAAACCCTTTTCCATAAATGCAAAACCTTTCTTATCTCGCTAAAAAAACTCTGATTTTTCACAAAAAAACGAATAAAATCAGATAATTAACAATCAAAACAACTTTCTATTCCCATCAAAAAACCTCATCAATAGAACAAAATCATTTTGCAGATCTGCGAAAAACTCCATCTATAAGAAAAATCCACAAACACGTAACTCACTGTAATTATAAGGTAAATATATTTTTGCGGTTGGCATGCTCGTTGCGATAAGAGGGGGCAAGATCATTCTTACAGCAGGAGGAGTTCCATGGCGACATGTCCCTACTTTGATCACGCTAAAAAATTCTGTGATGTGGGTGAAGACTACATCTCTCCATATGATGTTGTCGCAATGTCCCAATTTTGCTCCTCCCGTTATCAGAAGTGCGACAAATATCAAGAACTGACCAAACGTCATCCGGAAGTTTTGGAACAGCTCGACAGTATTGAGATATCCAAAAAATCAACCCCATCAACCCCTTTGGTATCGCCGCGCCATCACGCGAACCGCGCTCCTATTCAGATCAAATTCAACAACAAGTGGCCATTGTCTTATCGCCTTAAATACGTGATGTCCAATTATCAATCAAATGAAACATCAACAGAGGAGAAAACTACCATGCAACCACAAAAAATCAAAAATCGCGGCCTGCAGGTCGTGCTGGCCGGTGTCGGGATCAACCTGGCATTGGGAATTCTGTACACCTGGAGTATTTTCAAGGGTGCCATTGTCGATTCAATTGCCACCGGTGGTGAAGGTGCTTTTACCTGGAATGCCGCCAGCGTCAATGACCCCTATGCCGTTGCCTGTCTGGCTTTTGCCGCAGCAATGATTCTGGCCGGGAAATGTCAGGATAAATTTGGCCCCAAGGTGACCTGTGTTATCGGTGGCCTGTTGGTCGGCGCCGGGTTTGTCTGGATCTCCCAGACGACCGACTACTTGGCCTGGGTGGTCGGGTTCGGTCTGTTGGCGGGAACCGGAATCGGGTTCGGTTATTCGGCAACAACTCCGCCGGCACTGAAATGGTTTTCCCCAGCCAAGACCGGTCTGATTGCCGGGATCGTTGTTTCCGGGTTTGGCCTGGCCTCCGTTTATATTGCCCCGTTGGCTAAATATATGCTGGCTACATTCGGCCTGCAGCAGTCGATGATGTACTTCGGGATTGCTTTTGCGATCGTAGTCAGTAGTTTTGGAATGCTGATTTCCAATCCGCCTGAAGGGTTTAATGCGGACCCGAATGCCAAACAAACAGCTACCAAGGCCGTTGCGGCACAGGTTCCCGACCTTAAGCCTTCACAACTGTTCACCAACGGAAAATTTTACGTCCTGTGGCTCTGCTTCTTCGTCGGTGCCGGTGCCGGACTGATGGTGATCGGCAGCGCCAAGGGTCTAGCCTCGGCTTCCATGGGAGAAATGGCCTTTCTGGTTGTCTCCATCATGGCGATCGGCAACGCTGCCGGACGTCTGGTTGCCGGTGTAGTATCCGACAAAATCGGCCGTGCAACAACGCTGTGCATTATGTTGGTTTTCCAGGCATGTATGATGTTTGCCGCACTCCCGATCCTGGGTGGTGAGACCAGCAACCCGATCCTGGTGGTTCTGCTGGTGTCTGCCATTGTTTTCAACTACGGAACCAATCTGGCGCTGTTCCCCTCTTTTGCCAAGGACCTTTGGGGCATGAAGAATTTCGGCATGAATTACGGAATACTGTTCTCGGCATGGGGTGTCGGCGCGTTTGTTCTGGTCAGGGTTTCCGAAATGCTGAAAGTAAAAACCGGCAGCATGGATTCCTCCTTTATCCTGGCAGGAGTTCTGCTCTTGGTGGGCGCCATGATGTCAATGTCGCTACGGCCGCAAAAAGTTGCCGTACCGGCAACCGAACCGGTTTTTGCCGAAGAAGAGGACCTGGTTCTGCAGAAAGCTCAAGATTGATCACCTGCTGATTATGCTGAAGAAAAGGGCCTTGCCGAAAGCAAGGCCCTTGCAGCGTATCTACCCTATTGCGGAGACCGTCATGAACGACAACTCTTGTTCCAACCAACAGATAACTTTACCACCCTGCGGATTATTGGCCTTGGGGATCAGCCTGGTCGCCTACATTTCCTGCCAGGTCGGCCTGTTTGAATTTTCGATATATTATTCGGGGGTTATTCTGCTGATTGCCGGAGGGATTCAGATCATGATCGGCCTGCGCAGCCAACAACAGGGCAACTCTTATGCCGCCGCAATACTGCTGCCTTTCGGTTTTTTCTGGTTGTCAATTATCGGTTATGAAATTTTTCCAAAACTGGGATTCGGGCAGCACCCCGGTTCAACTGCCATGTTTGCTTATTTAACCATGTGGGTGATTTTTGTCGCTATCCAGTTTTTCGGCAGTTTCAAACAAAATATTACCCTGCAATATCTTTACGGGATGATAATGGTCTGCCTGCTGTCATTATCGATAAATCAGTTGAGAGAAGATCAGGTTTTTCTCGCAATCGGCTGCGTTTTCGGAATTGTTGCTGCGATTATCGCAGTATCTACTGCTCTGGCACAATTCTCTGAGCACTGGACGGGACGCTACCATCGAACAGTTCCACACTAAGTCACCGATCACCCGCTATCAGGTGACTTGAGAAAAGCCCCTGATAAAATCACTAAACAACCATGCACTAAAGTGCATGGGTTTGATTGGGACTGAAAGTCCCTGACAAGCAAAGTCAAAACCTCAAAAACGATCAGTCAAAAGCTGAGAAGCAACTGAAAGTCTTGGACTAAAGTCCATGGTTTTTACCAGCGTGATGGAACAATAAAATAGGGACACTCCCCGGGACCATGGGGAGTGTCCCTATTTTATTGATCGGGATCTTTGTTTTATCAAAAAAAACAGTGTTATAAACAAACAGTTGAAAAAATGGGGTTTTCAAAGTAACGTGGAAGGAGAAGAATTCTTCAGACCGGGGCGGATAGAGATGAATTTAAGTCGAAAAATGACTTTTTTGGGGCTGATCGCGTTGATTTATTACGCTGCCCTGTTGGCGCTGGGTGTTGTCAGTACCGATGTGATGCCTCAATTTCTGATTTCGGCAATCCTCTTCTTATCGGCCGGGCGGTTGATGCGCAACGTTCCCTCCGGGAAAGAGGGTGATGAAGAGTCTGAAAAAAAACAACGGGCAGAACCGAACTGGGCTCTGTGGACTCAAGTGCTCAACTGGGTTATGGCTGTTTTGATCATCTGTGCTTTGGGGCTGTGGGTGATGAAACCGGTCGGGGTTTCGTTTTTCGACATGCTCCCCTTTAAAGACATATTCCCTTTTTAGTAACTGTTCAGGACGCATGCTGATGGTTTTCGGTGTCACCCTTTCCATGGGCGAAGTCGGCACATCTTGCCGAACAGTTACCCCCCTTTTAAATTAGCGCTCCCCAGAAAAAAAGCCGTTTCCGGAAGAACACAGAAACGCTATTTTTCGGGTAAATATCAACCCAACATATCTTCCTTGCGTAGACCGTATTTTTTCAATTTACGATAAACTGTCGCCATGTTCATTTTGGCTTTTTTCGCTGCTTCTTCAATATTCCCATCGACCGAGCTGAGCAGCTGCCGCAGAAAATCAATCTCAAAGCGTGCCAGGGCGTTATTGTAGTCATCACTGCCGGCTGAAGCATCTTCTGTTTCAATAAACTGTGCCAGGGTTGCCAGGCTGACCTGCTGTTCCGTTTCAATCGTTATGCAGGCTTCTATAACATTTTTCAGTTGCCGGATATTGCCGGGCCATGAATATTCGCTTGCCGCACGTTGCGCTTCCGGAGAAAGACCGTCGATATCGGTCTTGAACTTTTTGTTCTGTTGGACAACAAAATGCGCTGCCAACAGTGGAATGTCCGGCCGACGTTGGCGCAGCGGCGGCAGGTGCAGATTGATCACATTGAGACGGTAGAAGAGATCCTCGCGAAAAAGTTCTTTCTCAATCTCTTTCTCCAAGTCGGAATTGGTTGCCGAGATCAATCTGACATCAACCCGAGTCGAGTCGGTATCGCCGACCCGCCGGAATTCCTGTTCTTGCAGAAACCGCAACAAGGTCTTTTGGACCGTTAACGGTAGATTGCCGACTTCATCCAGAAACAGCGTTCCTCCATCAGCGGCTTTAAGCAGACCTTCTTTATCTGTATCGGCCCCGGTGAAAGCACCTTTTTTGTGGCCGAACAGCTCACTTTCCATAACCGAACCAGGAATGGCGCCACAATTGATGGCGATAAAGGGCTGCTCTTTGCGCGGAGAATTGTAGTGAATGGCCTGAGCAATCAGTTCTTTCCCGGTTCCTGATTCTCCGCTGATCAAAACCGAGGTGTCGCGGACAGAAACTTTTTCCACCTTGTCGAGCAATTGTTGCAACGCCGTCGAAGCGCCGACAATATTGTCAAAATTAAATTTTCCCGCCAGTTCCTGCCGCAATTTCTGATTTTCCGTCACCAACTGATTGTGATTCAAGGCATTGCGCACCCGGAACAACAACTCATCCGGCTCAAAAGGCTTTGTCAACATGTCATAGGCCCCCTTGCGCAGCGCCTGGATCGACATTTCCACCGTGGCAAAGGCGGTAATCATGATGACCGGGATATCCGGTTCGCAGGTTTTAATCCTTTGCAGAACTTCGAGGCCGTCGATTCCGGGCATTTTAATGTCGCTGATGACCAGATCCCAAATGTTGGGTCGAAACAGATCGACTGCTTCCTGCGGATCATTAAAGGTACGGACGGCATGACCATCATCCATCAGTACGGCGGACATCATCCGGCAGAGTCCTTCTTCATCGTCGATGACCATAATTTTTTTAGCTGACATGACATGATCCTAAACTTGATGGTCTCGCAAAAAAGAGTACGATGGCCATCAATATTCTTCCCGCGCCAGAGGCAGGCAAAGGACCACCGTCGTTCCCTTGCCGATTGCGGAATCGATAAAAATTTTCCCCTGATGCATATCGATAATCTGTTTGGTGATGGCCAGTCCTAAACCGGTTCCACGTGTTTTGGTGGTAAAAAACGGCTCAAAAATCTTCTCCATGTTTTCTTCAGAAATCCCTTCGCCGTCGTCGGCAAACTCGATACGGACATATCGGTCTTCATCAAGGCTGGTTATAACCCTGATCTCCCCTCCTTCAGCGGACGCTGAAGCGGCATTAAGCAACAGGTTGATAGCGACCTGGCGAAGCTGATCCGCGTCAGCTGATATTGTCGGGATATCCGCAGAAAAGTTCTGGACGATTTTGACATGATAAAGATCGGAATGATTTCCGGCAAAATCGATGATCTGGTGCAGCAACAGGTTTATTTCGGTCGGTTCAAGAACCGGTCTTGGTGTCCGCGAATAACTGAGCAGATTCTGAACAATCTTTTTACAACGTTTACTTTCCCGCTTGATTTCACGGATGAAAGTGAAGTTGGGATCGTCCTCCGCAATCTTTTTTTCCAGATGACCGGCATAGCCGAGGATGACACCGAGAGGATTGTTGATTTCGTGAGCAACTCCCGAGGAAAGTACCCCGAGCGAAGCCATTTTCCCCTGTTGGGCGAGGGCTGCTTCCAGTTTTTTATTCTCCTGCAACATCCGGGTCATACGGTTGAAGGCAAGCGCCAGCTCTCCCAGTTCATCGCGACTTTCCACCGGCATCTGCTCATCCAAACGCCCCAGCTTGACTCGACGGATCACGGTAATCATTTTTTGAATCGGATCGGTCATAATTTTAGAGGCCATGAATAAAAGGACAACGGAAATCAATCCGATCAGAAACGGCAGCAGCAGCACATACACGGCAATCCGCCATTTGAGATCATTCGCCGCCTGAGAGAATTCATCTTCGTAACTACCGACGGCGACAACCCAGTCCCAAGGTTCAAAATAGCGGTAACGGACAATCTTCATCCGGGCTGCTTCTTCCCCGACATTACGCCAGGGGTAGCGGATCCAACCATCCTTTTTCGCCACCATTTCGGCAATAAAAGCCCGGCCGTCAGTATCGCGAGCAGACAGGACGTTGCTCCCTTCGGCATCGGGATGAACAGTCAGCGTCCCGTTGCCGGAGACGCAATAGATGTAACCTGTTTCTCCGACTCTTTTATTTTTGATCTGTCGGGCCAGAGAAGCCAGAGCCCTTTTTTCGAATTCCGGATCATCGTAGGTTTCATCCAGATATCCTCCGGCAGCGACAATCCAGTCCCACTCGGGACAGTAGCGGTAGGCAACGATTTTGCGCCGGAGGTGATTATCTCCCAGTAGCTCGTTGCGCCATGGGTAGATGGCATAGAGGACTTCAGTCGGCTTGGAAGCCAGTGCCTGTTCGATAAGTTCACGGATAAAAAAACGGCCTTCTTCATCCTGGACATCAATGATATTTTCCCCTTCACGGGCCGGATGAGCAGCCAGGACTCCCTTGACGGTGATGGCAAACAGATAACCGCTGCCGCCGATACTGACATCTTTAAAGCTGTTGCGGACGGTTTGTCGGGCCGTTGCCGGATCGGTAATCCCTGCGGCAAGCTGCCGTTTCTGTTCATTGATCAAATTATAGGCCAGCCCAACCAGGGTTTTCATCTCCTGACGGACGATCTTTTTTTTATCCTCTCGATAGACTTCAAACTGACGGTAATGACCATCCAGCAGGTCGAGAGTGAAACTGGCCATGTGATCAAGATCGATCTTACCGGCGGCGATCAATCCTTCATAGGCCTGGTTGGTTGCAACATAACCGATGGTTCCACCGAGCAAAAAGATCGGAATAACCACAAGGGGCAGGATGACCACCAGCATTTTCCGGCGGATTTTCAGGTTCTTGAAAAAATTGAAAGGATGGCGGCTCATGCTCCCTCACGGGGTTTGGAGAGAATTTGCTTACCGGTTCCCATCCGGAAACTCCGGTTGGGATCTGGTAGGTTTCCGAGTCGGGAACGCGGGGTTTTTCGTCGTGGCAAGAAAATCAAGGGGTTGTACGGAGGCATACATCGGTACGCCGCACAAACAAGCCCGCAGGTTGACACGGCCACGGCGGAAAAGAACCATTTCCGGACAGAAATAAATTATATGGAAGTTTATAACATAAGCTGGATGACGATGGGAGAGATCATCCTCCAAAATTATCGGGAAGGATATTTTATCTCTGCCGCTGCAAGACGGAAAAAAGGTAACGTTCTCCATTTTCCACCAATGTCAGCGTACGAAGCGGGAAAAACTGGCCCGGCGGTAATTCCGGAAAATAACGATCTCCGACAAAATTACGCTGGAGTTCCGTGAGATAGATCCTTTCCGCCGGCGGGAGTGCCTGCCGATAGATTTCTGCCCCGCCACAGATGAACAACTCATCCCGATCTGCCGCCGCCAGTCCCGCCTGCAGGTTATTCACAACCTGACAGCCCGAGGCCCGGTATTCCGGATTACGGCTGAGAACGATCATCTGCCGTCCCGGCAGCGGCCGCCCGATCGACTCGAAGGTTTTGCGCCCCATCAGCAAACTCTGCCCCATGGTCAGCTGTTTGAAACGCTGCAGGTCCCCCGGCAAATCCCAGGGCATCCGGCCGGCAATGCCGATGACCCGGTTTTTTGCCATGGCGACAATCAACGAAATCAGCAACCGTCCACCCCGCTTACGCGACCCTTGTCGACAGTGATCCGTCGAACCGGAAAAGGCAGCCGCAGAGACTTCAACATTCTCTAAACTCCTGACCGTTTGCCGCTGACTTCAACAATCAGCAGTTTGAAAACGGTCGTTAGCTTGATGGCTTTTTCCGGGTAGGTAAATTCCCCGTCAGCATACTGGGCCATAATGATATCGAGAGCGCGGCGTTTTTCCTCTGGAGATTCGACAAACTCGACCCGACCGTGGCCGACCAGGCTGCGATAACGAGTGCTCCAGTTACAAGCCGCCTCCCCTTCAAT
>JAUVEB010000067.1 GCA_030595055.1 Desulfuromonadaceae bacterium
CCATGCTTACATCGACAGTAATATTCAGGGATTTATCAATATCCTTGAGGGATGTCGCCATAACGACGTTAAGCACCTTGTCTATGCCTCCTCATCTTCGGTTTACGGTGCCAATACGTCGATGCCCTTTTCGGTGCATGATAATGTCGACCATCCGATATCGCTCTATGCCGCCAGTAAAAAATCGAATGAACTGATGGCGCATACCTACAGTCATCTTTACGGCTTACCGACCACTGGACTACGTTTTTTTACCGTTTACGGCCCTTGGGGACGCCCCGATATGGCGATGTTCCTGTTCACCAAGGCAATCCTGTCTGGCTTTGTTCATGTGAACCATGATGTGAAAGCGATCCAGAATGTTGAGTGCCTGACCGGCAACCTCAGCCACCACCAGCAAATACGGCTTCCACATGTCACTACTATATAAACGCAAGCTTAGCGGTGCGCTCCTTACCAAATTCGGCTCCTCGCTGTTTCAAGTGGGTAGCCTGAAATCCAGCTTGCCGGCAATGAGGTAAGCCATATTAATCAGGTTCTTGGTTGATCGATACCCTCTGGCTCTTCTCTTGGCCGACTGGATGAGGCCGTTGATAGCCTCGATGAACCCATTGGGTAGTTTGCTGTCGAACCAAGCTAGAATTCCATCCCAATGATTTTTGACAGTTTTGACGACCTTTTTCACTTGGTCGATCTGACTTCGAATTGCCCAGTTGTACCAGTCCTTAAGCCGCCCTTCTCCATCCTCGCGAGTGGTGGCGAAGTAAACATTTTGAAGCACCAGCTTGAGGGGGAGCCCCTTTTCGCGATCTCGGCGTCAATCAGCACGCTCACTTGTGCGGCGTACTGCTTGTATGCCTCCGCGTAACCTCTTGATTCCCCTGATCCCACAAAATTTTCTCGTTTCCGATATGGAAACTTCATCGTGTCCATCCGGAGTTTTCAGATGGATACCAGTTAACATGTAATTTTTGTTTGACCTGTACTATGCAATCCCCTAGATTACAATGTAAGAATTTTCTTATGACAAATAATGAATTTTAGCGTCAGCGAGATTTTGGCTGTATTTTCAGCTGATAACTTTTTTGGAGATTGCAATGGCGACAGAGGGAATAAAGGTACTTTTGGTGGACGATTCACCGACCGTCCGGCGTCTGGGGGAGTTGATTCTTTCTCAGCAGGGATACAGTGTTTTCACTGCTGAAGATGGGGAACAGGGCTTGGAAATGGTCCGCAAGATAAAGCCTGCGCTCATTCTGGTTGATTTTATTATGCCGAATATGAACGGCCACACTTTCTGCCGAAGGGTTCGGCAGGACGATAGCATGAAAAATATCCCGCTTATCCTGATTTCTTCAAAGGGAGAAGCGGTCGGCGAGGCCTTTGAGAAAGAGTTCGGGGTTCTTTATTCCTTTTCCAAACCGTTTGAGCCTGATGATTTAATCAATAAGCTGGAAGAGGTTTTACGGGATGTCAAAGTCGAAGATCCGTCGGCGAATGACGAGACTCCGGGGAATGTCGCTATGGTGACTCCTGCTGCCTTGCATGAGATGGTCGACAAGCTGTTGCGACAGTATTTTCATAAAGATTTTCCGTTATTGATGCGTAATGTCATGTCCGACATATTGTGTGATGTGGGATTAGTTAAAAAGGGGGGTGTGGTATTTTCCGGCTCCTTGGATGAAGTCCCTTTGCCTGACGTTATAAACTTCGTCTATAACTCCCGTCTATCAGGGCGTCTGACGATCTTTTCCGCTGAAGTTTTTGGGGAAATATTTATCGAAGATGGACAGTTTATCTTCGCTTCATGCAGTGTCAAGGGGGGGCAGCTGCCTTTTCTGACAGATCTGATGCGTAAACAAAAATTCCTTCAAGCTGATGACGAAACTATTCGACAGGTCGTGACTGAGGCTCGCGAACGGGAAATGCCGATTGGCCGGATGTTGGTAGCAAGGGGTTTGGTCAGTGAACCTCAACTGATGGCTGCTTTACGTCTGCATGCTCAGGATGCGTTTGGTTCAATCCTGGCAGCAGAAACAGGCAGTTTTTTCCTGGAACGGGATGAACTGCCGATTAATTTGCGTGATTTACAGGTCCGGACTCCGCTTATTAATGTGTTGATGGAAGGGCTCAGTCATCTGGACGAGCGGCACCTTGCGGCAACCGAGTTCAAGGATGAATCGATGGTTATGGTCCGCTTGATCACCAACGAAGATGCGCTGGAAACAGTTCAGCTGAAACCTCGTGAACTGGACCTTTTTGCTTTGATCGATGGCCGCAAATGTCTGTCGGAGATCATTGCTGAAAGTCAGCTTGATCCTCTTGAGACAAAGAGGATCTGTTATGCTTTACGTAAAGTCGGCCTGTTACGTGTGAAAGAGGCCTAGGGAGTGTGCATCCGAAAACTTCGGATGCAGACGATGAAGTTTTCATATGGGAAACGAGCAATTTTTTTCAAGGTCAAGGAAATCAAGCAGTTGTGCGGAGGCGTGGTTTTCTACGCCGCACAAGCAACTGCGCAGATTGACGCAGAAATTGTGAAAAAGGGCCGTTTCCGGATGAAAACTAGGGAGATTCCCGATGGATGACATACGGCAGAAACTGTTTCCTGTTTTCCTCAAGGAGGCTGGGCAGAATCTGAGAAAGCTACAGGGCTTTCTCGCCTGTGATGCCTCGCATAAGTGCTGTGCTGAAGAGCTTGAGACCGCTTTTCGCGCTGCGCATACGCTCAAAGGTACAGCGCTGCTGGTTCAGGCGGGTTCTGTTCATAAAATCAGCCGGCGTCTGGAAGCTCTACTGGAAAAGCATTTTTCCGCAGAAACGCTTCCAACACTTGTCGAGTGTGAAGCGATGAGGCTGGCTGTTGATTGGTTGGTTCTATTGATTTCTGACTTGCGGGAAGATAGTGAGGAGCCGACACAGCTTGTCAATGAGGCGTTGCAAGCGCTCGATCTGGCTGAGCGCTTTCCAGGGAAAACCCCTCTTGTTGAATTGATCGACAGCCACTGGCAAAAACGTTCTCCGCAGCTGGATGATCCGTTCTGTGCTGATCCTGAGCTGGATATTCACGCAGACGAAATTTTGCGTGCTGAGCAAGACCCTTTTGCAGATGATCCTGGTTTCGGTTTGGAGGTTGACTTGAACAGTTGGTCGGAAAACCACGCTAAAGCTCAGGCAGACAGGCTGACTTCTGTTGTTGATCCTTTTGCCGATGACCCTGATTTCGAGACAGAGCTTATGCTCGCGGAGCAGGAATTGCCAGAAGCTGCTGATAGTACGGACATTTTATCGCAGACGTCAACAATCTTACCTCCCGACCTTTTTGCGGATGATCCCGAGTTTGAAGCCTCATTGGCCACAGAGTTGAGCCCTGATGATTTAATCTCCGGACGGTCAGATGAAGATCTGGAGGGTTCCGGCGGGTTGGAGACTGGATCATCTGTTGTCGCTGAGAGTGAAATCGGTCGCGCTGCGCAGATTGCTGAATCGTTATTGCTGCCGAAAGAAGAGGACGGTCCACGGCGCGAATATGTCTGTGGTTCGTTTGCAATCGATGGCCGGGATTATTATTTACCGATTGAACAGATGTTCGAAATTGCCGAGTTGACGCAATTGTTCCCTTTACCTTTATCGCCCCCAATGGTTGTTGGTCTGGTCAATCTTCGCGGGCAAGTTATCCCGGTCATCGATCTTTCTATTCTGAATCAACATCAACGGACAGAGGTTTGTAAACAGCACCGGCTGGTTGTCGCAGAATGTCAAGGGGAGTTTCTGGCTTTTCTCGCGGAGGGGATCCCCTTACTTGCTGAAGAGTTCGTTGGGGAAAAAATTGATATGCCCAGGTTTCTTTCCCTCTACCGCGTGAGAGGCTCCAAAATATGAGCATCCTGGATGAGGTCTTTGGTTTTTTCCTTGAAGAGGCTAATGACCATTTGCGAATCCTCGAAGAGGGTCTTTTGCGGCTGGAAAAAAATCCAGAGCTGGTTGAGGAGCTGATTGATCCTCTTTTCCGTGCTGCCCACACCCTGAAGGGATCTGCCAATCTGGTCAATGTGACAGATGTCGGGGTGGTTGCCCATCGTCTGGAGGATCTTCTTGAGGGAATTCGCGATGGGGAAACCAATCTGACCCTTATTCAGGCAGATGGCATCTTGTTCGCGCTTGATCAGATGCGTGAATTGATCCATTTGCGGCAGTCGAATGAAAATGCTCCGGAAGGCATGGTTGCCGATATCCTTGCCCGCCTGGCAACTGCTGACAGCCAGGAGGATCACGAAGAACCGCAAACCGATCACTCCCCGGAAGTCAGCACCTCTGCTGAAGAAGGGGCCGACCAGTATATTGGGGTGGAAAGACGAGTGCCCTCGCGACGCAAGGATGAAGTCGGGGGCGTTCGGGTCAGCATGGAACGGATTGAGTCGCTGATGGGCTTGGTCGGTGAGTTTACCGTCACCAAAAATCACCTCCTGGATCGATTGCCGATCATGGTACGGATGCAGGAAGAGGTCGATTTTGCCGGCCAGCGGCTGTTGAAAGAGGTGTCAAGTTTCTCCGAACGATATGATTACACCATGCCAACCCGGAGTTCAGACGATCGGGACGATGCCTTCGAGGAATTGGAATTCGATCGTTATGACGAATTGAATCTTTTTTCCCGGAAATTGCGTGAAATAACTGTTGACATTGAAGAAGCACTGAAAGAGATGACAGGCTTCTTTAGGGTTTTCTCTCAGGATATCCATTCGCTTGATCGGATGACCGATGAGATGAAAGAACAGATCTCGGCGGCTCGCACCGTTCAGGCCGAGCAGTTATTCCAGCGCTTCAACCGAGCAATCCGTGATCTTGCCCAGGAACAGAATAAGCCGGTAGAGCTTTGTATTTTCGGTGGTGAAACGGCGATTGACCGGGTGATATATGATGGTCTTTTTGACCCGCTGCTGCATATCATCCGCAATTGCTTTGCTCATGGAATTGAGCCGACGGAAGAGCGGTTGGAAAAAGGCAAGCCCGCGCAGGCAACGATCTGTCTGAAGGCAGAGCGGCGGGGGAATACCGTGGAGATCAGTATTGAAGATGATGGCCGAGGCATAGATCTCAAGCGGGTCAGGGAGCGGGGAATCGAAAAAGGTTTTATTGCCGAACAGGATGAACTCTCCGAGCGCGATTTGATTCAATTAATCTTCCGGCCTGGGTTTAGTACCACTCTTTCAGTGGATAGCGAATCAGGCCGTGGGGTCGGGATGAATGTTGTCATGGACCGTTTGGCACACTTGAACGGAATCATTGATGTTTGGACTAAGGCCGGAGAGGGAACCCGTTTCCGTTTGCGGCTACCGCTGTCACTGGTGATTGTTAATGTGATTCAGTTTGTCTGCGGACAATTGAAACTGGTGATTCCGTCCGCCCAAGTCGATGAAATTGTCGATTTGACGTATCGTGCGAAAGACGCAGAAAACCAGAAGAAATATCAGGGGATAGAAACCATTGACCTGGCGCGGTTGCTGAAGCTTCCGGCAGCTCAGGAAGCACCGATGTTCGGCGTACTGACCCAAGCGGAAGGGACCCCCATCATGTTGTTGGTTGGTCAGGTTCTGGGCCAGGAAGATACCGTGATCAAGCCGTTTGGATCTTTTCTGGAAGAGCTGCCCTGTTTTTCCGGGTCCAGCCTCGCCGGCGACGGTAGCATGCGCCTGGTGCTGAACCCGGCACGGATGAAGCGTCAAGCAGCGGAAGTGCTTGAGAGTTCAGAACCCCTGCCTGCTGCGCCTTCCTTGCCTAAGGTTCTTGTTGTTGATGACTCTTTGAGCGTCCGTAAATATGCTAACCTGTTGTTGACATCCAAGGGTTTTTCCGTGGTTACTGCAAATAATGGTGAAGACGCTTTGGAAAAATTGCAAGAGGAGAATATTTTTTCGATCATCACTGACCTGGAAATGCCGATCATGCATGGGTATGACCTGTTGCGTGAATTGCAGGACAGGAACCTGGGGCATATACCGGTCGCGGTGTTGACGTCACGGGCCGGGGAACAACACCGCAAAGAGGCGTTATCTCTCGGGGCGACCGATTATTTGGTGAAACCTTTTGAAGAAGAGAGTCTGCTCAGTGTTGTTACACGGCACCAGCAAATAATGAGATCTTGAAAAACTACTGAGCCTTGTAGAACCAAATTTTTGCTCAGCCATCTCAAGGTTTTTTGCGAAAGTATCGGTCTTTGATTGTAAGTAAAATGGCGAGCCATACGGCTCGCCATTTTTTGTGTCCAGATATTTAAACTATCGCTGAGCCGACCGGGGCGGCCTGTTTGTCGCTGTTATTCGCTTCCCGTGACAGGAAAAGTATTCGCGACAATATCATCTTCGGCAGCATCAGTACCGATCTCTGTCGGTTCTTCTGCCGCAGACAACTGGAATTGTCCAAGCGACTGGAGGAGCGATTCAGAAACACCATTAAGACCTTCCGAAATCTGCGAAGAGCTGGTAATTAATGAAGCGGTGCCGGCAGTGATTTCTGCCATCTTGAGAATCGTGACAACCATGCCGTCAGAAATTTTCTGCTGCTCCTGGGAAAGCTTGGTGATTTCTGTAACCACCTGCTTCGATTCATTGGTTGCTTGATGGATTGCAGCCAGTGCTTCACCAGTATCTTGGGCGACCCGTGTTTGTTCTTCAACGGTGCTGGTTTCTTCTTCCAGGGAGACGGTGACTTCATTGGCGACCGACTGGATTGCCTTGATGATCCCACCGATTTGCCGGGTCGCCTCTGAGGACTCGTCGGCGAGCCGCTTGATCTCATCAGAGATGACCAGAAAACCGCGCCCCTGTTCACCGGCTCGTGATGCTTCGATAGAGGCGTTCATAGCCAATATGGTGGTCCGGGTTGCCACATCTGAAATCAATTGAGAAATAGTGCCGATTTCGAGCAGGCGTTCAGCCAGGGTTTTCATCTTTTTATTGATGACCTGCACGGTGACGCGAATTAACTGCATCCCTTCGATGCTATGGTTAACTCGCTCATGACCGAGAGACGTTGCTTCATCGACCTTGGTTGAAGCCTGTTGGGCGAGAGCCGTTTTATTGGCGATCTGGGTCGCTGAAGCGGCGGTATCTTTAGCGGCGTCCGTCGCATTGCTAACATGCTGCAACTGGCTATCAGCACCTTCTTTCATGCTCTGGAAAATTTCCAGCAGTTGGCGTGATTCTTCACCGACTTCTTCCGCATTGATGGTCGTGTCGGTCAAAAGGTCAGCCAAACTCTCAATCATCAGGTTATAGGCGTCGGCGATCGAACCGAAAACATCATTGGTCACCGGTGCCCGAAGAGTCAGGTCGCCGTCTGCTGCTTCACTGACAACTTCAAGGAAGTTGATGACATTTTCCTCGGTAGCCTGACGTTGTTCATCTGTTTTCAGATAAGCCTTGATGCGGTCAATGGTTGCATTGAAAATGCGGGCAATTTCGGCAAATTCATCTTTTGAAGTTACTGAAAGTTCAACAATTTCTCCCTGGCCGACGGTTTCAATCCCCTCCATTATCTGATTGAGTGGCGTGGTGATTCGATTAGAAACATAAAGACCGGCGAGAACACTAAGGAGGATCATCCCCAGGCTTAATCCCAGCAGGGTGGCAACCATTTTAGCTTCAAAGGTGACAGCAGCTTGTCTTTGCGAATCCATCGACCGGCTCAGATGGTTTCTCAGTTTCCCGATACTCTCTTCCAGGGTATTAACACTGTTATTGTAATCAGTGTAGAGTTGTGAAACCTTGGGAAAACTTTTTCCAGCAAGAATCTCGCTTGCCAGTGGGCTGAGATGATTCATCGTTGCGTTATAAGCTATGCGGATATCGTTTCTCAGCTTACGGCCAGTTTTCTGATCAGAGAAGTTGCCGCTATCAGCAAAAAAAATGGCTTTTAACACCGGTGGAATTTTCTTGTAGGTGGTAAAGAGTTCGGTATGAAGCTTCCCTTGTTTCTTTTTCAGCTCCGGTGTGTTGCCGAGGCGGGAGAAAAGGAAAAACTCCTTTTCACAAAGACGTGCCTTGGCAGTTATGGCATCAAGATTATATGTGGCTTTAAGTGCCGGCAACTGGGGGGTTTTGTATTGCTCAAGTACCCGCGATAGGCCGTAAAGGGAGGCGCCACCGACAACGATGGAAATGATAACCATCAACATGACCAATGCCAGCAACTTGGTTCTGATTCTCAGTCCTGATGTTTTAACTGCCATAACATTTTTCTCCAAGAACGACTTTTATGGGGAGGTAAAAATCAAATTTCTCCAATAATAGGGAAATAGCATAAAAATTTCAATATTTATTAGGGTGATCAGGGATATTTTTTACATATTTGTGACTCTGCCGGGAGACTGTCGATGAGATGGTCTTCTAGGAGGTTGTCCGAGAATACGAGCCGTAGCGAGAAATCGGCTGTTCGAGGGCAGATTTTTCGTAGGTTTGAGAGCGAATAGCACCGCTATTTGTCGAAAACATACGGAAATATGAACCGATCAGACGGTTTCGCAGTAGGTTCTTGTATTGTCGGACAGCCTCCTAGGGGTAATGGAAGTCCAGGGCGATAACGTGCGAAGAGGTCTTTGTTCTGGTAGTTGGGGTCGTGTTGTACAAGGGCGGACTTTTTGCGACGTCAGTGTATTCTTTTTTTTGCGAGACCATCAAAATTGATTTATCGGCGGCAATTTCAGCTCCGCAGTATTTTTGTTTGCAAATCTTCCCCCGGCATGCTAGAAACGCAGCCTGCCGCCGATGGTCCGCGCCTGAAGCTTGCGGTCTTAAGTGGCTGCGCGCCAGTAGCTCAGTTGGATAGAGCAACGGACTTCTAATCCGTAGGCCGAGGGTTCGAATCCTTCCTGGCGCGCCATTTTTTAATTTGACAATGATGGGCCATTTCCGTAACATGGCCAAGTTTTTCTGGTGGGTGTAGCTCAGTCGGTAGAGCACCAGGTTGTGGCCCTGGTTGTCGAGGGTTCAATCCCCTTCACTCACCCCAATAAATATAATGCTCACCTTCCGCACTCAGTTAGCCCGTCAACGGGTGGGTATGGGAGGTGAGCATTGTTAATTGTGGCTTTACGCGGGCGTGGCGGAATTGGTAGACGCGCTAGATTTAGGATCTAGTGTCTTATGGCGTGGGAGTTCGAGTCTCCCCGCCCGCACCATTGTTATTAAAATTTCATATGAGCAACTTGATATCGCCATTTAATTTGAACAGGCTCCTTGATAATTGGGGCAAAATCAAGAGATCAGGAAGGGTAAGCTTATGAGTGTCACTGTTGAGAAGTTGAGCAGCATCAAGAAAAAGCTGACGATTGAGGTCGCTGCGGATATTGTCAACGAGGAACTGGAAAATGGCTATAAAAAAGTTGCAAAATCAGCCAGCGTCAAGGGCTTCCGTACGGGAAAGGTTCCCCGGGAGATGCTGGAACAGCACTATGGGCCACGTATTCAGCAAGACGCGATCAACTCTCTGGTGAACAACAGTCTTTATAAGTCGATGGTTGAACATAAAATTGAAGCGGTTTCTCAACCTGAGATTGTAGAAACCGGCAGTATTGAGGAAGGGCAACCCTTTACCTATCAGGCTGAAGTGGAGGTACGTCCGGAGATTGTCGCCAAAGATTACACGGGGTTGAGTCTGGAGAAAGAAAAATTTTCCTTTGACGAGACAGTCGTTGACCGGCAGATTGAGCAGATGGTGGCTTCCCGTGTGCAACTTGAAGTAACCACGCACGAAAAAGCCCGTGAGGGGGACACCGTAATCATTGATTTTGAGGGGTTTATCGACGAGACCCCGTTTGAGAACGGTGCCGCAAAGGATCACCAGCTGGAACTCGGCGCGAACAGCTTTATCCCCGGTTTTGAAGAGCAGGTGATCGGGATGAAGCGCGAAGAGGAAAAAGAGATCAACGTGAATTTCCCCGAAAGTTATGGCGCCAAGGAACTGGCCGGCAAACCGGCAATGTTCAAGGTGACAGTAAAAGAGATCAAGGAAAAGGTTGAGCCGGAAATTAATGACGATTTTGCCAAAGAGATGGGGGTTGACAGCCTTGTCGAGCTTAGGGAGCAGGTTCAGGAAAACGTCATCAAGCAGGAAAAGGGGCGCATTGACGCTCAGTTGCAGGAAGCCCTGATGAACACCCTCATTGAAAACAATCCGTTTGAGATTCCTGATGGGATGGTGCAAAATCAGCTTCTGCACTTAAAGGACAGCTTCGGCCAGCGGCTGAAAGCCCAGGGGATGAGTCTTGAGATGCTCGGTATGGACGATGAAAACTTCGCCAAAGCATACCGTGATATGGCGGTCAATCAAGTTAAGGGCGAGATACTGATGGCTGCCGTCGCCGGACAAGAAGAAATCACCTTGGATGAAGATGTCATCGAGGAGAAAATCAAAGCTTTCGCCGAAGAGAGTAAAGCTCCTTTGGATGAGGTAAAAAAATATTTTGAAAATGCCCAGACGCTTGCCGGATTAAAAGGTCAGTTGCTCAACGAAAAAGTCATCAAATTCCTGCTTGATGCGGCAACTGTGACAGAAGTTGAGCCGAAACAGCTCGATCCTCAGGAAAACGTGGAGGAGGAAGCCTGATTATGAGCTTGATCCCGATGGTTGTTGAAGATTCCGGTCGCGGCGAACGCGCCTACGATATTTTTTCGCGTTTACTCAAAGACCGGATTATTTTCCTCGGGGGAGCGATTGAAGATCATACGGCGAACCTGATTATTGCCCAGATGCTGTTTCTGGAATCTGAAGATCCGGATCGTGATATTCATCTGTATGTCAATTCCCCTGGTGGTGTGGTCACTGCCGGGATGGCAATATATGACACCATGCAGTACCTGAAGACACCGGTGTCTACCATCTGCGTCGGTCAAGCTGCCAGTATGGGGGCGGTCCTGCTGGCGGCCGGAGCACCCGGTAAGCGGTTTGCTCTGCCGCATGCGCGGATTATGATTCATCAGCCCCTCGGCGGTTTTCAGGGACAGGCCACTGATATTAATATTCACGCTCGGGAGATTCTGCGTATGCGTGACTGCCTCAATGGACTGTTGGCCAAACATTGCGGGCAGGATATCGATAAAATTGCCATGGACACCGAACGTGATTTTTTCATGGATAGCGAAGCTGCCCGCAATTATGGTATCATCGACTCCATTGTCGAGAGAAGAACGTAAACCCACCTGAGCGGAGGAGTGATTGGTGAGTTCAAAAGACGAAAACGGGCAATTGACCTGCTCTTTCTGTGGTAAATCACAGGATGAGGTCAAAAAACTGATTGCCGGTCCAACCGTTTATATCTGCGATGAGTGTATCGAACTGTGCAACGATATTATCGATGAAGAAGCACGCCTGGATGATGTCTCTGCACAGGAAGAAAAAAAACTGCCGAAGCCGGCTGAAGTCAGGGATATCCTTGATGAGTACGTAGTTGGT
>JAUVEB010000211.1 GCA_030595055.1 Desulfuromonadaceae bacterium
ACAACTGCTGAAGAAGATCTATATCGGGCTCGACAAAGGGGAAACCGAATTTGAAATTCTTTCCAGTGGTCACCACAACATCGGCGGCCCGCTCTGGACCGAAGAGGGCATCCCGCTGAAATTCACCGTCAAAAACCCCGGACAACGGATCGGCTCTTTCGGCCTTAAAGGCACCCGGATCATCGTCAATGGTCCGACTCCGGCGGATGCCGGCTGGCTCAATGCCGGTGCCGAACTGATCATCAAAGGGGACAGTGGTGACACCACTGCTCACTGCGCGGCCAGTGGTAAAATTTACGTCGCCGGACGGGTCGGCACCCGCTCCGGGTCCCTGATGAAGCATGACCCGGCCTTTCCGGCACCGGAATTATGGGTCCTGAAAAATACCGGGTCCTTCTCGTTTGAGTTCATGGGCGGCGGCATCGCAGTTATCTGCGGGGTTGACTGCGAAGATTTTTCTTCTGTCCTTGGCGATCGCAGTTGCATGGGCATGCTCGGTGGAACCATTTATGTCCGCGGTCCGGTGCAAAACCTGTCCGATGAGGTCTGGTTGCTCGATCTTGACGAGGCTGACCGTGAGTTTCTCAACAACGGGCTGCCGATCTTCCTGGAAAAAATCGAGCGCCGGCAGCGGCTGCAAGAGTTGAGCGATTTCAGCCAGTGGAAGAAGATTTCCGCAAAGACCTATGAAGAGCGTCGCCTGCGTCACGCCATGCGTCCCAACATGCACGAATTCCGCCTCAACAAGTGGGTCGAGGGGGGCATCTTCGGTGATGTCATCAGTGACGATTACAACCATGTCGCCGGACTGATCAATGTCGGAGACGACCGGCTGAAGGTTCCTCACTGGCAAAATAAAGCCTTCTGCGCCCCCTGCGAAGCGGCCTGCCCCTCGTCGATTCCGACCCAGGATCGCATCAACCTGCTGCGTGCCGGCAAGTATAAAGAAGCGATTGAACTGGTCTTAAAGTATTCGCCCTTCCCCGGGAGTGTTTGCGGCGAAGTCTGCCCGAACCCCTGCATGGACGCCTGTACCCGCCAGTTTATCGATCTGCCGGTCTCAATGCCGGCTCTCGGCAAATTGTCGACCGAGGCGGAGTCGCCACACCCCAAAGCCGACAGCGGCAAGCAGGTCGCCATCATCGGTGGCGGTCCGGGAGGACTCTCCGCTGCCTGGCACCTGCGCCTGCTCGGCCATGCGGCAACCATCTTTGAAGCGGACCAGGAAGTCGGTGGTAAATTGCGCCAGGTCATCCCTGCTGACCGCCTCCCCTCCGGGACTCTCAACAGTGAAATCGAACGGGTAAAAAAACTGGGTGTGGATATCCGGACCAACTCCCCGGTCAGTAAGGAACAATTTGCACAGTTGCAGCAAGATTATGATGCCATCGTCATCGCATCCGGCGCCCATAACCCGGTGGTCATCCCCTTCTCCGGCCACGAACGGCTGGTGAAAGGCCTGGAATTTCTCAAGGATTTCAATAATGGCCGAAACCCGAAGGTCGGCGAGAAGGTCGTCGTGATCGGCGCCGGGAACGCCGGAATGGATGTCTGCCTCGGGGCTTACGCCATGGGGGCCAAGCAGGTGACGGCCATCGATATCCAGCGCCCGGCCGCCTTCAAGAAAGAGATTGAACACTTCGAAACCCTCGGTGGCAAGATCGAGTGGCCGGTATACACCGAGAAGGTCAGTGAGAAAGGCCTGCACACCAAAGATGGTCGTCTGCTCGAAGCCGACACCATCATCATCTCCATCGGTGAACGCCCGGATCTCAGCTATATCCCACGCGAATGGCTAAGCGAACGCGGCATGGCGGCCGTTGATGATTGTGGTCAACTGACCAAGGCCCCCGGCATCTTCGCCATCGGCGACACCATAGAACCGGGCCTGCTGACCCACGCTATCGGCCATGGGCGTGAGGCCGCCGAGCACATCGACGACTTCCTCGCCGGCAACCCGCTGGTTGCCAAGAAAAAACCACCGATGATTTCCCAGGGGTGTCTCAGCAAGGAGCTGTTTCGGCCACACAACCGCAGCCGTTTCAACTTCACCGACGCAACCAAGGAGACCAATCGCTGTATCTCCTGCGGCACCTGTCGTGACTGCGGCATGTGCCTTGAGGCTTGTCCGGAAGGGGCCATCCTCCGCGAGGACAAGGAAGATAGCAGTTTCGAGTACCGCTCTGACGACCATCTCTGTATCGGTTGCGGTATCTGTACCGGTATGTGTCCCTGCGGGATTTGGGGGATGGAGCAGGTGGTTTAATCTCTCTTGAATAGGTTTTTTCGGTACACAGGACACCATGGCTACGGAGCGCGGTGAAAACCGCGCCCCGACTTATTTCACCCCCGGTAGCGACTCCAGCAGAGAAAGCTGCCCGGAGTAGTCACTGCCGACTGAAAAGCCACCCCATTCCAGTAACTCATCCACCAGTTCATCAACCGCAGAGTCTCTATCAGCTTCAAGCTGCGTCAGTAATTGGCGCGTTCGCAAACCATCAAACCAGAGGTGAAAGGCTGCCGACCGCTGTTGCCGAGTGGCATAATTTTTCAGCAACCTTTCCCAAACGGTCGGGAAATCCAACTGGAGGAGAAAAACATACAGCACCGATGAAATCCCGGCGGCCCGCGCTAACAAGTTTTCCGCAGAAAGGTTCCAGGCCTTTTCGACCAACCCTAACCAGGCTCGTAGAAGCTTAAAACTGTCCACAGAAATAAACTTGAAAAGTTGTCGCCCTTTTTCCACCTGCCCGCACACCGCCTTTCCGGTTCCAAAAGGCACCCGGTCAGAAAATCGCGGCGAAGGTCGGACAACCGTCCCGACAAGGGATTCGACTCCGGAGGTTTTTGCCAACTGCTGAAGAAAATAGAAATCCTCTGCCGCTCGCCGCCGATTCATCCCCCCGGCATTGACATAAGCGGCTGCCCGACAGGCAATGGCGCTGCCGATACTGTGATAGGCATAAGGAGATCCGGCCTGCTGCAAACCGAAAACATAGCTGCGCAGATAAAGCTCGTAGTGACGGATCGCGGCTTCTTGCTGTGGGTCAGCGGAAGTTTGATGGCGAAACGGCAGAACGGTCCCACCCTTGGAGCTAACGACAAAATGCTGAAAAATCGCTGGCAGGTAATTTTCATCTGCCAGGGTATCGGCATCAAGGGAAATCAGCAGAGGGGATGATTTCCAATCGAGCCGCTGCAGTGCCAGATCAAAGCCGATCTTGCGTGCCAGACCGACTCCCTCTTTGGCCGGCAACTCCAAGCCGGCAGAGCCGGCATCGACCCAAGCGAGGTTGAGTTGTGGAAACGGCTTCGCTTGCAGCCAAGCAAGGGTTTGCCGATTATTCTGCAACTGATCGACTGAAACATCGGCCCGGTTATTGACGACGATAGCAATCAGGATTTGTTGGAGAGCTTCGGCAGGGTTGGTTGCCAGTGAAGCAAGCGTCTGTGGGAGAGACTGCGATTCCGCCAGGGCCGGGATGACGACAGCGGCTCTGAAGTCGGCACGCTTGCTGCCGTTGAGTCGCCA
>JAUVEB010000224.1 GCA_030595055.1 Desulfuromonadaceae bacterium
ATCTTAGTAAAAGGCCCCAAGTCCGGTCAAGTCAGGAGCGGGTAAAAGCGGTTTATTTTATCACCTGCCTGCACCCAGCCTGAAAATTATTATTTTCTGCACAACTGTCGAAACCGGAACAGCCATTTTTCATCATCAGGCAGATAATGACAGCTATTTACCGGACGCCCATGTCTGCCCTCCCTGCTCCTCGTGTGCCTTCCCGCAAGACCAGCAGACCGTAAACTGCCCGCCCGACTCCTCACCGCAGTGCCCACAGATCCAACTCTCGGTACTCCCTACAGGGGTTTCCAGCCAGGCATCGAGCAACAAACGAGCGCGTGGATAGATCTCATCGTCGATCACCCAGAGTTCGGGGAAACACTCGATAAAGGGGATTTCTCCAACGGCAGAACTGAGCTGATCATTTTTCAGCAGGCAAGCGACACCCTCCTGAAGCAGCAAGTCTTTATACATCCCGGCCTGTGGACGCTCCCATAAATGAAATGTATGTAGCTTTTTCATGATGCACTCGCAAAAAGTCATGAGCCGGCGTCACTATAAACACTATAAACAGTTTGCAACCCAGGGAAAAGCTTTGCCTGCCAAGTTTCTCTGCTACAATGAAATATTGATGATATTTGCAATAATCCAAAAGGAAGGATGATATGGCCGATCTGACAACCACCTATATGGGAATTCCCTTACCTAACCCGATTATCGTTGCCAGCAGCAGCCTGACGCAAACGCTTGATGGGGTCCGCAAGTGCGCTGAGGCCGGAGCTGGTGCAATCGTTCTGAAATCGCTATTTGAAGAACAAATTGTCGCCGAAACCAACCAATTGAGCCGGCAGGCCGATGAATATTCCGGTTATGGCGAGGCCTACAATTACATTCAGGGCTACGGCATGGAACTCGGACCGAAAAACTACCTGCAGTTGATCAGCGACGCCAAGAAAGCCGTTGATATACCGATTATCCCCAGCCTTAACTGCATCTCCACCGAAATATGGGCAGACTATGCAGAAAAACTACAAAATGCCGGGGCCGACGCCATTGAGTTGAACGTCGGGCTGATGCCGACCAACAGCACACAGAAAGGCCCGTCCATCGCCGACCAGTACTTTCGCATTCTCCATAATGTCAAAACCCGGGTCGACATCCCGGTCGCCATGAAAGTCGGTCCCTATTTCACCTCTTTTGCCAATTTTGCCGACCGTTTAACCCAAGACCGCGCCGAAGCTCCAGCCTACAGCGCCGGCTGGTTCGGGCGGAACAGAAAGGTCGGCAAACTGACCTGGAAAGGGGCCGAAGGACTGGTGCTGTTCAACCGTTATTACAAGTTCGATATCGATATTGATAAACAGGAACTGGTCCACGGCATTCCGTACAGCTCACCGGCTGAAATCAATTACACCTTGCGCTGGTTATCACTGCTTTCCGGCAGGGTTTCTTGTGATTTGTGCGGCAACACCGGCATACACGATGGCCACGATGTCATCAAAGCGATACTGGCCGGGGCAAAAACTGTCCAGATCTGTTCGACGCTCTTTTTACACGGCATCGAGCAGATTGAAAAAATGCTTGTACAAATCCAAGCCTGGATGCAACAACAGGGTTATGAAAAATTGAGCGATTTCCGCGGGCAACTCAGCCAAGCACGCAGCAAAAACCCCAGTGATTACGAACGGCTCCAATACATCAAACTGTTTGTCGGTATTGAATAAGGCGGGCTACCTACTTCGTCCATTAATGAAAGCAAACAACTCACATCCTGCTTGCTGACAAAATGACACGAACTATGCTATTGCTTCCCGGAGTCAACAGCAAGGAGCAGGTATGCAGAAAATGATCCGCCGGATTCTCACCTCCAAGGTGTATGAAGCCGCCATAGAAACCCCGCTGGAACAGGCCGTCGAACTTTCCCGCGAATTAAATAACCGCGTGCTGTTGAAACGGGAAGACCTGCAACCGATCTTCTCTTTTAAACTGCGCGGTGCCTATAACAAAATCGCCCACCTGAGTGAAACTGAAAAAAACCGAGGAGTGATCACCGCATCGGCCGGAAACCACGCCCAGGGAGTTGCTTTTTCTGCGCAGCAATTGAGTCTGAAAGCCTTGATCGTTATGCCGGCAACGACCCCGAAAATCAAAGTCGATGCGGTCAAAAATCTCGGGGCAAAAGTCATTCTGCACGGCGATAACTACTCCGAGGCAGCGGAACGCTGTCAACACCTGGTCGAAGAAACCGGCATGACCTACATCCACCCCTTTGACGATGAACTGGTCATTGCCGGACAGGGAACCGTGGCGGATGAATTGTTGCGACAGAGCGCCGGAAAGATCGATGCCGTTTTCGTTCCCGTTGGCGGCGGCGGGTTAATTGCCGGGATCTCCAGCTATTTCAAAGCGCTCTGTCCCGAAATCAAGGTGATTGGTGTTGAACCGTTCGACAGTGACGCCATGTACCAATCTTTGCAGGCAAATAAACGGGTCACCCTCGATTCGGTCGGGATTTTTGCCGACGGTGTGGCGGTGCGCCAAATCGGCAAACAAACCTTCGATATCTGCCGTCAACATGTCGATGAAATCATCCGGGTCAGCACGGATGAACTCTGCGGCGCGATCAAATCAGTCTACCAGGCGACCCGCTCCATCGTCGAACCGGCAGGAGCCCTGGCGGTTGCCGGAATCAAGCAGTATGTCCGTGAGTCCGGCATCAACGGACAAACCCTGGTAGCGATCAACTCCGGCGCCAACATGAATTTCGAACGCTTACGCTATGTCTCTGAACGCACCCAGACCGGCGAAGGACGCGAAGCACTTTATGCCGTAACCATCCCGGAAAAACCTGGGGCATTACGTCATTTTTGCAGCCATGTTCTTACCGGGGTCAATATCACCGAGTTCAACTACCGGCTTGCTGATCGTCGACAGGCACAGCTGTTTATGGGAGTTTCCATCACTGACGACAAAGACCGCGGGGTATTTTCCCAGAGGCTGAGCGAGCAGGGCTATCAGGTCATCAATCTCACCGAAAACGAACTGGCGAAAACCCACCTGCGTTACATGATCGGCGGCCGTTCTCCGGAAGCCACCCGCGAGCGACTCTTCCGTTTCTGGTTCCCGGAACGCCCCGGGGCATTGACCCGTTTTCTCGCCGATATGGGGGCCAACTGGAATATCTCGCTGTTTCACTACCGTAGCCAGGGTGGAGAGTACGGCCGGGTATTGATCGGCCTGGAGATCCCTCCCAAAGAAGAGAAGAAACTCCAAGACTTTCTCAACAACCTCGGTTATCGCTTTGTCGAAGAGACACAAGATCCGGCGTACCGCTTGTTTCTCTGAAAAGAACC
>JAUVEB010000007.1 GCA_030595055.1 Desulfuromonadaceae bacterium
CCATGCGATCCGCCAAAGTCAAACCATAGGAAGGCGTGCAAACTAAAGCGGAAGAGCGATAATCCTGCATGATCATCAACTGCTTGTCGGTATTTCCTCCGGACATGGGGATCACTGATGCCCCGATCGCTTCGGAACCATAATGCAGCCCGAAAGCCCCGGTAAAAAGACCGTAACCGAAGGCAATCTGTACGATATCTTCATTCGTTACCCCGGCAGCGGTCATAAAACGAGCAACCAGTTCGGTCCAGATCTGGATATCCTCTTTGGTATAACCGACAACGGTCGGTTTACCGGTCGTTCCGGATGAGGAATGGATGCGGACAACATCACGCATCGGCACAGCGAACATGCCGTAAGGGTAATTTAGCCGTAAGTCCTCTTTGGTGGTGAAAGGAAGTTTGCCGAGGTCTTCAAGAGTCTGCAAGTTCTCAGGTTCAAATCCGCAATCCTTGAATTTGTTCTGGTAACAAGGGACATGAGTCGCGACGGAATGAAGAGTGTGCTGCAGGCGTTGCAGTTGCAATTTCAACAACTGTTCACGCGGCAAGCATTCAGCGTGCTGATTCCAGATGGCCGGTTGGTGATCCATAAATCTCATCTATTAAGTTATGTTTACGACATTAACCTATTGTTAAATAGAGGTTATTTGTTCGCCCTTAAGAATTTTGACGCCATTCTTGATCAGCGCGCTGATGGCCTCATCAATGTTGTCGAAACGGAAGATAATCACCGCGTTATCGCCGGAACGCTCGACAAATGCGTACATGTACTCAACATTGACATTGTTTTTATCAAGTATTTTCAGGATGGAGGAAAGGCCTCCGGGCTTATCAGGAACCTCAACACCGATAACGTCGGTCTTACTGACAGTAAAATTATGCTTGCGTAAAACCTGCAACGCTTTCTCGGGATCCTTAATGATCAATCGCAGAATACCGAAATCAGAGGTGTCCGCAAGTGAAAGGGCTCGAATATTAACGCCTGCCTCGCCGAGAATCCCGGTCACTTCGGCCAGGCGTCCCGATTTATTTTCAATAAAAATCGAAATCTGTTCAACTTTCATCGTCCGTCCCCTTCTCTCTTCAGGATTCTGTTTGCCGGTTGTCGATAACCCGCTGAGCTTTACCTTCGCTCCGGGTGATGGATTTAGGTTCAACCAGACGAACTTTACAGGTCACGCCAAGCAAGTCTTTGATTTCCTTGCGAATTTTATTTGAAAGAAGCTGTAATTCCTTAATTTCATCAGAGAAGCTCTGCTCATTGACTTCGACTTGAACCTCCAGGGTGTCAAGGTTCCCTTCGCGTTCCACAATCAACTGATAATGAGGCTCGACAC
The DNA here is from genome assembly GCA_030595055.1 of Desulfuromonadaceae bacterium. Taxonomy (GTDB): domain Bacteria; phylum Desulfobacterota; class Desulfuromonadia; order Desulfuromonadales; family Geopsychrobacteraceae; genus Malonomonas. The sequence goes on from JAUVEB010000007.1 coordinate 1,340, forward strand.
CCTCAACATTGAAAAGAACCGACTCGATCTGACTCGGGAAAACATTGACACCACGGATGATCAACATGTCATCACTGCGACCACTGAGTCGTTCGATGCGGGCGTGGGTCCGGCCACAGATACACGGCTCCTTGATCAGGCGGGTAATATCGCGGGTCCGATAGCGAATCAGGGGTATCCCCTCTTTGGTAATGGTCGTGATAACCAATTCACCCTTCTCGCCGACCGGCAATACTTCTCCGGTTTCCGGGTCAATGATTTCCGGAATGAAATGATCTTCCCAAATATGCAGGCCGTTTTGTGCTTCAATACATTCAATTCCGACGCCAGGCCCGAGAATTTCAGAAAGACCATAAATATCGACAGCTTTAATATTCAGCTTGGCTTCAATCTCCTGGCGCATTTTTTCGCTCCAGGGTTCAGCCCCGAGGATACCGACCTTTAACTTCAGGCTCTTGATATCGATCCCCTCCTCTGCCGCCACTTCCGCAAGGAAAAGGCTGTATGAAGGGGTACAGGTCAGCACGGTCGAGCCGAAATCCTGCATGATCATCAGCTGTTTTTTGGTATTGCCGCCGGACATCGGAATAACCGATGCCCCGAGCCGTTCAGCACCGTAATGAGCGCCGAGTCCACCCGTGAAGAGACCGTAACCATAAGCATTGTGAATAACGTCTCCCTGGTGGGCCCCGGCGGCAACAAAAGAGCGCGCCATCAATTCCGTCCAGGTATCGATATCACGGCGCGTGTAACCAACCACGGTCGGTTTGCCGGTGGTGCCGGAGGATGCATGGATGCGGACAATCTGCTCAAGCGGCACGGCAAACAAACCATAGGGATAGCTGTCCCGCATATCCTGCTTCAGGGTAAAAGGTAGTCGCCGTAAGTCATCGAGACTTTTGATATCTGCGGGTGAAATACCCATTTTTTTATAGGTTTTCCGGTAAAAAGGCACCGTCGCATAAACCCGCTCCAGCGTTTGTTGCAAGCGCTTGAGTTGCAGTGATTCAAGCGCTTCACGCGGCAGGGTTTCAAAATCATCATTCCAAATCATTTACACCTCCACAGCAGGAAGTTTATATGTTACAGCCAAGCGCAAACGCTTTCAGATTAATCTCGAGCAACCGCTCAGGAACCATTTTTTTGAGTGCTTGCAACCAAAGCGCCTGATCAATATCGAGAGTTTTCGACAGTGCACCCAACAAGACCGTGTTGACCGTCTTGGCATTGCCGGCCTCCAGCGCTAAATCCAGACCATTAACAACAGTCGTGGCGGGAAACTTCTTGCGGATCTCTTCAACCAGATTTTCCGGGTATTCCCGTTGACCGAGGGCAACGGAGGGAGGAGCTATTTTCAGGTTATTAACGACAATCTGTCCGTTTTTTCGCAAAAGAGGTAAATAACGGCGGGTTTCCAGGAGTTCGAAGCTGAATAATATATCAACCTCCCCTTCCGGAATGATCGAGGAATAAACCTTTTTACCATAGCGGACATGCGAAACCACGCTGCCGCCACGCTGTGACATGCCGTGAATTTCATTCTTTTTCACATCCATCCCAGCCATCAGCATGACCTCGGAAAGTACTTCACTGGCGAGCAGAATCCCTTGCCCGCCGACCCCTGCCAGCAGAATATTTTTTACGTCACTCATGGCTATTTACACTCCACAAAGGCATCAAATCCGCAGGTCTGCTGACAGACTTTACAACCGACGCAGAGGATCTTATCAATGTTTGGTTTTTTCTTTTCTTCATCCCAGGTGATCGCCGGGCAACCAAGGCGCAGGCAGGCTTTGCAGCCGGTGCACTTGTCGTGATCGACATACAGCGGGGTGCGGCGCTCCTGATTGTCCCGAGGAACCAGCACACAGGGGCGCGTGGTAAGGATGACGGACACTTCCGGCCGGGCCATCTCTTCACGGATCGTTTTACGCGTCAGGGCAATATCGTAAGGATCGATCACCTTGACATGCTGCACGCCGACGGCTCGGCAAAGTTGTTCCATATCGATCCGGTAAGTTTTCAGCTCGTTAAGCATGTATCCCGAAGTCGGATTTTCCTGGCGACCGGTCATCGCGGTAATCCGGTTATCGAGAATGATAACCGTTGCCGTCGACTGATTATAGACCATGTCCATCAGGCCGTTTATCCCGGTATGCAGGAAGGTTGAATCACCAATCACGGCGACGACCTTACGCTGTTCCTCTGCTGAGATAACCTTACTGATTCCGGTGGCGTTACCGATACTGGCTCCCATGCAGATGCAGGTGTCCATGGCCGAAAGCGGCGGCATAAACCCGAGGGTATAACAGCCGATATCACCGGTGACATAGGCCTTGGCACGATTCAATTCCATGAAAACGCCACGATGCGGGCAGCCGGGACACATATTCGGTGGCCGTGGCGGCAGCTCTGGAGAATTGTCTTCGGTCGGTGATTCTTGACCGAATAAGCCCTTTTGAATACGGCCGGGAGTCAGTTCTCCACAAATCGACAATTTATCTTTGCCGATCACCTGTATACCCATCGCCCGAACTTGATCTTCAATAAAAGGATCAAGCTCTTCGACAACGTAGAGGGTTTCATAATTTGCCGCGAAATCCCTGATCATCTGCTCAGGCAATGGGTAAACCAGACCAATTTTCAGAACATCCGCATCGGGCATCACTTCTTTCACATACTGGTAAGAAACCCCGGCAGTGATAACCCCGACCTTGCCGGCCCCTTTCTCGATACGATTAAAGGACTGCCGACAGGACCATTCTGCCATTTTCCGGAGACGATCTTCGACCGCAAAATGGCGGCGACGGGCATTGCCGGGTAACATGACCAGCTTGGCCGGATTCCGTTCCAAAGTGGGCTGCGGAACGTCCTGAGGACGTTCACCAAGGGAAACCACCGATTTTGAATGAGAAATCCGGGTCGTGCTGCGCAGGAATATCGGTGTGTCGAACTGTTCGCCGGCGGCGAAGCCGAGCTTGGTAAACTCCAAAGCTTCCTGGCTGTCGGCCGGTTCAAACATCGGTACTTTGGCAAACTTGGCGTAATTCCGACTGTCCTGTTCATTCTGCGATGAGTGCAATTCCGGATCGTCGGCAACAACCAGCACCAACCCGCCACGGACCCCCGTGTAGGAAAGCGTAAAAAGCGGATCTGCAGCGACATTCACGCCAACATGTTTCATCGTCACCAAGACCCTGGCACCACCGAAGCTGGCACCGATACCAACCTCCAGGGCAACTTTTTCATTCGGGGCCCAGGAGGCATCTATCTCTTTATAGCGTTTGGCATTTTCCAGGATTTCGGTGCTCGGCGTACCCGGATAAGCTGCAGCAACCAGCACCCCTGCCTCATAGGCGCCACGGGCAATCGCCTCATTTCCTGAAAGCAATACTTTTTGCATAACGTCCCTTGATTACATATGTTTTAGGTGTAAAGTGAAGGCCGAATAATAGGCAATTAGCGATTATCTGTCAACCAGATGAGTGTTTTTCCAGATCAAACATGACCCCTTCCAACAAGCCGGAATCTGCAACCTTGATGTGGGTTTGGCGAAAATGCTCCAGCACCTGCAGCAGGACTTCCAGTCCCGGCAGAATCAGGTCGCCACGCCCTGTCTCGATCCCCGGCAAAGCTTCTCTTGCGGAGACGGAGAGGCCGTTGAGATAAACCTTGGTTTGTCGTAGCCACGCATAGTTCAGGACGTGGTTATTGATCTGCCGCCGATCATAGTTTGTCATCTGCAGATCCAGGGCAGCCAGGGTCGTGATCGTTCCCGCAGTCCCCACCAATTGCCGGTCAGCAGCCGGAGAGGAGATACTCTCCACCGCCTTGAGATCTCGATCAAATTGCTCAAGCATCTGCCGAATCGCTACTTTCCTGGCTGATTTGCCGACATACTCTTCGCTGAGACGAACAACGCCCAGCGGGTAACTGTCTTGAAAAATAACCTGTTCGGCAGAACAGAGAATAAATTCGGTACTGCCACCGCCGATATCGATAAGTAACGAGATTTCAGGGAGAGGATTTAACACGGAAAGGATTCCTGCAGCACTTAAACGTGCCTCTTCCCGCCCGGATATGATTTCGAGATTCAAGCCGGTCCGCTCTTTGACACGTTTGACAAATTCTTCCCGGTTTTCGGCATGGCGTAATGCGGCAGTTCCGACCAAGCGAATATGACTGGCCCGCTCCTGTTCAAGGATATCTTTAAATCCACTCAAAACAGTAAGGGTCCGCTCCATACTTTCCGGAGCAAGACCCTTGCCTTGAATATAGCCCCCGCCGAGACGGGTTATCTGCTGGTAATACCGCTGCTCCGGTTGTCGTCCTTTCAGCGAGGGGCTGCGGAGCAACATCCGGACCGTATTGCTGCCGACATCTATTGCTGCCGACATCTATTTTTCTCCAAGTATCGCCTCGGAGACATTGAACGCATGATCGCCGATTTTTTCAAAATTATGCAGCATGTCGATGAAAATCAGGCCGGGCTGCACGGCACATTCACCGGTATGCAAACGTGAAATATGGTTGTTCCGCAATGACCTCTCCAGATCATCAATGGCATCTTCATACTCAATGGACTTGACAGCAATTGTTTGATCCTGATTTTCCATCGCCGCGACAATAAAGCGCATAAATTCCTCGGTTGTCTGCGCAATAGTCATAATTTCATGATCACCGGAATCGGAAAAAGAGACTTTTCCTTCAACCTTGCGGCTGCCGAGCCTCCAGAGATTTTCACAATGGTCACCAACCCGTTCCAGGTCGTTGACCATATGAATGAGCGAAACCAGAGTTTCAGAGGTCTGTACCGCAATTGACCGTTGCGACAACTGAACAAGAAAATCGGTAATTTCCTTTTGTAAGAAATCAACCAGTTCCTCTCGTTTTTCCAGACCGGAAACTCGTTTAAGATTGCCATCCTCAAGAAGTTGACAGCATTCCTGTAACATCTCCAAGGTGATTTTGGCCATCCTCAGAGTTTCACGACGTGCTTGTCCAATGGCAATCGGCGGAGTATTGAGAACACGATTATCAATAAACTTGACTTGCAGTTCGCCAACCTCATCCTCGCCACGAATAATCAGTGTTGATATTTTTGCCAAAACACCGATCAAAGGCAGAAAAATAATTGTATTGACGATATTGAACATCGTGTGGGTGTTCGCAATATGCCTGGCAATATAAGGTTTATCCCCTATCGAGGCTGAAAAGCTGTCAGCCTGTGCCTGGCTCTGAATCATAAAATCAGCATCACCCGGGGTGATGATTGAAATAAACTTCAGATACACCGGAAACAGTATCAGGATTAAACCCGTCCCCAGGGTATTGAACAGAAAATGAGCAAAAGCGGTTCGTTTTGCGGCAAGGTTGGTTCCAATCGCTGCCAGGTTTGCAGTGATTGTCGTGCCGATATTCTCACCCAGAATCAGGGCAACACTCGCTTCAAACGAGATCAGTCCTGATGTTGCCAAGGCCAGGGTAATGCCGATAGTTGCACTGCTGCTTTGCACAACAACCGTTAACAGCGCGCCGATCAGCACACCGAGAAGTTTATAGTCTCCCACCAGCAAAAACAGATGCCTGAATTCTTCGCTGGCTTTTAGCGGATCAAAGGCCAGCTTCATGGTCGTCAGACCAAAAAACAGAATCCCGAAACCGAGGATTATTTCACCGATATAAACGTATTTTTTCTGTTTTGCGAAAAGCTTCAGACCGGCCCCGATACCGATGGCCGGCAGGGCGTATTTGGTAATTTTGAAAGCAATCAGCTGAGCCGTCACCGTGGTGCCGATATTCGCACCGAGGACAACGCCGATCGCTTGCATTAACGACATCAATCCCGCATTGACAAAGCCGACGACCATAACCGTGGTGGCACTGGAAGATTGAATGATCGCTGTCACTGCAATACCGACCATGGTGCCGATAATACGGTTATTTGTCAGCGCTGCGAGGATCTGCCGCATTCGGGCGCCGGCGATTTTCTGTAAACCTTCTGACATGGTTTTCATGCCGAAAAGGAAAAGTCCGAGGCCTCCAAGCAAGCCGAAAATCAGCTCTTGACTCAGCAATGCTGACATAAATTTTCCTCTTTCCCAGTCAAACACTTGTAAAAAAGGCGGTAGATCAATGAAGTGTCTACCGCCTTTTAAGTCGCGCGAATCTTATACCCCTGCGTAGTTTTTCTCAACAGAAAAACCGCCGAAGGATGAAAATGTTTACGGTCATTTCAGGAGGCTTTTCTATTCAAACTGGCCAGCAGCATCGCGCGGTAATCCTTCTGTGAATTGCGGACACGATGACTGAAAATACGCACGATATTCAATGTGAGCTTAAGACCAAGTTTCGGATCCTGCTGCGCGAGTGATTCATAATCGTCGCGTGTTAAACCGTAAAGAATGACATCTTCCGCAATCCGTGCGGTGGCAGAACGTTTGCCGCCATCAAGAACGGCCATTTCACCGAAGACATCGTCTGCTCCCAGAACAATCAGTACTTGTTCATCTCCTTCGGCAAGCATCCTGGAGATGCGAACCGTTCCCTGCTTGATCAAATACAGAGATTCTCCCGGCATATTTTCAATAAATATCGTTTTGCCTTCAGAAATTCTCCGGAAGGTAAAATAAGATTCGAGGGATTTAAGCTCTCCTGAATTCATATCAGAAAAAAGAGGACTATCCGGCAGACTGTCTAAGTTAACCTGACTCATCGGAATTCTACCTCGCAAAAATGAACGGGTTTATAGCTTGTTTTCATCCGGAAATTAATCACAGTATCTGGTTATCTACTTCGCTCCTGTGAATCTATTACGAAAGCAAATATTAGCCACAGACCCACACGGACAGGAGCGGGATGTAAAACCTGAACTCAGAAAAGTTCATAATCATCCTCACACCCGTTCACCACGTTCACTCAAGACGCAAAGACCGTGGAGAAAACCTTCTATACCTCTTGCCCTTATATACTACATCTTGGTTTCAAGCCTTAAAAACTTGATTTTGTCCCGTAGTTATCCGTGTATGTCTGTGGCAAAAAAGGGCTTCGGTTTTCGTTTTTCAACCGACCAATCAGAATCCAATTTGAGTAAAGTGGATAACCAGATTACAGAGAACCGTCGGCATATGAACGACAAAAAAAGAGCCCGATCACAAATGTGGCGGGCCCCCTCGTTGATTTTTTACTGAATTGATCAGCAATCGACACGCTCACGCAGTTCTTTACCGACTTTGAAAAACGGCAGCTTTTTCTCTTTCACCTGAATCACTTCACCGGTTTTCGGGTTGCGCCCCATGTAGGCTTTATAATCCTTAACCATAAAGCTACCGAACCCACGAATCTCAATCCGATCATTATCAATCAGAGCCTGAGACATCGACTCAAAAATCAGATTGACAATCTGCTCCGATTTTTTATAGGTCAGATTTTTTTCGATCGACAGTGCGTCCACCAGTTCAGACTTGTTCATGATGCCCCCGAAAGGTTTTAATATGAATCATCGTCTCACCAGATACCGTTTATGACTATACAATATGCTCCGGTCATGTCAACAGGAGAGGTATAAAATCAGGCAGTTGGCTATAAAACAACATCAAATGATGGTAAAGGGTGACAATGTCCAGATGACTTTAGCATCCTCTTCACCGATATTATCCCAACGATGCGGAAGGTGTGATTTAAAGCAGAGACTGTCCCCCGCCTCCAGTTCGTAGACCTCATCGACAATGGTCATTCGCAAGCGACCCTCCAGCAAATAAATCAACTCATCTCCCGGATGGTACATATTCCGCTGTCCGCTACTGCCGCCCTTCTGCACTGTGCAGTAGAGAGACATAAACTGTGGATCCCGCAGACCGGAGGTAAACGATTCGGTATGCATGTTATGTTCATCGTCATAAACAGTCTTGTCTCTCTGCCCTGGGCGAGTATGGACAATCTCGTGAGAGGTGGAAACATCTTCTACGAAATAATTGATACTCTTGTCGAATACATTGGCAAGCCGCATCAAAATTTCAACTGAAGGGATCGTCAATCCTCTCTCAATACGCGAGATCATATTTGAGGAAACCTGTGATTTATCCGCCAAAACCTGTATGGTCATCTCCTGTTTCAGGCGGATTTCTTTTAATTTTTTACCGACAATCTTTTTTACCTGCATTTTACACTCTCCATTGTCGCCGCAAAAATCCATCTATTTTTTGCGACGCCATCAAACATTGGGTGGTGGGGAAACGACCCACAGGATTTTAGCCTGATGATCCGTATGATTGTTCCAACGGTGTGGAAGAGACGCTTTGAAACCGATAGAATCACCTTTCCCCAGCAAGAACCTTTCACCATCAATGATAAATTCCAGGCTGCCTTCCAAAACGGTAGCAAACTCTTCACCGGTATGTACCATCCCCCCCTCACCGCTGTCACAAAAGGGCTCAATAGTATCGACAAACACGGAGAACCCAGGATCTCTGAGGCCTTGAGTTAAACTGGTAATCTGATGCTTGTCCTCAAAAAAGAAGATCGGCTCTCCTTCACCGGCCGGAGTGTAGACAACGGTACTGCCCTTTTCAGCTTCTTCGACAAAGTAACTGATGCTCAGACCCAAGGCATCGGCTAACTTCATCAAGATTTCAACGGAAGGTGTCGTTAATCCGCGTTCTATTCGGGAAATCATATTAGAAGAAACCTGGGACTTTTCCGCAAGTTTCTGGATTGTTTTGTCTCGTTTCAAACGCGATGATTTCAGTTTACGACCAATCAGTTTTTTAACCATTTCATTATGCTCCAAGGGTATTTTAAAATCATGTTTTAGCACCACAATTTCCAGCCGTCAACCCTATATGAGATACTTGCACCACAAAATGGTAGAACAAACAAGGTATGAATAGTCAGTTTCTGTCCGTAAACGGCCCTCTTACTGATGAAAACCTCACAAAGACTGCTTGTAAACCAGAGCGTCATTCAGCGTTGACATCGCTGCCGTAACAACATAATCTGCCGAAAATTGAAAGGAATGGCTTGATGAACGAAAAGGCAAAATCTTTAGTCGCTAAATCGATTCGAGGAGACGAGATCACGATTGATGAGTCTCGCCGGATTCTCCATGCGAAAGGAGCAGAGCTGACTGCCTACATGGCAGGTGCTCACGGAATCAAAGAACATTATTTCGCTGACCGTGTGGATCTCTGCTCGATCATCAATGCGAAATCCGGTCACTGCCCGGAAAACTGCAGCTTTTGTGCGCAATCATCGCACCATCAGGCCAAGGTACCAATCTACCCATTAAGGTCTGTCGATGAAATTGTCTTGGGGGCGGTGCAGGCACAACGCAATGGCAGCCACTGCTATGGGATCGTCACCAGTGGCACTCGCATCAAACCGGGCAATGAGTTCAGCACCCTGCTCAGTGCCTTGCGCAGAATCAACCGGGAAACAACCATTGCCCCCTCCGTTTCACTGGGGATTCTGGATGCGGAAAGCGCCAAAGCCATTTTCGATGCCGGCGGTAAAACCTATCATCACAATCTGGAGACAGCCCGCTCATATTTCCCACAGATTTGTACCACCCATGATTATCAGGAAGATATCGAGACGATCATTTGTGCCCAAAAAGCCGGTCTGAAGACCTGCTGTGGCGGCATCTTCGGGCTTGGTGAATCCATCGAACAACGTATTGAACTCGGCATGACATTAAGGGCGCTGGATGTCGATTCGGTTCCCCTTAATTTTCTCAACCCGGTTGCCGGAACCCCCTTACAGGATGCTGAGATGTTAAGCCCGATGGATTGTCTGAGAATTATTTGTCTCTATCGTTATCTGTTGCCCGATAAACACATAACGGTCTGCGGTGGACGTGAAAAAAACCTCGGTGAATTCCAGTCTGCTATTTTCATGGCCGGAGCCGGCGGGATGATGATTGGTAACTACTTAACCACTTCCGGCCGCAATCATACTGTCGATGAACAAATGCTAATAGATGCCGAGGTCACTATCAATGTCTGAACTCGAAAAACCTAAAGGACTTTTCATTACTGGAACGGATACCGGGGTCGGTAAATCCTTGGTGGCAGCTGCCCTGTCCAGAATGCTCGTCAACCGTGGGATTAAAGTCGGGGTGATGAAACCGGCGGAAACCGGGGTTGAAAATTGTGCGGAACTCGGACCTGATGCTGCGCTGCTGAAATGGGCGAGCAACTCAACGCAAGCGGACGAGCAGATATGCTCTTACCGCCTGAGCGCCCCCGTGGCCCCTTCCGTTGCGGCTTCCAGAGAAAATATCCGCATCGACTACAGCCATCTCTGCCGGCAGGCTCAAGAGATTATTGAACAGCATGATTTTACCATCATTGAAGGTTCCGGAGGATTGATGGTTCCGCTGGCCGGGGGACTGCTCATGGTTGACCTTGTTCAAGCCCTCGACCTCCCTCTGCTGGTTGTCTGTCGGCCGGGACTGGGGACCATCAACCACACCCTGCTGACGCTTTTTGCGGCACGGAATATGGATCTGAAAATTGCCGGCTATCTACTGAACAATATGCCCGCCGAAAAAACTGTTGCGGAAGAAACTGTTGCCCACACCTTGGCAACCCTGGCCAGTGACGAGTTGCTCGGCATACTGACGACGGTTGAAGGTGACGAACAGCTTAAAGCCGAACAATTGGCAGAGCAGATCAGCAATTTGCCGACGCTGTCATTTCTGGCGGGTTACCTGCCGGAAACCTTTTAAGCAAAAAAGGCGACTATCAGTGACCGTTTTTATCGATGATTTCACGAAGCTTCGATAAAAGATCCAGGGGTGAAATCGGCTTACTGAGCAGCGTAATCTCTTCAGCAACAAGGCCCTGATCGCGTAAAGTATCAAAGGTATAGCCACTGATAAAAACAATCGGTATATCCGTTTTCTGACGCAAGGCCAGGTAAAACTCGCTCCCTTTCATGCCGGGCATAACCACATCGGAAAGAATCAGGGAAAATTCATTTTCACCTGAATCGAGAGTTTTCAGGGCCTCTTCAGCGCAGCTGCTGGTAACAACCTTATAGCCGACCGATGTCAGGATATTCCACGTGGTTTCAAGCACTTGTGGGTCATCTTCAACCAGCATGATGGTTTCGTCGCCGCCTGGTAAAGCACCTTGCCGGAGCAAACGCTTTTGTAGAGGTCGCTTAGTTGTCAGGGGCAAGTAAATATTGAAGCATGCCCCTTTCTCCCGTGTACTATCGACAATAATATAGCCTTTATGCTGTTTGGTAATACCATAAGCAATGGCCAAGCCGAGGCCGGTCCCCTTACCGGTATCTTTGGTGGTAAAAAAGGGGTCGAAAATTTTCGGCTGAACCTCTTTGGGGATTCCCTCTCCGGTATCTTCGACTGAAACCAAAGCGTACTCACCGGGCTGTCCGTAGCCATGAGCCTTGCAAAAATCCTCGTCCAGGGTTGCCAGGGCCGTTTTCATCGTCAGAATCCCACCACCGGGCATTGCATCTCTGGCATTTGTTGCCAGATTCACCAACACTTGTTCAATCTGAGAATTATCGCCCAAGACAAAAAGTGGTTGTTCTGACAAGATCAATCTCTTTTCAATGTGTTCCCCAATAACCTTGCCGAAAAAATCCTGGACCTGAAGGACCAGATGATTTAAATCAATCGGTGTCGAAAATCCTGTTTTCTTGCGACTGTAGGCGAGCAAACCATGGGTTAACTTAGAACCTCGCTCTGCGGCTTCGGCGATTTTACTGATCTTCGGCAACAATTTTTCATCATTAGCATAAAGGGACTGTAACAGGCCGGCATAACCGGAAATAACCGTAAGAATATTATTGAAATCATGGGCAATACCTCCGGTCAGGGTCCCTATCGCTTCCATCCGCTGAGAATGGCGTAACTGTTGCTCCAGAGTCCGCCGCCGCGAGATATCAATAAAGGTAATCACCCCGCCGATTGCCTGACCATGCTGCATCATGCGATGTCCCCAGTATTCAACCGGTATCTGTTGTCCGTCACGACGTAACAGGACCCCATCGGCGCCGACAACCGTCTCTTCGTTTTCGATTGCCGCCATAAAGGGGCAATCAGTCCCGGAAGTTGTCAGTTCGCGCAACTGTTGATTATCGACCAGCTTATAAAAGCTTTGCCCGATTAACTCACTTTCGTTTTCATACCCCAAAATGCGCAAAGTAGACGGGTTGCAGAAGATACAATTGCCATCGAGATCCAGACCGACGATCGCCTCGGCCGTTGAGTTAAACAGGGTCCGCAGCATCTCTTCACTTTGTGCCAGCTGACGTTCGTGATCCATCCGCTCACATTCGGCGGCGGCGCGCGAGGCAATAACCGACAAAAGCTCTTCTGCGTGCGGCACCGCAATCATAGAGGTCCGTGAAAAAGCGCTGACGACACCGATAATCCGGCCATCGTGCCCAATCATCGGGATCCCGACAAAGCTGTTTATTTTTGACAGATCAAACTGACGCAAAGCGGGAAACATTGCCTCGACATTTTCATTATAGCTGCGATATTGCCCTGCGAGGATCTCCGCATAAGGTGTGCCGGAAAGCTGCAAAGAGAAAGGTTTTTTCAACTGACCGGCGAGACAAGTTGCCTTCACTTGCAAGCAGTCCCCTTGGGTGATGCCGATACTGGCGCCATCGGCCCCGAGCCAATCACAAAGATTTTCAACAATTTCATCGAGACATTGCTGGCCGGTCAGGCCGACGGTACTGCGGACCAGTGTCTTAATGGATGTCTCGTAATTTTCCCGCAGCGTGATATCGCGTGCAACGGAGAAAAACACCAACCGTCCATCCAGTTCGAACAATTGACAACCAATTTCTACCGGCAACCAATCGCCGTTTGCAGTCAGCAGGCTCGTTTTAAAAAGCGTCTTTTCATGATCGGACAGATTCTGCTGAATAATCTGGAAAGTGTCCGGTTCTTCCTGTCTGAGACGGTTCAAATCAGCGGAAGAGAGCTTCAAGAGTTCTCCTCGTGAATAACCGAGCATTTGGCAAGCAACATCATTTACTTCAATAAACTTCCCCGGGGTTCCATCCGGGTTCTGCCGGGAAATCAGGATAGCGTCCGCAACTCCGTTAAACAGACGGGAGAAATAATTCTGATTTTGCACCAGGAGCTTTTCACGTTCATCAATGGTTTGGCGCATAGCACGAAAACTATCGGACAACTTGTCAATTTCCCGGTGGTTGCCATAGGGCAGCGGGCACTGATAATCACCTTGGGAAAAAGATTCCGCACTTTGTGCCAGATCGGATATCGGCTGGACAATCTTCATCGACAAAGAACGAGCCCAGAGAGAAGCAAGCAGAAGAACCAGCAAAAATATACCGCCGTAAATAAGCCTTATTTCCCAGATGACGTTGGTTAAAACAGCATCATCCTGACCGAATAAAACCAGCCAGTTGATTGAGGGAATGGCGACAGCCGTGCCAAGATAGGTTGTCTCCTGCAACACATACTTGGCGGTATGCTGCTCTCCGGACATGGCAACCTTGACGGGAGTCAGGTTGGCCAATGTGAGGGTCGACTCTGTCGTATCCCGTGGAAACTGAAAAAGCAGTTTTCCGCGATTATCGAGCAACAACAGATGAGATGGTTGTTCATTCAGCAGAGCAGCAAACCGCTGGTAAAGCTGTTCAATATGGATATAGCTAATCAGTAAAAACTCGTTAAATTTCCAGGACAAAACCAAAGAAACCCTGTCAGAAGAATCTGAAAATGTGGCTTTTGACCAAGTGAAACCCGGTTCTTGAGAGATATTTTTTACTTGGGGCAAAAGAGAAAGGTCTCGACCCACAAAGTCAAATTGACTATTTGGAGCATTTTCAGGCAATGCTTGAGCGACAACTCGACGATTTTTATCCAACAAAAGAATGGCTTCAATTCCGCTGTTTTTTTTGATCAACTCATTTAAGGAGTGAGAAATCTTTGCGTCATCATTTGAAATAAGCGGATAAGTTTGCGTAAACCCATGAAGCAACAAAAGAGGTTCCTGCAATTCCAGCGATATCTGAGCAGCAACAGATTCCGCAATAGAACGATTTTCACGAACCAGACCGCGTTCGGTTTCACTGGTGAAATATTTCAGGGAGAGGCTACTGAGAATCAACAATGGCAAGATTGAAACAACAATAAATCTCCAAACCAAAGCGTTTTTGAGACTGTAATCGATTTTCATATTATAAAACTCTTTGCGCGAAAAGGGTCGCAGAAGTCATTGAAATCAGAAGAACATAAATGATCTACAAGCAATTCTTAACAGCTTTCAACTGTTAAATCAACACCACCGGCCAAACCTTTATTGACCGTAAGGGATCGATAAAAAACATGTTCCATTGAATGCTGCACTGACAAAAAGGCATGCGCCCAAAGCTGCCCTCAAACCTCCAAATTTTCACTTCGGCCCGAATAGTCAGACAGCCTCCTAGACGATACGGGACCTTCTGCTAAACTTAAATGCATATCAGGAGGCTGTCTGACAATACAAGAACCTACTGCGAAACCGTCTGATCGATCCATATTTCCGTAGGTTTTCGACACATAGCGGTGCTATTCGCTCTCAAACCTACGGAAATCTGCCCTCGAACAGCCGATTTCTCGCTACGGCACGTATTCTCGGACAACCACCCAGTTAATCAACCCGGGAGGCACTGCGAATGGAAGACTGGAAACAATTTACCCAAGATCAACGTATTGCGTATTTCTCTATGGAAATCGGCCTGAAAGCGGAAATCCCCACCTACAGTGGCGGTCTCGGAGTGCTGGCCGGCGACACAATCAAAAGCGCGGCCGACCTGAGAATTCCCATGATTGCCGTTACCTTGTTGTACCGAAAAGGCTATTTCCGGCAGCATTTCAATTCTGATGGTTGGCAACAGGAATCGGATATCATCTGGCAGCCGGAAAAATATATGCAGCGACTGCCGACCAAAACCCTGGTGACTATAGAAAAACGGGATGTCAAAATTCAGGCTTGGCTGCATACGGTGAAAAGTCCGGCAGGAGGTCGACTGCCCGTGCTGTTTCTGGACACCGACATACCGGGAAACGCTGAAGAAGATCGCAAGATTACCGATCACCTTTATGGTGGTGGCCTTGATTTGCGCTTAAAACAGGAAATCGTTCTCGGTATCGGTGGGGCAAGAATTCTACAGGCCCTGAATTTTGCCATCAAAAAATATCATATGAACGAAGGGCATGCGAGCTTACTGACCATTGAACTGCTCAATAAAGCCCGCGTCCCCATAGAATCTGCCTTGGAGGAATGCAATTCCTCTAATGCACAGCAGGTCATGGATCAGTGCGTCTTTACCACGCACACGCCGGTTGAAGCTGGCCATGACCGCTTTCCCTACGACCTTGCCGAGCGAATCCTGCCGCCGGAGGTTCCGATCGAGTTCCTCAAGAAAATCTCCGGTGATGACCATCTGAACATGACGATATTGGCCCTCAAGTTAAGTAAATACATCAATGGTGTCGCCAAGCGTCATGGCGAAGTTTCACAAAATCTCTTTCCCGGTTTTGAAATTCACGCAATCACCAACGGAATCCACCCTTTTACCTGGTGTTCTCCCTTTTTCGTCAACCTGTACGACAAATATCTCCCGGGCTGGGCAAATGAACCAGAGTTGCTGGTACGGGCCGACATTATTCCGGATGAAGAACTCTGGGAAAATCATTGTGGGGCCAAAGCCCTCTTCTTTCATTACATCAAGGAGGTCACCGGCAAAGAGTTAAATCCTGATCTGCTGACGATCGGTTTTGCCCGTCGGGCAGCAACCTACAAGCGCGGCGATCTGATCTTTAAAGATATTGATCGGTTACTTGAAATCGGTCGTGGCAAGCTGCAGTTCGTTTTCGGCGGCAAATCGCACCCGCAAGATGAGGAAGGAAAAAAAGTTATCCAGCGGATCATCAAGCAGGCCTATGACCTCCGTGGAGAAATCGATCTGATCTACCTGGAAAACTACAATATGGATATCGCTTCACGCTTTATCCCCGGGGTTGACATATGGCTCAACAATCCGATGCGCCCCTTGGAAGCATCGGGCACCAGCGGTATGAAGGCAGCCCTGAACGGTGTCCCCAACTTCAGTGTTCTGGATGGCTGGTGGATTGAAGGCCATATGGAAGGTGTCACCGGATGGTCAATCGGACCGCCACCGACAGAAGTTGATCAAGAGGTCGGCAGGGCGGAAGAAGACCTTGAAGACATGTATCAAAAACTCGAAAATATTATCATCCCGCTCTACTACAACGACCGAAAAGGCTGGATTAAAGTCATGAAAAACGCCATCGGCAAAAATGCCTACTATTTCAACACACATGTCATGATGAGACGTTATGTCACTGACGCGTACATTCACTGAGCCCTGATCGGCGCCGAGAGAAGCCTTGATGAAGAGACTTTTCTCGGCAAGAAATTCCTGTTATAAATTTCTTTGCAAATCCACCAATCTATGTTAGTTTTCTGCGTTCCAAAATAAGCTGAGCCCAAGGAGCCTTTAAGCATGTCCAATTTCTTGATCGTTCTTCACGTTGTTGTTTCCATCGCCCTGATCATTATTGTTTTGTTGCAGATGGGCAAAGGCGCCGAGGCCGGTGCCTCTTTCGGTGCAGGTGCCAGTCAGACCATTTTCGGCGCTTCCGGCGGCGGTAACTTCATGAGTAAGGTGACTGCCGGCGCGGCGATCATTTTCATGCTGACCAGTTTATCTCTTGCCTACTTTTACGGTTCGCCAAGTTCGCAAAGCGTGATGCCGAGTACGGTTGCCGCACCGGCGCAATCAACCCCGGCACCCGCTGCTGCGCCTGAACCTGCAGAAGAAAAATAATTATAAACGGGAATATTGATTGACAGCTTTCAAAGCTTTTCAGTATATATACAGACCATTCGCCGAAGTGGTGGAACTGGTAGACACGCCATCTTGAGGGGGTGGTGAGCAATTGCTCGTGCGAGTTCGAGTCTCGCCTTCGGCACCAGTTATTATAAAGGTCTAAAATCATTTTGGTTTTAGGCCTTTTGTTTTTCTAGGGTGCGTATAGGGTGCGTTTACGTGCAACTTGAACCCTGCCCTTCTCCTATTTTCACTTTCTGTAATGCTTCAAATCTTACAAGTTTTGCAAATGAGGCAGAATCCCCCCGAAATTCATTCTCGAAATTGAAAGCCTGATTTTTGAAGTGCAGATTCGCCGATCTTGTGTGATTCATCTCAGGCAACACCGGAATGTACCAGAACAACTTATGATAAAGCCCCAGCATGTGTAAACTGGATGAGGCATATTTGTCCTGTAACGGGTGGTCAATCAGACTAGCATGCTCCATCCAACACCCTTCTAACGACCTGAGATAACTCAACAAGGCGCAGTGGTTTTCTGCAATAGGCTGAAATACCATGTTTTCCGATATCACCTTCCAAAATTTTTGAGCTGTATCCAGTCATCAGGATGACAAGTGATTGAGAGTTCAACTTTTTGATCTTTTGTGCCAGCTCCAGCCCGGTCATTTTTGGCATGGATTGGTCGGTAATAATCAGATCAAACTGCTGTGGATTTTTCTCAATGATCATCAACGCATCATGACCGTTAATGGCTGTAGTAACGATGTACCCAAGATCTGTCAGAATCTGCTTACCAAGGTCAACAAGTAATTCATCATCATCCACTAATAAAATTGCTTCCGTACCTTGCTGTGGGACTATCTTCTCTTGCTTCTGGCTAGTTAGTTGCACCTCTTCGGTCATTGGAAAATACAGCTCAAAGCGACTTCCCTCACTGGTAGTGCTGTGAACTTTGATTAGGCCACCATGCTGGTCGACAATCCCCTGAACAGTTGCCAGCCCCATGCCAGTCCCCTTGCCCACTTTTTTGGTAGTGAAGAATGGATCGAAAATTTTATCAAGAGTCGCCTGATCCATACCGCCGCCGTTATCCTCCACGCTGAGCACTACATAGAGTCCGGGCAGACAGTCATACTGGGCAGGGATGTCATGTTTACTGAGATCAACTTTATCTAGATAGATATTGAGGTCGCCTTTTTCATCCATAGCTTGAACGGCATTGTTACAAAGGTTGAGCAGGGCTTCCTGAATCCTGTTTGGATCAGCATTGATTATGATCTCTGACGCTCCCAGCATGGCCTGATAATGAAGTTTAACGGTAGTTGGGAGGGTAGATTGCAACATTTTCCTGGTTTCATCTATCACCAGTTTCAGATAAATGGGCTCTTTTGTGCTTGATCCCTGCCGACTGTAGGTAAGAATTTGATTGACCAAGTCTCGTGAACGTAGCGCTGCTGTTTTGGCGACTTCAATGAAGTTTTTAACTTTTTCAGGTTCAGAGAACTTACGCTGACCCATTTCCAGGTTACCAAGAATAATTGCCAGGTTATTGTTGAAGTTGTGGGCGATGCCACCTGCCAGAATGCCGATAGCCTCCATCTTTTGAGTCTGCCTGAGTTGGTCTTCAAGTCGTTTTTGCTCGGTGATATCTTCAGAAATTCCCAGAAGATATTCTGGCTTACCTTTTTCGTCGAACAAGGTGATTTTTTTTGTATGGAGTATTCTCTTACCTTTGTATTTGGTTTCTATTTGTTCCTCTGAAATATCAACAAGTGCCTTCAGGTCTAATACTTCTCTATCTTTTTGGGTGAAGAAATCGGCTTCCTGTTTCGGAAAAAAATCATAATCATTTTTGCCAAGCAGCTCATTCCTTGTATAGCCCAGCAGATTTTCACCAGCTTTATTGAACCGTACAAACTTGAGCTCCTCTGCATCTTTAACAAAAATCATATTAGGAATATTTTCAATCACTGAGTCCAAAAAAGCTTCATTTTGGGCAAGATTCTTTTCTGTTTTGGTTGCAATTTTTGAAATAAAAACGGCTAAGATTGTTGTTATAATCAATACGGTCAAAGGGAAAAAGACAGCATATTTTTTAGTCTTTTTTAACTCTATTTTTTCATATATTTTCTGATTGTTATCTATTTTTTCAAAAATATCCAAAATAAAAATTTCATTCTGTAAAAGAAACTCTATAGAATCTGTAACCTCTGTTAATAAAATATAAAACTCATTTGAATCATTTTGTAAGAACAGTTCTCCCCTTCTATGTAAAAGAGGTTTATGTTTTATGTTCTTTGGATTGAAAATCGGTTTTTGTAAATTCTCTACTATTGCAGAGATCTCTTTCTGACAAACATACCATAACTCATCAATCTCTTTCAGATTGTACTCGTCTGACATTTTTAACGTATTGTTGAACTTTTTTGATGACTTGATTAAGGAAATTATACTTTCCTCCAGTTCACCTGTTGTCAGTAATCTCTCCGTGTCATTCTTTAATTGTAAAAAAGATTTATGAGTATTCTGGATTAATGTTAATTTCTCCCTTATGTCCTCAAGTTTAAAAAGTAAAAATATCAGAATTGAGGCACTAATAATTAAACCAGTCATTAGTATAAAAAACCCATATGATGATATTTTTTTAATACTATAGTTTTCCACAATTGCACCTGACTAATAATTTACTGATTTTTTATATAACTGTATTTGACTTTTCCTACCTAGAGAATCTGTTATCTCATCCCACTTTAATGATATTTTATCTAAAGCCTCTTTTGGTTCCATTTTTCCTTTTAAAGCCAAGTCAATATACTCACCCGCCACATCATAATATTTTGATGCTCCGGGAATTCTTATATCTACCATTACATTTTCATTATCCAATGATTTAGAGATAGTATTTAAATACTCCCTGGTATCACTTGGGCTAAATCCAGAGCCATCCCAGTCAGACATGTCCTCAAAGTGTGAATATCTCGATGGATTTATCCCTGTCCAACCAATTGTGATCAATTTTTTAGTCAAAATAGGAGAGGTCATATGTGCAGCAAATTCAAATGCCAGCTTCTTATCTTTAGAATCTTTATTTACTAAAATAGTCCAGTTTCCTGCAATCGAAGATGGATTATTGTATTGGCTATCCCATTTTTTTGTTTTGTTATTATATACTCTGTCATAGCCAGGCAAAGCAGCATAGCCGACTCTATCCTTTACAACAGATATGTCAGAATTTACAGCCATTGGTCCCATATCAGCCCAATCAATTGCCATAGCAACATCACCTGAAATAAAACTCTTTCTGATGTCATCCGTTTGTAAATTCAACATCTCTTTTGGTCCATATTTCATAATATTAATATAATCCTCAAAAGCCTCTACAAAGCCTGGATTATTTATACGGGGTTTCATCGTAGCAATATCAAAATAATATGCCTTATCATCGGGATGTTTTGCATAAGCAGCAGCCCTGGTAAAGAATTGCAATACAGAGCCATAACCTCTCAAACGATTCTCTGCTATCCCATGCTCTATCTTCCCATCATCATCCCAATCCCAACCATCAAAAAACTTAGCAATATCTTCATACATGTCCCAGGTGGTTGGTGGTGTTAATTTATAGCCAAATTTTTTAAAAAACTTTTCTTGATTTGTGTTATTTGCAAATATATCTTTCCGGTAATATAAGTTTACGCAATCCCCATCATAAGGTAATCCATACGGTTTATTTCCCCAAGATAAGATACTGTTTTTATAAACAGGAAGTACATCTTTCCACTCTATTTTTTCCTTAACCCATTCAGGAATCGGTTCTATATGATTTTCACCCAATAAAGAACCACCCCAACTTGTGATAATTACAAAAATATCAAAATTTATTTTAGGATCAGTTAATGATTCTTTTATTTTACCGATTGTACTTTTCCATCCTGGTGTTACCACCCTTACACTTGCTCCTGTTTTTTCACTGAACAATTTAGCTTCATCTAGAACAGGACCACGAATAGTCCTGCCGCCTACATTTGGAACGATTACTGTAATTGCACGATATTCAAACAGGTTGAGTGACGCACTTTCAGTTTCATTCTCTTTTTCTTTATCACTACATCCAACTATACTTAACAGTAAAATTAAACTTGCCAAAGGTTTTATGAATTTATTTAGATATCTCATGTCGGCATCAGTTTTTTGTTTTTTTGATATTGACAACTTCATTTGCCTCTGGATGTGTGACTAGGATGAGCATAGTTTGCCTTCTTTGTTTAGGTGGATTGGCATAGGAAAGAACAATCTTACCACACTAGAATATGCAGTTTAGTGAAGGCACACAAAAATAATTCTCTATTTTACAGAAAAGTTAGAGTTGAGGGACTATAGATGCCATGTTCAACCACCTGAAAGAGGTGCGGAAATCAAAGAAGGTTACCTAGGAGTCTGTCGGACTTGACGGGCCGTAGCGAGAAATTGGATGTTCGAGGCCAGATTTACGGGAATTTGAGAGCGAATAGCATGGCTATTTGTCGAAAATTGCCGTAGATCTGGACCGATCAGCCGATTTCGCAGTAGGCTCTTGTTAAGTCCGACAGATTCCTAGGTTGCTCTGGCCGACAGCATAGATTGGAACCATCGGGACATACCAAAAGTAGAGAGTTTTTTCTCAAATCTCAGCGATTGTGACTGCTTTCGCCGCCTCCCGGCAACGGCCGTCAATCCGTTTTCAAATGTCCTGCCATATGGGGTTCTCGTATGTCCATAGGATTTTTGAAAATGGTGTGGCTGGTCCATAAGAAACCGAGCACTTAATCCGACTGTAAAATTCTTCTGACATCGGCAACCGAATTTTCCTCAAAATTGGTTAAAATATCTTGAACTTATAACCGTTTTTAAGTTTTAATGCATTTTAACCTTTTTCATAAATTCAAATTAGTGTATTTATTAAAAAAACTGCCAGCAACAGCATCAGAAAGGAAAACCCTAGATGCCTTTAACCGGCGAACTTGAGCATCTACCGATTATCGATGTTATTCAACTCATCCATTCAACTCGCAAATCGGGAAATTTAAATGTCTATAGCCGCAAAGGGGAAGGTCGGCTGATTTTCGACAATGGCTACATTGTCGGGGCAAGCCATTCAGATGATAAATTGCGGATTGGCCAGATACTATTGGAAGCCAATATTATCTCAGAGGCGGATCTGAAAAAAGCTCTGCAGCTGCAACAACAGACAGGAGAAGAAAAAAAACCATTAATATCAACGCTTTTCGATCACTGTGATATGTCCAAAGATATGGCTTACAAAGCTCTTGAGACATTAATCGAAATGACAGTCGTTGAAATGATCAGCTGGACCAAAGGAATATTCAGCCTTGATGCTGAAATGCCCAATTTTAATGATAATTACCGCTACCTGCCGACACAGCTTGAGCAGATCACTCTCGACACTCAAATGGTCCTCATGGATGCCCTGCGAATTTTTGATGAAAAAGTTCATGCAGGTGAAATCGAACTTGTTGATGAACCTCTGGATGAAATGCCTCAACTAGATACTGCAGAGGCGAGCGAAGAGCCGTCTGGTGAATCGGACGACATCGTTCTTTCTGAGGACATTCTCGGCCTGGCTGACCTGGATCAAATTGAAAAGAAAAAACCCCGCATTTTTAAGGGGCTTGAAGCTTTCGACCCTGCAGAAATACATCGACAGGTTATTGAAAGAACCCTCCCGGAACTGGAAGTTGAAGAGAAAGAACAACTTACCACCTTCCTTTCCGAAGTCTCTACCCCCCTCTTCGGCGATGACAGCGGCCTGGCGTCAGCACCGAAATCTCAAGCCGTTATCATGTACACTCATGATGAATTTATCCAGCATGCAATCATGACCGTCTGTAAAAAAGAAGGAATTCTTGTCTTTATGTCTTCAGACAAGCAGGAGCTGGACAGCTTGATTGATCGAACGATCGGCAAATACCTTGAGCCGATCTTGGTTTTTGATGGCCCGGCAGAACAGCTGGAGGGCTTTACAAGTGAAGAAATTATCGCTATCCGCACACAGAAACTTGTCCGGTATCCTAATATTTCCGTCATTCAGTTGGCGTCACCTCTCAATTCCAGTTTTTCTTTACAATCCCTTAAGGAGGGTGTACGTGCGGTCTTGCCCAAACCTTATTTGTCCGAACAACGTGAAACGTATGTTAAGGATCTCATTGTTTTTTTCAACAGCTTTCAAACTTATATCCGCAGCTGTTTCAACGAAGAACGGCGTCAACAGTTTGCTATGTTGCGCAACCGCCTTTCCGGCTTGCGTTTGTTGGACAAAGCTCCGAACATTGCCCTCAACGTGTTACAATTTGTCGGTGAATTTTTTGAACGCAGCCTGACGCTGATTGTCGACAAGTCTGAGCTGATAGCAGAGCGAAGCCTCGGAGTGATGAACGATAAAAATCAGGGGGCATCAGCAGCGATGAAATTTAGAATTCCGGTGATTGACGGATCTATTTTTCAGAATGTCATCAAAGAAGGAACAACATATTACGGTCCGAGTAATGATGGAACACTGGCGGAATTTCTTTATCCGGAAATCGGTGCACCGATGGAAACCACCATGCTTTTGCTGCCATTAAAAAGCAATGATAGGATAATTACTCTGACTTATGCTGATTTCGGCAACAAAAAAATCGCTCAAGTGCCGCTTGATTTTCTGGAGTTTTTTATCAGCCAAGCGGGCATAGCCATGAAAAATGCCCTGTTCCGTAAACAAGTGAAAAAATCTTCCGGGCCACAATCTGGCCGTTAAGGTGCTGTGATGGATATCAAAACATTAAATCAGATTCTGGAGATTGCTTTTGCCAAACGGGTTTCAGACGTTCACTTTGAGGTCGATAATCCACCTTTTTTTCGCGCTCATGGACAACTGCTGCGCTCGAAACTTCCCAACCTGAAGCAGGCAGATACTGAATTTATCGCCTCGACCATCATGGCAAACAACGGTCGTAATCTGCCGGAAGACTTTAAAGAGTTTGATGCTTCCTATTCACTCTCAAACAACGGTCGGTTCCGGGTCAGTATTTTCAAGCAAAGAGGGAACGTCGGCATCGTTATGCGGGTCATTCCACCCGAAATCGGCAGTTTTCAGGACTTGAAACTACCGACAGTACTCACTGAAATTGTCAAAGCACCAAACGGCCTGGTTTTGGTCACCGGTCCGACCGGTCACGGTAAATCAACCACCATGGCTTCGATGATCAACTATATTAATGAAAAATATTCCTTCAATATCATTACTATAGAAGATCCGATAGAATTTCTCTTTTCTTCCAGAAGAAGCTGCATCATTCAACGTGAAGTCGGCATCGATACCGATAATTTCAGCACCGCACTCAAAACATCCTTGCGCATGGATCCGGACGTGATTATGGTTGGAGAAATGCGCGATTTGGAAACCATTGATGCCTGCATCAAGGCTTCAGAAACAGGTCATCTGGTCTTCTCAACGTTGCACACGCCAAATGCCGTGACAACTATTAACCGTCTGGTTGGTCATTTTCCCCCGGACGCACAAGAAATCATTCGGCAACGTTTGGCCGACATTCTCGTCGCAACTGTTTCGCTACGCTTGATTGAAGACAAGGAGGGTGAGAATATCATACCGGTCGTCGAAGTCATGCGGGTCACAACAACGATTCAGGCCTGTATTCGCGACGGTAATCTGGACGAAATCAATGGACATATCGAGAAAGGCAGTGCGCAATACCAGATGCAATCAATGGACCAGCATCTAATCCAGTTGTGCAAAAAAGACATCATCACCATGAAGGAAGCAAAGCGTGTGTCTAATTCGATGGACTTGGAACGGAAACTCAATTTCACCTGAATCGATATAAAAAAAGCCTGACAAGAAAATGTCAGGCTTTTTCGTCAGTATTGAAAACTAAGTCAGCAACCACAGCCGCAATCATGGCAGGCTATCTTATCGCCTTCGGAAGGTTCGACAGTTTCCGGCGCAAAAGCCACCCGGTTGATTCCTCGACGCAGATCTTCGACGATGTCCAGACTTTTACTGACACCGATGACGCGGCCAAGGGGAAGGCTACCGATCCTTGCCGCCGGATAAGCCACACGCATACTATTGAGAAGATCCTGGTATCCTCTGATTTCAGATACAAATTCCTCTTCAATACAGCGTAACTGGATACCGAAACGGCAAAGCTCCTCTTTCATCTCAGTCAGCATTTTTGTCAACCCGGTAGTCGGGTCAGCATATTGCCATTCACCGGCAGGCCATATGCGCTGAAAAAACACGACATCAAGAATTTTGTCGGCCATTGATTATCCTACTCAATCCAGGAGATATCACCGCGACCCTGACGTAAGACTTCAATCTGGTCATCGACCAGACTGATAACTGTTGAGGCCTCACCAAGCGATATTCCACCATCGATTACTATGTCCACCATACGCCCCATGTTTTCGTCAATTTGCCGGGGATCCTGAGGTGCTGATTCTCCAGAAAGATTCGCACTGGTGGTGACCAGGGGATGACCGAGTTGCCTGACAATCTCCTGGCAAATACGATTGTCAGGGATCCGCACACCGACGGTTTTTTGCTTGGTACTCAATGAATCAGGAACAATTTTTGTGGCCTCTAGAACAAAAGTATAGGGGCCGGGCAGATGCCGCTTCATGATTTTAAAGGCAAAGTTACTGACCTGAGCGTAGTTGGAAATTTCCGCGAGATCAGTACAGATAAAAGAAAAAGGTTTCCGACTATCGCGCTGTTTAATCTGAAAGATTTTTTTCACCCCTTTGCGGTTAAAAATATCGCAACCGAGGCCGTAAGTTGTATCTGTCGGATAAATAATCACCCCACCCTGCCGCAGACATTCTGTCACTTGGTTGATATGGCGTGTATGTGGATTTTCCTGATTGATCGACAGAATCATGCCAGCTCCTCATTAATGTATCATGCCAATAAACTGTCGCAGTTTACTCTGACCCTCTTGTTAAAGCAACATTTTCAAATCGGCTACCTGACGTATCTCGGCATATATGGAGGTCAATTGTTGATAGTTTTGAAGAGTGACCTGAACAGAGACCGATTGATAGGTTCCTTTACCACTGGAACGACTGCGTACCGCACCGGTGCCGACGGGAACATGCTTGACAACAGCCGTCTCAACGGCCTGTTTAAAACGATCTCCAGCGACACCGAGCGCTTTAAATTGATAGTGGCAGGGAAATTCAAGCAGATCTTCCGGATTGTTTTTTTGCGTCACGCCTCGGCCTCTTTATGACCGGTATGGCCGAATCCACCTGCCCCGCGATCCGTTTCCAAGAGTTCGGTAACTTCTCGCAATTCTCCTTGGCAGACGGGAGCAACAACCAACTGGGCTATCCGGTCACCAGGCTCAATGGTGAAAAGCTCTCGTCCGTGATTGATGACAATAATACCGATTTCCCCACGATAATCGGCATCGATTGTTCCGGGAGAATTCACCAGGCTGATACCATGTTTGATGGCCAAACCAGAGCGTGGACGGACCTGAATTTCATAACCGGGCGGGATCGCTACGGCAAGCCCTGTGGGAATCAAGGTGCGTTCGCCGGGAGCCAGGATAATATTTTTTTCAGGCAGCGCTTGAATATCCATCCCCGCAGCAAAGGTTGTCATATAGCGTGGAATCCGCGCATCCGGATGGAGCTTTTTGAATTGAATAAGCGGTTTAGACATTTTCGACCGATTCTCAGGTAAAAATGGCCGGCGAAACTCAACAGATTCACCGGCCATCGTTTTTACTTCAACAGTTTATTTGGCGGATTAAGCCTCTTCAGAAAGTTCCTGACCGAGGGCCGCCTTGCGCGACAATTTAATTTTCCCTTGACGATCGACACCGATGCACTTGACCAACACCTCATCCCCTTCGTTCAGAACGTCGGTGACATTCCGTACGCGTTCCTTATCCAGCTCGGAAACGTGAACGAGCCCATCGGTACCCGGAAAGATTTCAACAAAAGCACCGAACTCCATGATCTTTTTAACCTTGCCCGCATACAGTTTACCAACTTCAGCTTCTTGGGTCAGATCACGGATCATCTTGATCGCAGCCTTGGCGGCAGCACCATCCGTAGAGGCAATTTTGATGGTACCGTCATCTTCAATATCGATGGCACAACCGGTCGCCTCAATGATGCCACGGATATTTTTACCACCGGAACCGATAACAGTACGAACCTGATCCTGCTTAACCTTGATGCTGGTAATCTGCGGCGCATGCGGGGAAAGCTCGGGGCGTGGTGCGTCGAGTGCCTTGGCCATTTCACCGAGGATATGAATACGACCTTCACGGGCCTGTTCCAGTGCCTGCTGCATAATTTCTCTGGTTACACCGGTGATTTTGATATCCATCTGCAACGCAGTGATACCCTTTGCCGAACCGGTCACCTTGAAGTCCATATCACCCAGATGATCCTCATCACCGAGGATATCGGAGAGTACTGCAACATTCTCCCCTTCCTTGATCAGCCCCATGGCAATCCCGGCGATCGCTTCGGAGACCGGCACACCGGCGTCCATCAGCGACAGAGAGGCTCCACAGACCGAAGCCATAGAGGAAGACCCATTTGACTCAAGGACATCGGAGACGACCCGAATGGTGTAGGGGAAGTCTTCGTGTTTCGGCAGAATTTGTGCGGCACTGCGCTCGGCGAGCATACCGTGACCGATCTCACGCCGGCCCGGAAAGAGGCGCATACTGGTTTCACCAACGCAGAACGGCGGAAAGTTGTAATGGAGCATGAACTTCTTGAAATCCATCCCCTGGACATTGTCCATACGCTGCTCGTCAGTTCTGGTACCCAACGTGGCGGCAACCAATGCCTGTGTTTCACCGCGGGTAAACAGAGCACTACCGTGGGCGCGCGGCAGCACGCCGACTTCACAGCTGATCGGGCGGATAGTGGTCATGTCGCGACCGTCGATCCGGATCCGGTCTTTGGCGACCATCAGGCGTACAACACTCTTTTCCACCGCACCGAGAGCTGCGGAAATTTCCCCTTCACGCCCTTCGTAGATTTCAGCCAGCTGTTCCTTAACTGCAGCACGGATATCACCCAGGGCTGCATAACGATCCTGCTTGCTCTGAATTTTGACAGCCTCAACAACTTTTGGCTCAGCCAGTTCAGTGACTTTGATCACAAGGTGTTCATCCGCCTGAGCGACTTCAAATACACGCTTTTCCTTACCGACCAACTTGGCCAGTTTTTCCTGAACAGCAATCAACGGCTGCAGTGCTTCGTGGCCGAAAAAGATGGCATCCAGCATGTCCGCTTCCGAGAGGAAATTCGACTCACCCTCAACCATCATCACGGCATCCTTGGAACCCGAAACAATGATCTCGACATCACTCTCTTCGATCTGTTCGTTGGTCGGGTTAGCGACAAACTGACCGTCAAGGCGACCGACGCGAACTGCGGCAATCGGACCTTCAAATGGAATGTCGGAAATCGCGACCGAAGCCGAGGCAGCAATCATCGCCAAGGTATCAGGGTCATTGACCAGGTCAGCGGATATCACCGACGGCATGATCTGAGTTTCGAACATGTAGCCCTTCGGGAAGAGCGGCCGCATCGGACGGTCGATCAGGCGACAGATCAAGGTCTCACGCTCGGTGGTACCACGCTCCCGACGGAAGAAAGAACCGGGAATTTTACCTGCTGAATAGAATTTTTCCGCGTAGTTGACGGTCAGGGGAAAGAAATCCTGTCCTTCGCGCATTTTTCTGGATGAAACCACAGTACAGAGCACCTTGGTTTCACCGTAAGTGACAATAACTGCACCGTCGGCCTGACGGGCAACTTTGCCGGTTTCAATGGTCAACGGTTGTCCGTTGAATGTTACTTCTACCTTATGATAGGCCATCCATTACTCCTTGTCGGCAGCTTCCAGCCATCTGGAAACTCTATGTAGCCTGATAAAAAAAATAGCTGGTGGAGGTTGGCCTGAGACAATCCTGCTGTTATGAGCAGATATTCTCTCCGGACAGCCTCCAGAGCTACGACGGTTAAAAGAGAAAAGCAGCATACCCAATGGACATGCTGCTTTTTTTTAGCGGCGGATCCCGAGGGCTTTAATAATCGTCCGGTAACGCTCGACGTCCTGTTTGATCAGGTAGTCAAGCAACCGACGACGCTGACCAACCATCTTCAGCAACCCACGACGGGAATGATGATCCTTTTTATGGGTTTTGAAGTGTTCCGTCAGGTAAGTAATCCGTGCGGTCAGAAGTGCAACCTGAACTTCCGGAGAACCGGTGTCGCCCTCATGTCGTTTATACTCGTTGATAATTTCCTGTTTACGTTCTGTAGCGAACACTGCGATCTCCTTTTTAAGTTTTCAATAAAGCCAGTGGCGTGGCTGTTTTAATAGATACTTGAACCTACGCTGTTTACCACAGTTAGGTTGCTCTGTAAAGAACTATCAAAGGGAACTCATTGACCGACAAAAACCCTGATCAACTCAAAATCTCCACGTTTTTCTCTTAACCGATGGGGCGAAAAACGTGCCATAGCAGCTAAAGTTTCCACCGCTCGTAAACGTACAACCTGACCAACTTCGATATCGCCGATAATGTCGACCTGCTCAAGTTGTGGGGGAATACCACAGGTGAGTGCCTTCGCTGCCGTTTCGTCAAGCTGTACAGCCGGATAATCGAACAAGGCCTGATCCAGGGTCAAAAGTTGCGGAGTGGAATCATTGACCGACTGCAGATGCCCTAAGGATACACAATCATTGATTGAAAATGCTCCGCTTTTTAATCTTCTCAACGCTGTCAAGTGCGCCCCACAACC
>JAUVEB010000057.1 GCA_030595055.1 Desulfuromonadaceae bacterium
GTGGGTATCAAGGACAGCCGAGACCTGATGAATCTGTAGATCGTGCAAAAGAACCCGTTTTTTACGCGACTTGGCACCGGCCACCAGCTCGACTCGATTTTTGGCGATACCAAACAGTTTCGCCAGATATTCACAGCAGCACTTGTTGGCGGCCCCGTCAACCGGTGGCGATGTCAATTTCACTTTCAGTGCGCCATCCTGTTCACCGGAAAGTTGATTGCAGCTCGATCTCGGTTGCACTTTCAACAACAGGATAACTCCGCCACCAACTTGTTGTAAAAAAGGATACATCAGGCGAACTCAGCACCCTCTTTTTGTTGACGATTATGCTGTGGGGATTCAAGCAGAGCCGCTTGCCGATCATCTTCTTCAATTTGCAGAATATCCATGTCCAATAATTTCAAATGACCATCAACCATCGTCCGCAAACTGCTTTCAAAGGAAATTTTTTGTCGTTTAAGCTCTTGGATTTCACGAATTAATTGCAACCGACGCTCGGCGGCATCCCGCACCACATGTTCCCCTTCCAGATGCGCTTCCGCAAGTAAAATCTCTGCCTCTTTGCGTGCATTGGCTTTCAGATCCTCAGTCACCTGCTGTGCCGTCAACAGAGTATCCTGGAGAGCTTTTTCCCGACCACGCATCTGTTCTAAAGCGGTTCGGGTTCTCGCCAACGATTCCTTCAACTCGTTGTTCTGCTTATGCAGACGCTCCAACTCATCAGCAAGCATTTCCAGAAAAAGGTCAACTGCGGCGGTATCGTAGCCGAACAGACGTGTCTTGAACTGGTGTTGCTGAATTTCGATCGGCGTAATCCGCATCGGATCTGATCCTCAAGAAGAGAGATTAATGGGCAATCTGCATAAGAAAACCAACGACCAGCTGTTGTACAACAGAAAGCAGCACCAGCAGCACCAACGGTGAAAAATCGAAACTTCCAGCCCGCAGAAACGGCAACATATTTCTTAATCGATACAGAACCGGGTCTGTCGCTTTGTGAAGAAACCGGACGATAGGATTGTAGGGGTCGGGGTTGACCCAGGAGACCAACGCCCTGGCAATAACAATAAAAATATAGATACTAAATGCCAAGTCAATAATGTTGGCGATGGCAACAAGCAATACATCCATGAGATCAGCACCTTTCCATAATTCAACAATGAAAAACTTCGTAATTTTATGAATTTATACAGAAACCTCGAAATACTGTCAAACCCTTAAACAAGCCCGAACGGAACTCCGGGAGACTGTCAGATATCCATGAGACAGCTGTAAATCCGGCTGTCAGGCCCGTATTTGAGCTCCTTTTCGACCCATAGCTACGGCTATGCGCCTTCAAACGAGCCCAAACCTGACCGCAAACTTCCAAATTTTCGCTTCAGCTCGGATAGTCCGACAACCTCCCAGGCTTTGACTTTTAACAATAAAACCGCTAGATTAAGGCGATTTTGTTTTTACTAAGAATGATGCTCTCGCAAATTGTCATTCCCGAAGCGATTCTGGTCGGGAATCCAGTTTATAACTTGTTGAAATCATGGATCCCAGATAAAAAATTCGGGGATGACAACAAAAATTTGCAAATCTATCAATAATATTTTAATGACTGGTGAGGATAGCAATGGTTCAAACCAACAATCTGAATGTCCATGAAGTTACCCCGATTATTGCCCCGTCAGACCTGAAACAGGTTTTTCCGTTAACGATTGAGAGTGCGGCTTTTGTCAATGACAGTCGCGACAGGATCAAAGCCATATTGCACGGCGAAGACAAGCGCCTGATCGTTGTCGTCGGCCCCTGTTCTATCCATGACCCTCAAGCGGCCATGGAATACGCCCGAAAACTTAAAGCACTGGCAGACAAAGTACAGCAGCAATTTCTCATCGTCATGCGGGTCTATTTTGAAAAGCCGCGCACAACCGTCGGCTGGAAGGGTCTAATCAACGACCCTGACATGGATGGCACCCACTGCATTTCAAAAGGCCTGGGCATTGCCCGGCAACTCTTCGGTGCCATTACCGACCTCCGCTTGCCGATCGCCAGTGAAATGCTTGACCCGATTACCCCGCACTACCTTTCAGATATGATCAGTTGGGGGGCGATCGGTGCACGCACGACGGAATCGCAAACGCACCGAGAAATGGCCAGCGGGCTTTCCTTTCCGGTCGGATTCAAAAACGGCACCGATGGCGGACTGAAAATCGCCACTGATGCCATGGCTGCAGCCTGCCGATCGCACAGTTTTCTCGGTATCAACTTCGAGGGACGGTCGTCAATTGTTCATACAACCGGCAATCCGGATATTCATATCGTTCTCCGTGGCGGCAATGATGGACCGAACTATGCTCCGGAAGATATTGCCGGAACCATCGAGCTACTGAAAAAAAACGACTTGCCCCACTCCATCATGGTCGATTGCAGCCACGCGAATTCTTACAAAGATCACAATCGACAGGGCAAAGTTTTGGACAATGTCATCGAACAGATCCTCGCCGGCACAAATGATATCAACGGGGTGATGATTGAAAGCAACCTAAATGCCGGAAACCAGGGCATACCCGAGGATCTCAGTCAGTTACAATATGGTGTTTCCGTCACCGACAAGTGTGTTGACTGGCAAACAACAGAAGAAATGCTGATAAAGACCTTCGAAAAACTATCTGCCACGACGGGAAACTAAAAGAGTTTCGTAACTATTCAGCACAGTTACAAAAGACTGTCATTCCGGCAGGATTTTAGCCGGAATCCAGAGTTTAGAAGACAGCAAAACTGGATCCCCGATAGCAGCACTCGGGGATGACAGGTGTTTTTTCTCCTGACCTGATAATGCTGAATAATTACAGAGTTTTTTGGCTTGTTTTCAGGGTAAATCAAGTGAGATTTTCATGAATCGAACCTTACTGATCATTGATGATTCCAAGGCTATCCGTTCTCAGGTCACACAGATATTTTCTGACGGAAAATTATTTGTTAATATCCTGCAGGCTGCTGATGGGATCGAAGGCTTTAAACTTCTGGTCAATAATCAGGTCGATCTCATCCTCTGTGATATTGAGATGCCGGGAATGGATGGACTGAAATTTCTGGCAATGTTGCAATCCAGGGAGGATTTGCGCGAAAAACCGGTCATCATGTTGACCAGCCATGATGACCTTGACACGAAAGTGAGGGGGCTGGAATCCGGTGCCAGCGATTATATTACCAAACCATTCGAGCCGTCGGAAATGGTGGCCCGGGTACACGTCCATATGCAGCTGAAAACTCTACAAGATGAACTGCGCCGGAGCAATCAATTGCTGCTGGAACTCGCTCAAACTGATCCTTTGACCCACCTGTGCAATCGACGTTGCCTGTACGAAAAACTGACTGTAGAGCTGAATCGTTGCTACCGAGGCACCAGCTCGATCTCCCTGATTATGGCCGATATCGATCATTTCAAACGGGTGAATGACCAGTATGGCCATCAGGTGGGAGATGAAGTTCTCGTCAAAATCTCCAAATTGTTACAAGAACAATTGAGAACTTACGACTTAGCAGCGCGATATGGTGGTGAAGAATTCTGTTTAGTGCTGCCGGAAACGGATTTGCATGCGGCCCGAAACATCGCCGATAGGATCCGCCAAAGAATAGAATCGCTGTCACTTGCACCCCCCATGGAGAGCGACAAGCTGACCATGAGTTTTGGAGTCGCTGCTTATGACGGCACCCATGACGGCACCATCGATGAATTGATACGAGCCGCTGACGACGCTCTTTACGAAGCGAAAAACGGCGGCAGGAATCAGGTCAAGACGAAAGAAATCACTTTCTGAAACCGTCCCCTCCGCCTGAACTCAATAAATTTGTCAGTGGACAGGCTTGCCGGCTCCGTTGAATGATTCAGTACTTTCACGCAGATCAATGACTCCGAACTGCTGCTCATAAGTGTGAATATTGTTCTGCAATGCCAGCAGTAGTCTTTTTGCGTTCCGCGGCGAGGTGATCAGTCTCGACTGAACCTTGGCCTTAGGGACCTGGGGCTGCACATAAATACAATCCAGGACAAACTCGCTGTCATTGTGGTTCACCACCGCCATATTTATGTACCGACCATTGGCTGTTTCGTCATCAATCTGAATTTCCAGTTTTATTTCCTGCTGCTGTTTTTTCACAATCACTCCCTTGATGGCGTCGCAAAAATTGCTTAGCCATCTCATGACATTTGTCGAGACCATCTCCCTTGGACATTATTCTGCTTTCAGAGATCATTTAACAGACGATAGACCAGCTGTTCCATTTCCCAGACAGTGCTGCCTTCTTTACTATGACCGGCATCTTCCAGCAGCACCCGGGCACGATCAAGACAGCTATGAGCCTTGAGTAACACAGGAGAAAGTTTGCTTTCCAACTGAAACTGCGGAATCTCTCCAACCGATTCGCTGAAATCCTGCATCTCTTCGGCAGCCCGATCAACCTGGCGAAGAGCTTTGGCTGTATTTTCAGGTAAAACCTCATACAAGCGATCTGCTTCTATTTCAATCTGTTCTAAAATCTTCCGATAACGTTCTGAAATCGTCATTTTCCATCCCTTCAATCAGTTGACCAGCCTCTCCACAACGGGGATGCATACTAAGCAAAGTCAACCAAAAGATCAATCCTGCAACGTTGAAATAGAGTGCAAAGATATTGACTTTGAGATAACCGAGCTGCTAACCTCAGCCTGAATTGCTCTTGGCCCTAGGGGAGTCTTCGTTACTGAGAGTTCTGCTTGACTGTAGAACGACCCTTTGAACCTGATCCGGATGATACCGGCGTAGGAAAGTGGCTGTCGATGACCGGCATGAAGTGCTGGTGGCCGCCTATGGGCGGCTTTTTTCGTTTGCGCTCTATTCATGCTGATATATTTTAACGAACAACTGATACATGTAGCACCGGAACTTCGCCTGTTTGCACTGCGTGAGCAAAAAAAACCGCATGCCGACCTGCTGATTATCAACGGCTACCCGGTCTCTGAGGATCAAGTCCTCAAAGAAGAGGACCGGGTCGTCCTGATTCAACGCGGTGAACAACCCACGGCTGCGGAGCTGGAACAGCTGATGATGGCACGCCATACCCCGGGTGTGCATGAAAAAATAAAAAACCGCTGCGTGGGGATTGCCGGCGTCGGCGGCCTCGGTTCGACCATCGCAACGGCTCTGACACGGGTCGGTGTCGGTCACTTGATCATAGTCGATTTTGACCTTGTAGAGCCTTCCAACCTGAACAGGCAGCAATATTTCAGCGACCAGATTGGCTTACCGAAAGTCCAGGCGCTACAAGAAAACCTGCGGCGGATCAATCCGGGAATCAAGATTACAGCGATACAGCAACGAATTACTGCGGAAAACCTGTCAAACCTGTTCGGCCAAGTCGATGTTATGGTTGAAGCCTTGGACGCAGCGGAACAAAAAGCCATGCTGACGAGCAACTTCCTGCAAAAATTTCCAGAAACGCCGCTGGTCGCTGCGTCGGGAATGGCAGGCTTTGAAGCATCAAACAGCATCCGCACCCGTAAAGTTGCCGAGCGTTTTTACCTCTGCGGTGACGGCACCACCGCAGCCGAACCTGGCCGCGGCCTGATGGCACCACGGGTCGGTATCGCCGCTCACCATCAGGCAAATGCCGTCTTGCGCTTACTGCTGGGTGAAGAGCCTGAATAGCATCTTGAGGTCAGAACATGCGATTGAAGATAAATGGCCAACTCCAAAATTTTGCCCAAGAGCTGTCAATCAGCCAATTGCTTGAGCAATTGCAACTGGTTCCGGAGCAGGTCGTGGTCGAACTGAACCGGGAGATACTGACCGTGGACCGCCATGCAACAACCCGGCTGAATGATGGCGATACCCTCGAATTGATCCAGTTCGTCGGGGGCGGCTGAAACTGACAAACCAACTCAATTGACAGGATAAACATTTATGGACCCATTGATAATTGCCGGCCGCACTTTTCATTCACGACTGCTGGTCGGAACGGGAAAATTTGCCTCCAATCAAGCGATGGTCGCTGCCATGGAACATTCCGGTAGTGAAATCGTCACCGTCGCACTGCGCCGAGTCGATATTGACAATCCAGAGGATTCCCTGCTCTCCCATATCGACCCGGAGCGCTACCTGTTGTTGCCGAACACCAGTGGTGCGCGAGACGCTGATGAGGCGATCCGCCTGGCTCGGCTGGCCCGTGCCGCAGGTTGCGAACCCTGGATCAAGCTGGAGGTCACTCCCGACCCCTACTACCTGTTACCCGACCCGATTGAAACCCTCAAGGCCGCTGAAATCCTTGTCAAAGAAGGATTCGTCGTCCTGCCTTACATGCCCGCAGATCCGGTTCTGGCAAAACGTCTGCAGGAAGTCGGCACCGCCACGGTGATGCCCCTCGGAGCGCCAATCGGCACGAATCGTGGCCTGCGCACCCGTGACCATATTGCCATCATCATCGAGCAGGCGAGCGTTCCGGTGATCGTCGATGCCGGACTCGGCGCCCCATCCCACGCTGCTGAAGCGATGGAAATGGGTGCCGATGCGGTGTTAGTCAATACCGCGCTGGCAGATACTGCCGATCCGGCCGCCATGGGGCGCGCCTTCCGCAAAGGGGTTGAAGCGGGACGCGAAGCTTACCTGGCCGGGCTCGGCCCGCAACGACAAAGGGCTGAAGCCTCCAGTCCCTTGACCGGCTTTTTAAGGAATGACTGATGAGTTTTCAACAGCAACTTGAGCTTTATCCCCAAAATGAGATTCGTCAACTGATCGACAGTGCAACACCACAGCGGATCGACCAAGCACTACGGCGACAACGACTCAGCATTGAAGACTTTGCCTGTCTGCTCTCGCCGCAACTGAGCGACGATCAATTGGAATTGATGGCCGGCCAGGCCCATCAAATCACCAGCCGGCGCTTTGGACGCATTATCCTGCTTTACGCCCCACTCTACCTGTCGAACGAATGCCACAACGGCTGCAAATACTGCGGATTCAATGCTGACAATCATCTACCGCGCAAAACTCTCTCTCTGACAGAAGTTGAACGGGAAGCTCGGATACTGCGCGCTAACGGCTTCCGCCACATGCTTTTACTGACCGGCGAAGCTCCGGAGTCTGCCGGAATTGATTACCTGGAAAAGGCCGTAAAAATAGTCAAAACTCATTGCGGCTCAGTATCGATTGAAGTCTTTCCGATGGATACAGATGGCTACCGGAGAATGGTTGCAGCCGGAGTCGATGGCCTCACCGTCTACCAGGAAACATACGACGCTGATCTTTATAAAAAACTTCACCCTTACGGGCCGAAAAGTGATTACAATTATCGCCTGGAAACTCCTGAGCGGGCGGGCGAAGCCGGCTTTCGACGGATTGGTGTCGGCTCCCTGCTCGGCTTGGGGGATTGTCTGACAGATGTCTTCTCCACAGGGCTGCACGCGCTATATCTGGCCAGGCGCTTTTGGCGGACCCAGGTGACTATTTCCTTCCCACGACTGTGTGCGGCTGAAGGGGGATTTCAACCGAACAGCATCGTATCAGACCGGCAACTGACTCAGTTTATCTGTGCCTTACGGCTGCTGATCCCTGACGCCGGGCTGCTGCTGTCTACCCGCGAAAGTACCGCCTTACGCGACAACCTGCTCCCTTTGGGAATCACGCAAATGAGTGCCGGGTCCTGTACTGCTCCGGGCGGTTATGGAGACGACGTTCAGGATGCAGAACAGTTTAGCATCAACGATGACCGCTCCCCGGCTGAAATCGTCAAATTACTGCACTCGCGGGGCTATGAAGCGGTCTGGAAAGACTGGGACACTGCTTTTCTCAACAAAGCCAGCTGAAGCGAAGATAAATATGTCAACCCCGCTGCCCTTTCTCTATCTGATCACCGATCAACAGCAGCTGCCTACCGGTCGCCCGTTGCTTGAGGTGCTTGAGGAACTTTTAAACGCCGGGGTAAAAATGATTCAGTTAAGGGAGAAAAACCTCACCGCTGCAGAGCTCTTCCCCTTGGCCAGCGAGCTACGTGAGCTGACTCGCAGCCATGCTTGCCGCCTGCTGATCAACGATCGTATCGATTTAGCTCTTGCCGTTGACGCAGACGGTGTCCACCTTGGCGGGCACTCCCTGCCGGTTGCCATCGCCCGCAACCTGCTCGGCCCGGAAAAACTCATTGGAGTTTCCACCCATTCTCCAGCAGAGGTTTCTACAGCAGCCGAACAGGGGGCCGATTTTGTCACTTTCGGCCCGGTTTATAACACCCCTTCGAAGGCTGCTTATGGACAGCCGGTTGGTCTGTGTAACCTTAAACAGGCCTGTCATATCAGTTCAATCCCGGTCTACGCCCTCGGTGGTGTCAAAGCAGAGAACACCACCAAAACCCTCAACTGCGGTGCATTTGGCGTCGCCATGATCTCAGCATTGATCGCGGCGAAATCACCCACCGAGGCCTGCCGGAAATTCCTCCAACTACTGGACAAATAGCCGGCAATCAAAGAGACACATCATCGGCACCGGGGGCATGTTTTTGTTCCCTACCTGAAGGCCGGCACATCGTTAAAGCGACGGATCATTCCATGCTGACGATAATGACTGATCTATCGTGACGGTGACAACAAAAATAAAAGCGGCAATCGCTTATGCGATTGCCGCTTTTCTTTTTTTGACTATGGCGGGGCTGACGGGACTTGAACCCGCGACCTCCGGCGTGACAGGCCGGCGTTGTAACCAACTCTACTACAGCCCCTGAACTTGGTGGGCGAAGAGGGGCTCGAACCCCCGACATCCTGCTTGTAAGGCAGGCGCTCTCCCAGCTGAGCTATTCGCCCTGATGTTTTAAATGGCGGGGCTGACGGGACTTGAACCCGCGACCTCCGGCGTGACAGGCCGGCGTTGTAACCAGCTCTACTACAGCCCCGCAGTTAGAAATAGGAAGCTAACATATGCCCGGTTGGGATTGGAGATGGGCAACATATGCCTCCTACTTCCGATTAATTTAACAGAAAGTGCTGTTGCTTAGTTGACTGCGTCCTTCAGAGCTTTACCAGCCTTGAATTTCGGAACCTTTGCGGCAGCGATTTGAATCTTTTCACCAGTCTGAGGATTCTGACCGGTACGAGCGGCACGGTCACCGACACTGAAGGTTCCAAAACCTACCAACGCAACTTTTTCACCAGCCTTCAAAGCGTCAGTTACCGCCGCAGTAAAAGCCTTCAGCGCTCCCTCGGCATCAGTCTTGCTTAGCCCCGCCTTTTCTGCCATTGCATTGACCAGCTCAGCTTTTGTCACAGCACACCTCCGTAGTAGTTAAAAATAAATTTTGCCCTCGTAAAAACGGCCTAAGATATATCAGCTTTACAAAAATACTGTCAAGCTCTTTTTCCCCATTTATTGCGGGTTCAAACGGTTTACAGCGGCTACAAAAGCTCATTAAGATGTTTTTCCAACGGCAACGCTTTCAAGTGCCTCGGCCAGAACCTGATCCATTTGAGCGACACTCACAATCTCGAGAGAACGGACTAATTCTTGTGGCAATTCAGCGAGATGTTTCTCATTTTCAACCGGAACCAAAACCTTGCCTATCCCGCCGCGACGCGCAGCCAGAAGTTTTTCCTTCAAGCCGCCGATCGCCAAAACCCGACCACGAAGAGTGACTTCACCGGTCATTGCAACATCCTTTCGTACCGGTCGGCCGGTCAGGGCTGAAGCCAAGGCCGTCGCAATGGTAATCCCGGCAGAAGGACCATCTTTCGGAACCGCCCCTTCCGGGACGTGAATATGAATGTCAAGTTCAGAATAGAAATTTTCCGCAAGTTGTAATCCCTGCCAGCGCGAACGGATATAACTCATTGCTGCCTGAGCGGATTCCTGCATCACCTCACCCAGCTTGCCGGTGATTGTCAATTTCCCTTTACCCGGCATCGTCATAACTTCTATCGATAACAGTTCCCCACCCGTCTCGGTCCAGGCCAATCCGGTGGCCACACCGACTTGATCTTCTTCTTCGCAAACGCCGTATCGATACGGAGGAACACCGAGATATTTCTTTATTTGCCCTTCACCAACCTTGAAAGCTTTCTTTTTACCTTCAAGCAGTGCCCGTTTTGCCAGTTTACGCATCACCGCTGCAATATTTCGCTCAAGACTCCGCACGCCTGATTCACGGGTATAGCTGCGGATAATTTCGTAGAGAGCCCGTTCAGAAAAACGGACCTGCTGCTCTGACAAGCCATGTACCAGAGCCTGCTTCTTGAGCAGATAACGCCGCGCAATATGCCGTTTTTCCTCTTCTGAATAACCTTCGACCCGGATGATCTCCAAGCGATCATGCAAAGGCCTCGGGATGGCATGTAAATTATTCGCCGTAGCAATAAAAAGTACCGGTGACAGATCATAATCAACATCCAGAAAGTGATCAGCGAAACTGTTATTTTGCTCCGGATCGAGAACTTCCAGCAGAGCGGATGAGGGGTCCCCACGGAAATCGGTGCTCATTTTATCAATTTCGTCGAGCATAAAAACCGGATTTTTCACTCCCGACTTGCGTAAACCCTGGATGATCTTCCCCGGCATGGCACCGATATAGGTCCGACGGTGGCCACGAATTTCCGCTTCATCACGCACTCCCCCCAGAGAAATCCGCACAAATTTCCGGTTCAGGGCCTTGGCAACCGACTGTCCCAGGGACGTCTTACCAACCCCTGGCGGCCCGACCAGACAAAGAATCGGTCCCTTGATCTGCTTGACCAAAGCCTGTACCGCCAGATATTCAAGAACCCGTTCCTTGACCTTCGCCAAGCCGTAATGGTCCGCTTCGAGGATCGCTTCAGCCTTGCCGAGGTCGTGACAGTCCTTGGTGCCTTTTTTCCAGGGAAGCGCCAATAACCATTCTATGTAATTGCGGACGACTGTCGCCTCAGCGGACATGGGCGACATCATTTTCAGTTTGCGCAATTCCGCATGAGCTTTTTCAGTCGCTTCTTTCGACATCCGTTTCTTGGCAATCAACTCTTCAAAGTGCAGAATTTCCTGTTTGAATTCATCCTTCTCACCCAGTTCCTGCTGAATGGCTCGCATCTGTTCATTCAGGTAGTATTCTTTCTGGCTGCGCTCCATCTGACTCTTGACCCGGCTGCGAATTCGGCCTTCAATCTGCAGAATTTCAATCTCCTGTTCCAGCAGGGTCAAAAGATATTCCAGGCGAAGGGTTGAGTCGCTCAACTCAAGAAGCTCCTGCTTGTCGGCAATCGGCACCTGCAGATAACCGGCAACCGTATCGGCAAGCTGGGCAGGATTTTCGATACCGGACACAGCTGAACTGGCTTCAGCAGGCAATTTTTTACTCAGCTTGAGATAAGATTCAAAGGTCGATTTGATGGCACGCATCACCGCCGACACTTCCGGGGACCCAACCAATAGCTCTTCAAGCGGTTCGACCTCAGCCAGCAACAATTCATCCGTCACTTCAAAGGTCTTCATAGCGGCACGCCAGCTGCCTTCAACCAGGACCTTGACTGTACCGTCCGGAAGTTTAAGCAGTTGGGCAACCTTGCCGACAGTCCCGACCCGGTAGAGATCTTCCTCTTCAGGAGTATCGACCTTGGGATCTTTTTGACTGACCAGAAAGATGAGCTTATCCCCCTCGGTCGCTTTCTCCAGGGCTCCGATCGATTGTGAACGGCCAACGAACAGAGGGACAACCATGTGTGGGAAAATAACAATATCGCGCAACGGCAACAATGGCAGTACCGTTGGCACAACTGCCGAATTTTCTTCTCGTATGTCAGACATTGAGTTACCTACAAAGAGAAAAGGAGCGTACCGTCAGTAGTGACAGATCCACGCTCCCATCGAGTTTTCAGATAAAAAATGTAGATTATGCGCTCTCAGCGACATCATAAAGGATGATCGGCTTGGCGCCCTTGGTCACAACATCCTCATTCAGCAACACCTCTTTCACCCGGTCTTGCGAAGGAATGTCGTACATGACATCAAGCATGGCATTTTCAAGGATTGACCGCAGTCCACGAGCACCGGTTTTCCGTCCGAGAGCCTCTCTGGCGATAGCGACCAAAGCGCCATCGGTAAACTTCAGATTAACTTTTTCCATCTCAAACAGCCGCCGATACTGTTTCACCAAAGCATTCTTCGGTTCATGCAAAATCTGAATCAGGGCCTCTTCATCAAGCTCATCAAGGGTAGCAATAACCGGCAGGCGACCGACAAACTCAGGGATCAATCCATACTTCAGTAGATCGGTCGGTTGAATTTTACCGAGCAATGCACCCAGGTTTTCTTCTTTGATGGAACGAACTTCCGCACCGAAGCCCATCACCTTGGAACCGATACGCTTACTGATAATTTTCTCCAGCCCGGAAAAAGCGCCGCCGCAAATAAACAGGATATTGGTTGTATCAACCTTGAGAAACTCCTGCTGGGGATGTTTACGTCCCCCCTTAGGAGGAACACTCGCAGTCGTTCCCTCAATGATTTTCAACAGTGCCTGTTGCACACCCTCACCGGAAACATCCCGGGTAATTGAGGGAGATTCCGATTTTCTGGCAATCTTATCAACCTCATCGATATAAATAATGCCACGCTGGGCTTTTTCCAGATCGTAGTCAGCGGCCTGCAACAGGCTGAGAATAATATTTTCAACATCCTCACCGACATAACCGGCTTCAGTCAGATTGGTGGCATCAGCAATAGCGAAAGGAACATCGAGAACTTTGGCCAAAGTCTGTGCCAGAAGAGTTTTTCCGCTGCCGGTCGGGCCGAGCAGCAGGATGTTACTTTTCTGGATTTCTATGTCGTCGTTTTTCTCAGAAAATTCAATCCGCTTATAGTGATTATAAACAGCAACAGCAAGAATTTTCTTCGCCCGCTCCTGACC
>JAUVEB010000208.1 GCA_030595055.1 Desulfuromonadaceae bacterium
ACTACGTTGATCAATCGATACACTGATGCCGAAACCAGCCTGTTCATTCAAAGCGGAAATCCGCCGACGCTGGAGTTTTTGCCCGTACTTTTCCCGGATCGTTTGGGCAATCGGGTGACTAGAGTCAATCTCAGCCAGGGCCGCCAGCTCCAGCAGGCCTTCCACAGAGAAACCCTCTTCCGGAAAGATCTGCCGAACCTCAAAAACGCCACGAGTCAGGGTTCCGGTTTTATCGAAAATCACCGTTCCTGTTTTAGCCAAAGCTTCCAGGTAATTTCCCCCCTTGATCAGAATCCCCTGCTTAGAAGCTCGGCCAATTCCGCCGAAAAAGCCGAGCGGAATCGAGATCACCAGGGCGCAAGGGCAGGAAACAACCAGAAAAATCAACGCCCGGTAGAACCAATCGCCCCAGTTGCCGACCAACAGTGGCGGCAGCACCGCAATCAGGCTCGCCGCCAGCACCACCAGTGGCGTGTAAATCTTTGCGAAACGAGTAATGAAGCGTTCTGTCTCGGCCTTGTTCTCGTTGGCATTTTCAACCAGTTCAATGATTCGTGCCAGGGTTGTCTGAGCGAACGGACGAACCACGCGCAGGGTCAGGCTGCCGGCCCCGTTAATCATTCCAGCCAGCACCTCATCTCCCACCACCTGCCGTCGCGGGCGGGCCTCACCGGTCAATGCCGAACTGTCGAGCAAGGATTCCCCTTCGACAATGATCCCGTCCAGAGGAACCCGTTCACCGGGACGCACCAGAATCATCTGACCGATCTCCACCAGTTCAGGACCGGTAACACGGACCTGGTGCCCCTCCAGCAGATTAGCAGTGTCGGGACGAAGGGTCAGCAATGCAGCAATCTTCCGCCGGGAATGATCAACCGCCCGCCCCTGCACAATTTCTCCGAGCAGGTAAAAGAGCATCACCGCGACCGCCTCCGGGTATTCGCCAAGGGCAATGGCGCCGATAGTGGCAAGTGACATCAGCAGGTGCTCATCGAACCAGCCGCCACGCCGCAGCGTCGCTGCAGCAGCCAACAACACCGATCCACCACAGACCAGATAACTACTTAAATAGGTGATGATCGCCAATTCGCGGGAGACAAACTCATCGAACAGCAGGGCCAATCCCAGCAATCCGGCCCCTCCAGCCAAACGCCGGAGTTGTCGGCGGATATGCCGCCCCGGCGGCAGCACCTGCGCCTCTGCCCAGGGGCGGACACTCACTCCCGGTTCGAAGCGCTCAACAATTTCACGCACCTCCCGGAACAACTCCTGACAGGGGCCTGATGAATCGACCCGCAGGCTCCCCGCGGTAAAATTTAACTGGGCGCTGTGAACCTGAGGTAGACTTTGGACAGCGGCTTCGATCTTGCCGGCACAGCTGGCGCACCCCAGCCCCTGCAGGGCAAAACGACAACTGGTTGTCGTCCCCGAAACATCCGGGGGAATCCGACAATCTCCGGGCCTTACAGCAGAACTGCAACAACAACTGCAATCAATCTTCTGCTGCATGCCGCAATCCTTCCTGCAACAAATGAGCAACATGCTCATCATCCAGCTGATAATAGACCATCTTCCCCTCACGGCGGTATTTAACCAGCCGCGCGGTACGCAACAGCCGCAATTGGTGGGAAACAGCCGAAGCA
This sequence comes from Desulfuromonadaceae bacterium, assembly GCA_030595055.1. Classification (GTDB taxonomy): domain Bacteria; phylum Desulfobacterota; class Desulfuromonadia; order Desulfuromonadales; family Geopsychrobacteraceae; genus Malonomonas. The sequence continues at coordinate 1,644 of JAUVEB010000208.1, forward strand.
CTGGTGTCGACCAGCGCGGCCAGATCGCAGACGCACAGCTCTTCCTGAGTCAGTGCATGCAGCAACCTCAGCCGATTGGGATCCGCCAGCATTTTGAAAATTTCCGCAGCACCACACAACAACGGTTCGTCAGGAAGCGCCTTCAGTACCTGCTCCACCAACGGCCGATTGACACAACTGATCTGACAAAGATCTTTTTCCATAAATCACCTCGACGGCTGAACAACTGTTCAGTTATTGTTGTATGGTCACGGGTGGGGAGTCAAGTGGCGGATCGGTTTTTGCGGCACTCAAATCATGCAATGACTTGCGCAATGGCTCGTCGAATACTCGCGGATCCAGGGAAAACAGAAAAAGCCGCCGACACTGGGGTCGACGGCTCTCAAGACTTTTTGCGAGATCATCACGTTTACATTTCAAAAAAAACTATAAGGTACTTGTCAAAATGGGATCTCGTCATCCTGGTTGAATGCCGGATCACTGAAACCGCCGCCCTGCTGTTGCCCTCCTTGTTGCTGACTGTCGGTCTGACTGTCGGTCTGACCGCCGGCCTGACCGGTGCTCTCCTGCCGTTCCTCTTGTTGCCGGTCTCCGCCGCCCTGGTTGTAGCCCTGCCCACCCCCCTGCGACTGCCCACCGCCGTAACCGCCGGTCTGCCGCTGACCGCCACCGTAGCCACCACTCTGATTATCGTCACGGCTGCCCAGCATCTGCATCTGGTCGGCAACAATCTCGCTGATATAGCGCTTATTGCCGTCGCGATCTTCGTAGGAACGGTTCTGAATTCTCCCCTCAATATAAACTTGCTTCCCCTTGTGTAAAAATTTGCCGCAAATTTCCGCCAACTGTCGCCAAGCGACGATATTATGCCATTCGGTCTTTTCCTGCCGGTTACCGTCACGATCTTTATAACGTTCTGTCGTTGCCAACGAGAAAGTCACCACCGCAGTCCCGGATGGAGTGTAACGCAGCTCAGGATCCTTCCCGAGGTTACCGACCAGAATGACCTTGTTTACCGACATGAATGCCTCCTGTATAAAAAGTGAACTGATTTTGTAGGGATCGAAATGTGAAATCTAGCTGATCTGCTCCGGAGAGTAAAGTCTCATGATCGAAGCATCCGTTTCTCTTGAACACATCTGAATTGAATGTGTCGATAATTTTGTCCAGGGAATCTCACGCCCTTCATTCCCCATGAATACATATCGTGTTAAATTTACCAAATTGTCGTCCATAAAACTTTCTGACTATTGAAAGTGAAACAGAGCCACTTCGATCACTGAGTCGGGTGGCCTGGTTTTGTCATGCGGAAGCTTACGGCACTATTAAGCATTCATAATGCACTCAACTTACAGGTCACTGGTGATTAAGGACTGTGTCATGGCATCTTCTCTCTCTCTGCAACCTGTTTCAGGAAGTTTTGTCTCATTTGTGTGGGCGGTCCTTTTCTGTTTTTTACGGCCATGGGCTTGGCTTTATCAAATATTTGACCCCTATTTTTCAACCAAACAGCATGGCAGCGGCTATTCAAACGACCCGATAATGGCCAGCTACAAAGATTACGGATTTCGCGCCGCTGTTGCCAAACCCTTTGAGCGGAAAGATTTGAGTGATATTATCGCTGCCGTTCTTTGACGATGTTGTGGAGCGAAATTTTTGCTTAGCCATCTCATGCTTTTTGTGAAAGCATCAAGTTGTGCTCTGATTGGTCGATTGCACAACAAAACCGGAAACTTTTTTTGCCACAGACAGGTACGAATAACTGCGGGACAAAATCAAAATCTTATCTCGCGCAAAGTCGCCAAGGTTAAAATCAATCCGATTAGCACTAATCTTCAGCTATGGTGAAAAAAAGTCCTCCCTTCCTGAGGGAAAAGGCTCGGCAGAAAAAGCCTTCGCTTGCGGCCTTCCTTTTCTAAGGGGACAAAAGAA
>JAUVEB010000228.1 GCA_030595055.1 Desulfuromonadaceae bacterium
ATTCGACAAGGGTAAGAAGCGCACCGAGATTGAAAAGCTGAAGGCCGCGCTGGAGAAAAAGCTCAAGATCCTGCTGGCGCTGAACCGGTCCCGCATGGATTATCTGGAGCGCTTCCAGCGGCTGATCGATGAGTACAACAGTGGGGCGCGTAACATTGAAGAGATCTTCGCAGCGCTGGTCAAGTTCGCCCAAGACCTCAACGAGGAAGAGCGCCGCCATGTCCGGGAGGAAATCTCCGAAGAAGAGCTGGCCGTTTTCGACCTGTTGTTCAGACCGCCTCCGGAGTTGACAGACAAAGAACGTCGGCAGGTAAAAAAGATAGCGCTGCAACTGTTGGAGAAACTGAAGCAGGAGAAACTGGTTCTCGACTGGCGTAAGAAGGAAATGACTCGTGCTTCAGTGCGGCAGACGATCGAGATCCTCCTCGACGAGCTTCCTGAGGTGTATTCAAAAAGGCTATTACGACCAGCGCTGTGAACAGGTCTACCAGCATGTATATGATGCGTACTGGGGGGAAGAAAGAGGCATATATACGCAATAATAAATTGGCGATTCCCATCGGTAAATATAAAAGCCCCGCTCCTGCAGAGACAGAAGCGGGGCTTTTATAATTGGCGGAGGTAGATGGGAATCGAACCCACCCGGGAAGGGATGCTCCCCACATCGGTTTTGAAGACCGTGAGCGTCACCAGATCGCTAGCTACCTCCGAAACGGCTTACCCTATTTGTAACGTTTAAGCTTCAATTTTTCAACTATAAAGTCTGTCACCTGCACCGGACGATTTAAATCGAGCAGCGGGACATCGACAACCAGTTCGACGTCGCTGGCGACCGCCAGAAGATTCTGCTCCTGCATATCACCGGCACAAAGCAATTCCTGCCGACAGGCAGCACGATAAAGTTCAATTTTCGGCAAACTGCCGGCTTTGAACCCCTCCACCAGCACCAGGTCGACATCCAAAAAATAACGGCTGAGTAACTCCTCCACTGACGGCGGCTCGAGTTGCTGCTTGACCAGAGCCAGCCGGGTGTCGGAAGAGATCAGCATGGTATCGGCTCCAGCCTCGGTAAAACGGTAACTGTCTTTGCCCGGCCGGTCAATTTCAAACCTGTGGGCATTATGCTTGATGGCCCCAACCCGGTAACCGCGTGCTTTCAGCTCTTCAATAACGGCTGTCACCAGGGTGGTTTTGCCGGTCCCGGAACGAGCGACAAAAGCGATCGCCGGGGGCAGGCTCACAACCCCCACGTCAGTAACCCAAAGCCGTCGCTCCGCCCAACAGGTGGACATCGACCAGTTCGCCAGCCGTAAAATGATCCCGCTCGGCTGCCAGCAGTGCCACCCCCTGGGCATCGATCAGCGTGCGCAATATCCCGGTATTCTGATCCCCGGCACTGGCAACCGACATCTCACCCGCTTCGTTCAACATAACTTTCACCCGCAACATCTGCAGCTTTCCCGGCTTTTTGCTGAACGGTTCCTGCAAACGGGCCTTGAACAGGGGCTTCAACAAGGTTCGATGTCCCATCATTTTCAACAGGGCCGGGCGCACGAACTCTTCAAAGGTCAGCAGGGCGGAAACCGGGTTTCCCGGCAGGGAAAACACCGGTGTGCTGCCTTGTAAACCGAACGCCGTCGGTCGCCCGGGCTTGATATTGATCTTCCAGAACTGCTGCTCAACACCCAGTTCTTCAAGCACCTCTCGCACCAGGTCACGATCCCCGGCAGAAACCCCGGCCGAGGTTATCAGCACATCCGCCTGTAAGCCGTCACGCAGTTTCTCCCGCAAGCTCTCCAGGTTGTCCCGGGCGATCCCGAGCATCAGGGGTACCGCTCCAATCTCCTGAACCGCGGCAGCCAGCGCCCAAGAATTGCTGTTGACGATCCCCCCCTCGATGCACGGTTCATCAATCTCTTGCAACTCATCACCGGTGGAAAGAATCGCCACCCGGACGCGACGCCGAACCGGAACAGCGGTCAGGCAAAAAGACGCCAACAGGCTGATCTCGCCCGGGCGCAGGACGGTTCCCTCAGCAATCACCCGGTCACCGGGACTGATATCTTCCCCCCGCCGGCGGATATGCGCCCCTTTTTGCACCGGTTTCAGAATTTTAATCTGCTTCGGCAGCTCCTCGGTCTCTTCAAAGGGGATAATCGCATCAGCACCGGGCGGGACCGGGGCTCCGGTCATCAGCTTGACGACCGTGCCCGGCTCAACCCGACCGGCACCTTGGCCGCCGGCCGGGAGATAACCGATCACCGGCAAGGTGACACCAACTTCGCAATCTTCGGCCCGAACGGCGTAACCATCCATCGCCGAATTGTCAAACAGCGGCAGCGGCCGGCCGGCAACGATATCTTCAGCCACCGCCCGACCGGCGGCGTCCAGTAACGGAACGTTCTCGATCGCTGACAGCGGTACCGCAGCGAGAATTTTTTCACGCGCCTGATAAAATGATAACGGCATATTTGTCTCCCATGACAATCATAGATGGTCTCGCAAAAAAGAATACGCTGGATAAGCAAAAAGTCCGCCATCAATCAACGCTGCTGGAGCAGATTTAATCCCAGATTGACCAGCAATGCCACCCCCAGCAGTACCAGACCCAACGCCAGCCCAAAGGCATATTCACCCTTGCTGGTTTCCAGGGCAATGGCGGTGGTCATGGTCCGGGTGCTGCCACGAATATTCCCACCCAGCATCATCGCCACCCCGACTTCGGCGATCACCCGGCCGAAACCGACGATGACTGCGGCCATGACACCGAAACGAACTTCCCGCAACAGTTGGATAACGGCCTGCATGCGCGAGGCCCCGAGAGTCAGAGCGGTGTTGATAATCCGCTCGTCTGCCCCGGTCACCGCCGCCAGCACCAGGTTGGCGACGATCGGCGTCGCCAGCAACGTCTGCCCGGCAATCATCGCCAACGGAGTGAAGAGCAGGCCGAAATAGCCGAGGGGCCCCTGACGACTGAGCAGGCCAAACAGCAACAGGCCGACAACCACCGTCGGCAACGCCATGAGGGTGTTGAGCAGGGTGATCAACAGCCGCCGACCGCGAAAGCGGCTGATCCCCAGCCACAATCCGGACGGAACCCCCAGCAGCGCTGCCAGAACGATGGCACAACTGGAGGTGTACAGAGAGGTCCAGACCGTCATCCGGACCTCCCGGTCGAAGCTGAGAATCAGCTCGACAGCCGTGAGCAGTGAATCACCCAGATAGCCCAATACAGTCCCTTAT
>JAUVEB010000011.1 GCA_030595055.1 Desulfuromonadaceae bacterium
GAGATGGTCATGCCCGGCGACAACATCGCCATGACGGTAGATCTGATCACCCCGATCGCCATGGACAAAGAACTGCGTTTTGCAATCCGCGAAGGTGGCCGTACCGTCGGCGCCGGCGTGGTTAGCGAAGTTGTTGAGTAAGGCGAGGTTATAAACAATGTCTACACAGAAAATCAGAATTCGCCTGAAGGCTTACGATCACTCTCTCCTTGATCAGGCTGTCGCTGAAATTGTCGACACCACCAAACGTACGGGATCTCGACTGGTTGGTCCGATTCCTCTGCCGACGGTGATCAATAAGTACTGCGTGCTGCGTGGTCCGCATGTTGATAAAAAGAGTCGTGAGCAGTTTGAAATTCGCACTCACAAACGTCTTCTGGATATTATGGAGCCGACCCAGCAGACAGTCGATGCGTTGATGAAACTTGACCTGTCGGCCGGTGTTGATGTAGAGATCAAACTCTAGGCGATCATACATAACAGTTAGTTAAGGGCATCACCAATGATCAACGGACTTTTAGGAAAAAAAATCGGCATGAGCCAGATGTACGCTGCTGACGGGCAGCGTATCCCGGTCACTGTACTGGAGGCTGGCCCTTGTATTGTGTTGCAGAAAAAAACCGCTGACACGGATGGTTATGAGTCGGTGCAGCTTGGCTTTGGTACCAAGAAGGCGCACCGGACCAATAAACCGGAAATGGGGCACTTCAAAAAGGCTGGAAAAGGCGCCTTTGCGTATATTCGTGAATTCAAGGCTGCTGAGGAATGCCAGGTCGGTGATGAAGTGACTTGCGATATATTCAAGCCTGGCGACCGAATTGATATTACCGGAACCAGTAAAGGTAAAGGTTTCCAGGGTGTCATGAAGCGCTGGGGTTTTGCCGGGGGTCGTGCCAGTCATGGATCTATGTTCAAGCGTGGTCCTGGTGCTATTGGGCAGTCAGCTTGGCCTTCAAAGGTTTTCAAGGGCAAGAAGATGGCCGGTCAGATGGGAAATGTGCGTGTCACTACGCAAAATCTGATTGTTGTCGATGTCCGGCCGGAACAAAACCTTATTCTTGTACGTGGTGCTGTGCCCGGATCGAAGAACGGTCTGGTCGTGATCCGCAAGGGAATCAAGGCCTAAGTGCTACGGACACAGGAGTAGAAAATGGCAACTGTAACAATATTTGATCAGAACAAGAATCAGGTCGGTGAGCGTGAAATCGCTGATGCGGTTTTTAACACCGAGGTAAAAGAATATCTGCTGCATGATATGGTTCGTTATCAGCGGGCTGCCCGTCGTCAGGGATCTGCTGCGACCAAGAACCGCAGTGCTGTTGCCGGAGGTGGCAAGAAACCCTATCGTCAGAAGGGGACTGGTAATGCTCGTCAAGGAACGGTAAGTGCCCCTCACTTTGTCGGCGGTGGTGTTGCGTTCGGGCCGCAGCCACGTTCTTACGCTTTTAAGTTGAACCGTAAGGTCAAGAAGGCAGCTCTGTGCAGTGCGCTTTCGGTTCGCTATCAGGCGGAGAAGTTGACGGTACTGAAAGAGCTCAATCTGGAGGCTGTCAGCACTAAATCTTTTGCACAGATGATCCAACGTTTTGAGCTTGATGGTGCACTGATCGTTATCGATCAAGCCGATCCCAAGGTTGAATTGTCGGCACGCAATTTACGCAATGTCAAGGTTCTGCGTGCGGCCGGTGTTAATGTTTATGACATCCTCAAATATCCGAACCTGGTGCTGACCGATGCTGCGGTAAGCGAGATTGAAGGAGCACTGGAAAAATGAAACCATTGCACGAGATTATTCGCAAGCCGTTGATTACTGAAAAAGCGAACCTGTTGAAGGATGAATCACGGATTGTAACTTTTGAGGTTTCTCGCGCTGCGAACAAGATTGAGATTAAGCAGGCGGTTGAAAAGGCTTTTGATGTCAAGGTCAAGGCTGTGAACACCATTCTGCTGCGCGGTAAAGTGAAGCGTATGGGTTACAATGTCGGCCGACGTAATAACTGGAAAAAAGCTTATGTGACTCTTGAAGAGGGTCATAATATCGATTTTTATGGTGTGTAAGGCCGCGCGCTTTGCAGGTATGGAGTAGCTAATCATGGGTATCAAAAAATATAATCCGACCTCACCTGGACGTCGACATATGACTTCTTCGACTTTCGAAGAAATCACTAAGTCTACGCCGGAAAGATCGTTGCTGGCACCGCTGAAAAAGACTGGTGGTCGGAACAATCACGGCCGTATCACCAAGCGTCACACCGGGGGTGGCCATAAGCAAAGGTATCGGATTGTCGATTTTCGGCGTGACAAAAAAGAAGTGCCTGCCAAGGTCGCAGCAATTGAATATGATCCGAACCGCAGTGCCCGTATTGCGCTGTTATTTTATGCTGATGGAGAGAAACGTTACATCCTGGCTCCTAAGGGCTTGACTGTCGGCGATACTGTTGTTGCCAGTGAGACCGCAGATATCACTGCGGGGAATACCATGACGATCAAGTCGATTCCTCTGGGTACTTGGGTTCACAATATTGAGCTGAAGATTGGTAAGGGCGGCCAGTTGGCACGTAGTGCCGGTGCCTATGCAATGATTGCTGCTAAAGAAGGTCGATACGCTCAATTAAAGCTTCCTTCCGGTGAAGTTCGACTGGTTCTGCAAGGCTGTCTGGCAACGGTCGGTCAGGTCGGTAACCTCGATCATGAAAAAATTAAAATTGGCAAGGCCGGGCGTAATCGCTGGCTGGGTAAACGCCCGCAATCGCGTGGTGTTGCCATGAACCCGGTTGATCACCCGCATGGCGGTGGTGAAGGTAAAAGCTCCGGTGGTCGTCATCCGGTTACTCCTTGGGGTGTGCCGACCAAGGGCTATAAGACTCGGACCAACAAACGCACTGATAAATTTATCGTACGTCGTAGAAACAAGAAGTAATTGAAGATACAAGCTCTAGGAGACGATCGTGGCTAGATCCATAAAAAAAGGACCTTATATTCAGGAATGTTTGCTGCGTAAGGTCGATCTTGAAGGTGAAGGAAGTCGGAACAAGGTCATCAAGACCTGGTCGCGTCGTTCGACTATTATTCCGGAGTTCGTCGGCTCGACATTTGCTGTGCACAACGGCAGAAAGTTTGTCCCTGTGTTTGTCAGTGAGAACATGGTTGGTCATAAGCTGGGCGAATTTGCTCCAACCCGGACCTACTATGGCCATGGTTCTGACAGGAAGAGCAAGGTCAGAAAGTAAGTACTGCGACCCCTGACAGGAGTTCCGAAGAATGGAAACACAAGCAAAGTTAAGGAATGTTCGCCTTTCACCACGTAAGGCGAGACTTGTTGTAGATATGGTTCGCGGCAAGGGGATTCAGGAGGCGATGAACATTCTCCAGTTTTCTCCGCAGAAAACCGCGCCAATTTTGTCAAAATTATTGAAGTCTGCTGTGGCAAATGCTGAGCAGAAAGGTGTCTCTGATATCGACCAGTTGTTTATTAAAACGGTAATGGTTGATCAGGGCCCGGTTTTGCGTCGTTTTATGCCCCGTGCTCAGGGGCGAGCCAGCCGGATTCGTAAACCGACCAGCCACATTACTGTGGTACTGGACGTCAAGTAAGTCGAGGAGGTATCCCTTTGGGCCAGAAAGTTCATCCGATAGGGTTTCGTCTGGGAATCACCCGGACTTGGGAGTCCCGCTGGTATGCAGACACAGATTATGCTGAGAAACTGCACGCTGATTTGAAACTGCGTAATTTTTTGAAAAAGCGTCTCTACCATGCAGGTATCTCGAAAATTGAGTTGGAGCGTGCTGCAAATAAAGTTAAAATTAACATTTTTGCTGCCCGCCCAGGTATTATCATTGGCAAAAAAGGCGCTGAAGTTGAGGTGCTGAAAAAAGATCTGGCTAAAATCACTTCTGATGAGTGTTTTATCAATATTCAGGAAGTCCGCAAGCCTGAGGTTGATGCACAGTTGGTAGCAGAAAATATTGTTCTGCAGCTGGAGCGTCGGGTCGCTTTTCGCCGTGCCATGAAGCGTAGCGTCAGTATGGCTTTGAAGTTCGGTGCCAAGGGGATCAAGATAAATTGCGCCGGTCGTCTGGGTGGTGCTGAGATGAGTCGTACTGAATGGTACCGTGAAGGTCGTGTGCCTCTGCACACCCTCCGTGCCGACATCGATTATGGTTTTGCTGAAGCTAAAACCACCTACGGGATTATCGGTGTTAAAGTGCTCATCTTCAAGGGTGAAGTCCTTGGCAAAGGGAAAGAACAGCCAGCAGGATGATCAGGAGTAACTTGTCATGTTAATGCCGAAAAAGGTTAAGCGTAGAAAACAGTTTACCGGGCGCATGGCCGGACAGGCCAGTCGTGGGACTGAGGTTAATTTTGGAGATTTTGGCCTTCAGGCGCTTGAGTGCGGTTGGCTCTCGTCCCGTCAGATTGAGGCCGCTCGTCGTGCCATGACCCGCTATATCAAACGGGGTGGTAAAATCTGGATTCGTTCATTTCCTCATAAACCGCTGACCAGCAAACCTGCTGAAACACGGATGGGTAAAGGTAAAGGATCCCCGGAAAAATGGGTTGCCGTGGTCAAGCCCGGTCATGTCATATATGAGATGCAGGGCGTGAACGAGAATATTGCACGCGAGGCATTTCGTCTTGCTGCTCACAAGCTGCCGATGAAGACCAGGTTTGTGAAAAGAGAGGCAGGCGATGAAAACTAGCGAGATTAAAGACCTCAGCGTCGAAGAGTTGCAGGTGAGAGCTGCTGAATTGCAGGAGGAATTGTTTAACTTACGATTCCAGTTGCATACGGGTCATTTAGAAAATACAGCTCGTATTTCTCATGTGCGGAAAAATGTTGCACGTGTTAAAACCTTTCTTTCCGACAAGCTGAGTGCTTAGTGTGGGTGAGGAAACAATGAGTCAAGAACGAGGTAACCGGAGAACCCGGGTCGGTGTTGTGGTAAGTGATAAGATGGATAAGACCGTTGTCGTACGCGTCGATCGTCTGGTCAAACACCGTGTTTATAAAAAGTACATCAAGCGCAATGTTAACTGTAAGGCTCACGATGAGGCGAACAGCTGTGGCGTTGGTGATAAAGTTCTAATTGTCGAAACCAGGCCCATGTCGAAGGACAAGCGCTGGCGGGTCCGCCAGATCCTGGAGAAGGCCGTTACTGCGTAGGAGAGTAAGTCATGATCCAGATGCAATCCATGCTCAGCGTGGCGGACAACTCAGGAGCCAAGAAGCTTTGTTGTATTAAGGTTCCAGGTGGGTCCAAGCGCAGGTACGCCGGTATCGGCGATATTATTATTTGCAGCGTTAAAGAAGCGCTGCCGAATTCAAAGGTCAAAAAAGGCGATATTGTGCGTGCGGTTATTGTCCGTACCGCTAAGGAAGTTCCCCGTCCTGACGGTTCTTTTATCCGTTTTGACACCAACTCTGCGGTTGTTGTCAATGTTGGTAACGAGCCGATCGGTACCCGTATCTTTGGCCCCGTTGCCAGGGAGCTGCGGGCTCGGCACTTTATGAAAATCGTCTCGCTTGCCCCTGAAGTTCTTTAAATACTGACTGCTGGAGAGTCAAAGCGATGGCTACTGCTAAGTTGCATGTTAAAAAGAATGATATGGTGAAAATTATCGCCGGCAAGGAAAATGGCAAGACAGGTAAAGTCCTGCGTGTGTTCCCGGCCAAGGGTCGTGTTGTGGTTGAAAACCTCAATGTCATCAAGCGTCATACCCGTCCCAGCCAATCGAATCCGGAAGGTGGGATTGTAGAGAAAGAGGCGCCACTCAGCATTTCTAATGTTATGCTGATTTGCGGCTCCTGTAATGAAGCAACACGAACCGGTGTGCGTAAGCTTGAAGATGGTAGCAAGACCCGTTACTGTAAAAAATGTGACGCAAGCGTAGATAAGTAAACGGAGAGTTCGATGGCCAGGTTGAAAAAGTCATATTTGCAGGAGCAGGTACCTGCCCTGATGAAGGAATTCCAGTATAAAAGTGTCATGGAAGTTCCGAAGATTGAAAAAGTTGTTCTGAATATGGGGCTAGGTGAGGCAATTCAGAACCCGAAACTGCTGGAATCGGCGGTTGAAGAGCTTGAGTTGATCGGCGGTCAGAAGGCGGTGATTACCCGAGCCAGGAAATCAATTGCAACCTTTAAATTACGTGAAGAGATGGCGATTGGTGCTTGTGTTACTTTGCGTCAGGATCGTGCCTGGGAATTTCTTGACCGCTTGATCAACGTAGCGCTGCCGCGTGTACGTGATTTTAAGGGGATTTCCCCGAAAGCTTTTGATGGTCGTGGCAATTATACTCTCGGAATTCGTGAGCAGTTGATTTTCCCGGAAATTGATCTGGAGAAAATTGCTAAAGTATCCGGTCTGAATGTCACGATAGTTACAACGGCGAAAACCGATGAAGAAGGCCGCGCGCTGCTGGCCGGACTCGGTATGCCGTTCAGAAAATAGTCTGGATAGCGGAGGATATTGTGGCAAAGAAATCGATGATAGCCAAAGCGAAGCGGCCGAAAAAATTTGCCGTACAGGAATATAATCGCTGTCCTATTTGCGGTCGCCCTCGCGCGTATTACCGTAAATTTGATATGTGCAGAATTTGTTTGCGGAAACTGGCATCTGAAGGGAAACTTCCCGGAGTTGTCAAGTCCAGCTGGTAACAGCAAAGAGGAGTACCATTTAATGTCAATGACCGATCCGATGGCAGATATGCTAACCCGCATTCGTAATGCCGGGATGGCAAGCCATTCCAAACTAGATGTCCCCTCCAGCAATGTCAAAGTTGCTGTTGCCACTGTCCTTAAAGATCTTGGCTATATCAAAAACATTAAGACCATCAACGATAATAAGCAGGGTATACTGCGTATTTATTTGAAGTATGATGACAATCAGGAGCCGATTATCCACGAGATTAAACGGATTTCAACTCCCGGCCGACGGGTTTATGTCGGCAAGGATGAGGTGCCTCGGGTGAAAAATGGCCTTGGTGCATCGATTCTGTCGACCTCTAAAGGGGTCCTTGATGATGTCGCAGCACGTAAAGTACAAGTTGGTGGCGAAGTCATCTGTACCGTCTGGTAATCGCAGCAGAGTGAGGAGTTTCAACAATGTCACGTATAGGTAAGCTGCCCGTTGCGATTCCAGCGGGTGTCAAAATTACTCTCGACGGCAACAAGATGACCGTTCAGGGACCGAAGGGAACCCTTTCTCGGGGACTTCATGAGCGGATGACGATTGCAGTTGAGACTGGCCGGATTGTTGTAACCCGCCCAACTGATGACAAACAGGATACCGCCTTGCATGGTTTGACACGTGCTTTGATCAATAACATGGTTGCCGGCGTCACAACGGGGTTTCAAAAAGATCTTGAGATCAACGGTGTCGGTTACCGAGCCGAGATTAATGGAAATGTTTTGACTCTGTCTCTGGGCTATTCCCATCCGGTGGTTTATGAATTGCCGGAAGGGATTACCGTCGAAATAGTAAAGCAGACCAAGCTTTCGGTTAAAGGGATCGACAAACAGTTAGTCGGTTCTGCCGCTGCCAAGATTCGGTCATTCCGCAAGCCTGAACCCTATAAAGGAAAAGGGATCAAGTATGCGGATGAGAGAATTATGCGTAAGGCTGGTAAGGCCGGTAAGTAAGACTAATTTTTGTTAAGGAGCATGACTGTGAACGAATCCCAAAAAAGACGTGTTTCGCGGCTTAAACGGCAAGCGCGTGTTAGGAAAAAAGTGCGTGGGACCACTGAATGCCCCCGGCTCTCTGTCTTCCGCAGTGCCAAGCATATTTATGCACAGATTATCGAAGACACCTCCGGGAAAGTTCTGGCCGCAGCTTCGACTCTCAGTAAAGATGTTGAGGCGGAAAATTACGGCAACGTGGAAGCCGCCAAAGCCGTCGGAACTGCTATTGCTAAAAAGGCACTCGACCGGAATATCACTAATGTTGTATTTGACCGCAATGGTTTCCTGTATCAGGGGCGTGTACAATCGCTTGCTGATGCTGCTCGGGAAGCCGGCTTGAAGCTGTAGAGGAGAATGGCTGTGCTGCGCATAGATCCTGATAGACTTGAATTGACCGATCGGGTCATTCACATTAATCGTAACTCGAAAGTTGTAAAAGGTGGACGTCGTTTCAGTTTCTCCGCACTGGTTGTTGTCGGTGATGGCGATGGGCATGTCGGCTATGGGCTTGGTAAAGCGAAAGAAGTCCCGGAAGCTATCCGCAAGGGTGTTGAGCAGGCAAGGAAAAATCTGATCAGTGTTCCTATCCAGCAAGGTCGGACTATTCCCTATGATGTCATTGGTAAGTACGGTGCAGGCAGAGTTCTTTTGAAGCCTGCCTCTGAAGGTACTGGGGTGATTGCCGGCGGTGCTGTTCGCCCGATTCTTGAAGCGGTCGGTGTAGGTAATATCCTGACTAAATGCTTGGGTTCAAATAATCCTCATAATGTAGTCAAGGCGACAATTAACGCACTGAAGATGCTAAAGAGCCCGGAAGAAATCTACACCCGACGCGGCATTGCCAGTAATTAAGGGCGGTTGAAGGAGGACAAGAAGATGGCGACGGAAGTAAAAGTCACCTTGAAAAAAAGTCCGATCGGGCGCAAGGCCTATTTTGGTAAAGTTCTTAAAGGGCTTGGACTGAGGCGTTTGCATCAGACAGTGACCTTGACGGATACTCCTGAAATTCGAGGGATGATCCGCAAGGTCGAACATATGGTTGCAGTCGAAGACTGATAATAGAAGGACAGCGTGATGGATTTAAGTAATCTGAAACCGGTACCCGGTTCGACAAAAAATAGAAAACGTATCGGCCGTGGGCCTGGTTCCGGAACCGGCAAAACTTCCGGTAGGGGTCACAAAGGTCAAAACTCTCGTAGTGGCGGAGGTGTTAAGCCTGGCTTTGAGGGTGGTCAGATGCCTCTACAGCGGCGTCTGCCGAAGCGTGGTTTTACTTCGCTGAATAAAAAGGTTTATGCGCTGATCAATCTGCGTGACCTGGATGCTCTTGAAGCTGGAAGTGTCGTCGGCCCTGAGATTTTCGGTAAAGAGGGTCTCATCAGCGGTGTTAAAGATGGCATTAAAATCCTTGCTGACGGTGAACTGACCAAGTCCTTGACTGTACAGGCACATAAATTCAGTAAAACTGCCGTGGAAAAAATCGAAGCTGCCGGCGGTAAGGCTGAGGTTCTTTAACATATGTCGGTCCTGCAGAATATCTTTGCCATCCCGGAACTTCGGCGGCGGATACTCTTTACTCTCAGTATTCTGGCCGTTTATCGAGTTGGCTGTCACGTCCCGACCCCGGGAATTGACGCGCAGGTACTGGCAAAGTTTTTCGAAGGAACTGAAGGCACTCTGCTTGGGCTGGTCAGTGCTTTTACTGGTGGAGCACTGCAGCAGATGGCTGTTTTTGCCCTTGGTATAATGCCCTATATCAGCTCGTCGATTATTATGCAGTTGCTGACAGTCGTTTTTGAGCCGATTGAAAAGCTCTCGAAAGAGGGTGAACAGGGGCGTAAAAAGATCACTCAGTATACTCGTTATGGGACAATTGTTCTGGCCATCATCCAGGGAACCGGTATCGCTACCGGGTTGCAAACGATGGTTGGTCCTGCGGGGGAGCCGGTAGTCGCTAATCCGGGTATCGGTTTTATCCTGATGACCGTCATTACCCTGACAGCGGGTACGGCATTCATCATGTGGCTGGGCGAGCAGATTACTGAGCGTGGTATCGGTAATGGAATTTCCCTGATCATTTTTGCCGGGATTGTTGCCGGTATGCCATCAGCCATTGTCAACTCGGTTCGTTTGGTTGAGACCGGGGCAATGACGCCGACTGTTGTGGTGTTCATTCTGGCCTTGATGTTGGTTACTGTCGGGGCGATAGTTTTTATGGAACGCGCTCAACGGCGTGTGCCGATTCATTATGCCAAGCGGGCCGTCGGTATGCGTAATATGGGCGGACAATCCAGCCATTTGCCGCTAAAGATCAATATGAGTGGTGTTATCCCCCCGATTTTTGCCAGCTCTATCATGATGTTTCCGGCAACAGTTACGAATTTTATCGATGCTCCATGGGTGAGGGCGGTGTCACCGTATCTGTCTCCTGCGCACTGGGTCTATAACCTTTTTTATATTGCATTTATTGTTTTCTTCTGCTACTTCTACACGGCTATTACCTTTAACCCGGTTAACGTGGCAGAAAATATCAAAAATCAGGGTGGATTTGTCCCTGGTATTCGTCCGGGTAAAGAAACGGCAGATTATTTGGATACCGTGCTCGGTCGTTTGACTTTTGTTGGTGCTATCTATATATCTGTTGTTTGCGTGTTGCCGACTCTGTTGATCAACCAGTTGAATGTCCCCTTCTTTTTCGGTGGAACATCGTTGTTGATTGTCGTTGGTGTCGGTATGGACACGGCTGCACAGATTGAGGCGCACCTGATTTCAAGGTCTTATGAAGGATTTATGAAGGGTGTGACCTTGAAGGGTCGTCACGGTTAGGAATTAGGATAATGAAGCTGGTTTTGCTTGGCCCTCCCGGTGCCGGTAAAGGAACTCAGGCGGCAATGTTGGTTGAAAAGTTCGGCATTCCTCAGATTTCGACTGGGGACATGTTGCGTGCAGCAGTGCGCGATCAATCGCCGATGGGAATCAAGGCCAAAGAATATATGGACGCCGGTGGACTGGTTCCGGATGCTGTTGTTGTCGGGATTGTTTGTGAGCGACTGCAGCACGCTGACTGCCGGAGTGGGTTTGTTCTTGACGGTTTTCCGCGCACGGTACAGCAAGCAGATGCGTTAAAGCAGGCCTTGTCGGATATGGACCAACGGCTGGATTCGGTTATTTCTTTGGAAGTTAATACGGAGTCCCTTGTTGAGCGTTTGATCGGGCGGCGGACTTGTGGTTCCTGCGGTAAAGGTTTCCACCTGAAATTTGATCCACCCGGTGCTGATGGTCGCTGTCGTGTTTGTGGTGGTGAGTTGGTTCACCGTGATGATGATCAAGAGGCAACTATCCGTAACCGGATGAATGTCTACCATCAGCAGACCGCTCCTCTTGAGGATTACTATCGACAAGACGGCTTGCTGCAGGCGATCAACGGCATGGATGAAATAGTCACAGTGCAGCAGAAGATAGTTTCTGCTCTGCAGGCTGGTTAAGTTGATAATCCTCAAGTCACGATCTGAACTTGAGAAGATGCGTAAAGCCGGGAGGATGGTCGCTGAAGTCCTCCAGTTGCTCCGCGAACGCATTCGGCCGGGGGTTACGACTCTAGAGCTGAATCGGTTGGCGGAGGAGAGATGTAAAAAATGGAAGGCACGCCCGGCCTTTAAGGGTTATGGTGGCTTTCCTTTTACTATTTGTGCTTCCCCGAATGATCGGGTCGTACATGGTTTCCCGAATCAACAACCGTTGCATGAGGGAGACATCATAAGTATCGATTTCGGTTTAGTAATGGATGGTTTTTATGGTGATTCTGCCGTTACGATACCGGTTGGCAAAATAAACAAAACAACGCAGCGTTTGTTGGATGTCACCAAAGAGTCGCTCGAACTCGGCATAGCGGCTGCTCAGCCGGGCGGACGACTCTCTGACATATCTCATGCAGTGCAAAGTCGTGTTGAACGTGATCATTTCAGTGTCGTTCGGGAGTTTGTCGGTCACGGAATCGGCCGCCAATTGCATGAGGATCCACAAATTCCAAATTACGGTCCGCCGGCACGGGGGCCGATTCTTAAAGTCGGGATGACCATGGCGATTGAGCCGATGGTCAATATCGGCTTGCCTGCTGTTAAGGTGTTGCCGGATGGTTGGACTGCGGTCACTTTAGATGGTTGTTATTCAGCACATTTTGAACATACGATAGCAATCACAGAAAACGGGCCGGAAATATTGACCCGTTTAGATCATTAATATTTGAGCGACAAAATCGATCAACAGAGATATCAGTAGAAAAGGATCTCAAGATGAAGGTTAGAGCTTCAGTAAAAAAGATCTGCGATAAGTGCAAGGTCATCAAACGCAAAGGCGTTGTCCGGATCATCTGCGAGAATCCCAAACACAAGCAAAGACAGGGATAAGGCCCTAGGAGGAAAAGACATTGGCACGTATTGCTGGAGTCGACTTGCCGCGCAACAAGCGCATAGAAGTAGCGATGACCTATATTTATGGTGTTGGTCGTACGACGTCTCAGAACATTCTCTCCCAGGCTGGTGTTGATTTTAATACCCGCACTGATGATTTAACAGAATCAGAACTGGCGAAAATCCGTGAAACTATCGGCCAGAATTGTCGTGTTGAGGGTGATCTTCGTCGTGAACTTACGATGAATATCAAGCGGTTGATGGATCTGGGTTGTTATCGCGGCTTGCGCCATCGTAAAGGGTTGCCTGTACGAGGTCAGAACACCAAAAACAATTCACGGACTCGTAAGGGACCGAAGAAGACCGTTGCCGGTAAGAAGAAATAAGGCGGAGTTATCATGGCTAAGTCAGGTAAAAAAGTTGTTCGTAAAAAGGTTGAAAAGAAGAATATCGCCAAAGGCGTGGCGCATATTCAGTCCACCTTTAATAATACTATTATAACCATCTGTGATCCGGCAGGTAATGTAATCGCTTGGTCGACATCAGGTGCAAAAGGGTTTAAAGGCTCCCGTAAAAGTACCCCGTTTGCTGCCCAGATGGCAGCAGAGGAAGCTGCTACCAAGGCAATGGAACATGGGATGCGTTCGGTTGAGGCTTACGTCAAAGGTCCCGGCAGTGGACGTGAGTCGGCCTTGCGTGCACTTGCTCTGGCCGGTTTGACAGTAACAATGATCAAGGACGTGACGCCGATTCCTCATAATGGTTGCCGTCCGCCCAAGCGCCGTCGCGTTTAAGCGTTAAGGAGGATATAAGTTGTCTAGGTATTCAGGACCTGTCTGCCGTCAGTGCAGAAGAGAAAATTGTAAACTGTTCCTCAAGGGGGACAGATGTTATACCGATAAATGTGCCGTTGAGCGTCGTAATTACGCTCCGGGACAACATGGTCAGCGACGTACCAAGGTTTCTGACTATGGTGTTCAGTTGCGTGAAAAGCAAAAGGTTAAGCGGACTTACGGCTTGCAGGAGAAGCAATTCCGGCTCTATTTCGATAAGGCTGACCGTATGAAAGGTGTCACCGGTGAAAACCTGCTGATGCTTCTCGAACGACGCCTTGACAGTATCGTTTATCGACTTGGTTTTTCCGTATCTCGTGCTCAAGCCAGAATCCTGGTTCGTCATGGTCACTTTCAGGTCAATAGCCGTAAGGTTGACATACCGTCTTATCTGGTACGTCCGGATGATGTTATCAGCCTGCGCGAGAAGAGCCGTGAAGTTACCTGCATCAATGAGTCTCTCGACAGTGTTATGCGGCGTGGTGTGCCTTCGTGGGTGGAACTTGATCGTGACGCCTATAAAGGTACGATTAAAGCTCTGCCGGTACGGAGCGAGTTGACAACACCTGAGTTCCAAGAGCAGTTGATTGTCGAGCTTTACTCCAAGTAATTGATAGCCTCGTCAGGGAAGCTTGAGAGGGAGAATCTAATATATGTACAAAAACTGGAGAGACCTGATCAAACCAAAGCGTCTCGAAGCGACTGAGCTGACCGAAAATTACGGCAAATTTGTTGCTGAACCTTTCGAGCGTGGTTTCGGTACAACTCTCGGTAACTCATTGCGCCGTATTCTGCTGTCGTCGCTGCAGGGAGCGGCAATTATTTCCGTACGGATTAAAAATGTTCATCACGAGTTCTCCAGTGTCGTCGGTTTGACTGAGGATGTGACAGATATCATTCTGAACCTTAAGGGTGTCAAGGTTCGTTTGCATGGTCACGATCCGCGCAATGTCAGGATTGTTAAAAAAGGTTCCGGGATCATCAAGGCCGGTGACATTATTACTGACAATAACGTAGAAATTCTCAATCCCGATCATCATATTGCCACTTGCGGCGATGAGACCGATCTCGAAATTGACATGGTTGTTGCCATGGGCAAAGGTTATGTTTCTGCGGAAAAAAATCGTGATGAAAACGCACCGGTCGGAACTATTCCAATCGACGCAATCTTTACACCGATTGTCAAAGTTAATTTTAATGTCTCAAATGCACGTGTCGGGCAGATCACCGATTATGATAAATTGACTCTTGAGGTTTCAACAGATAGTAGCGTTAATCCGGAGGATGCGGTTGCTTATTCTGCAAAGATTCTCAAGGAGCAACTGCAGATTTTCATCAATTTTGATGAAACAGATGAGCCGGTTCCTCAAGAAGAGGAAAGTGAGAAGCAGAAGATTAATGAAAACCTATATCGTTCTGTTGAAGAGCTTGAATTGTCAGTTCGCAGTGCTAACTGCTTGAAAAACGCCCAAATCAACCGGATTGGCGAACTGGTTCAGAAGACGGAAGCAGAAATGCTGAAAACTCAGAATTTCGGTCGCAAGTCGCTGAATGAAATTAAGGATATACTCGCTGAAATGGGCCTGAGCCTTGGGATGAATTTGGAAAATTTCCCTGATCCTGAGTACCTGAAAATGATTCAAAAAGGACAGGACGACGAGTAGCTCCTGTGAAGTATAGAAAGGAACCAAAGTAATGCGTCACAATAAATCCGGCAGAAGTCTCGGCCGTAAACCAGATCATCGCCAGCATATGATGCGCAATATGGTCACTTCTTTTTTTGAGCATGAAAAAATTACCACGACCGATACTCGCGCAAAAGAGTTGCGTAAAGTGGTGGACAAGATGATTACTCTTGGCAAGCGCGGTGATCTGCACGCTCGTCGTCAGGCTTTACAAGTTATTCGTGTTCCCAAGGTCGTCGGTAAGCTTTTTGAGTTGATTGCTCCACGATATCAGCAACGTCCCGGAGGCTACACGCGGATCATCAAGCTGGCGAATCGCCAAGGCGATAATGCACCGATGGTCATTATTGAACTGGTTGAAGAGGAATTTACCGCTAAGCTTAAAAAGCCTGCTCCGGTTGCAGAAGTTGTCACTGAACCTGCTGCAGAATCTGCTGAGATAGCTGAAACAACGGAAGAAACTGTCGTGGAAGAAAAAAACGAAGTTTGATGATTCCTGGATGAATGGTTTACAAGGGGCAAGGAGTTTTCTCCTTGCCCCTTGTTGTTTTTTGCCTTTATCGGTCAATTGACTCTATAGTTTGTAAGTACAAATTATAAATTGTGATTTTGTAATTATTCAGCAAACTGTGTTGGTGATGCCCATGGAAAGGGTGACTGTTGACTGTCCCCGGATGGCGCAGTCAAACCCCATGGATGGCCTCCTGCGGCCCTTGGAATGGGCGGTACCAGACCATCAACACCCGTTCTGAATGGTGTGTTTTAATTCTTTAGGTTCGCCTGGGAGGTTCTGATGCATGAACAAAAGATGCAGTTATTACAGGGAACCGTCAGTAAGTTGTTGCGTCGTGGCGCAACAACAAATCTGAAAAAAGCCCTTGGCAAAATTCACCCTGCCGATATTGCCCACCTGTTTCGTTATTTCAGCCTCAAAGATCAGAAAACACTGCTGGCCCTGGTTCCGGAGAAAGAACAGGCTGCCGATGTGTTGTCTGAGATAGAGCCGGATGCTCAGTTCAAACTTGCGGAACTGCTGGATAAGGAATTTCTTGTCTCGATTGTTCAGCAGATGGCTGATGATGATGGGGCAGAGCTGATCCGAAATCTGCCCGAGGACCTCGCCGAAGAAATTCTTGATGCACTGCATGGTGATCAATCTGAGGATGTCGAGCAGTTGCTTGGTTACGGTGAAGACACGGCCGGTGGCATCATGTCGACCGATGTTCTGTCGCTTGACCAAGAAATGACCGTCAAACAGGCGATAGAAATTTTGCAGGATGCCAGTGATTACGAGATGGTTTTCTATCTCTACGTAGTCGATGATCACAACCACTTGGTTGGTGTGTTGTCGTTGCGACAATTGTTGACGGTCACTCCGTCAACCCACCTGCGCGATCTCATGACGACCGATGTCTTGCGGGTTCGTACAGATATGGATCAGGAAGAGGTCGCTGATCTGGTAGCAAAATACAACATTCTGGCTGTCCCGGTTGTAGATGAGCATGGTAAATTGGTAGGTCTGATAACCGTCGATGATGTCATTGATGTTATGCGCGACGAAGCAACCGAAGATATCCTGCGGATGGCGGGAACCAGCGAGGAGGAATTGCTCTACGGTTACAAATCTTTTCATGTTGCACGCTTACGTTTGCCCTGGCTCCTGGCGACCCTGGTTGGTGGCGTGGTGACAGGGTCGCTGATGTGGTTCTATAAGGCAACTCTTGAACAGGCGATTATGTTGATTTCTTTCATCCCGGTTATTACCGGTATGGGGGGGAATGTCGGTGGGCAGACGTCGACAATTATCGTCCGTGGTTTTGCCACCGGTCGGATCGATTTTTCCATGGTGCAACAGATTTTTCTGAAAGAACTGCGGGTCGGGTTGATCATGGGCTCAGTTTGCGGTTTGACCATTGCTGCAGTTGCATTCTTCTGGCACCAGAACCTTTATCTTGGCCTGGTGGTCGGTATTGCTATGGCCGTTGCGATTTCTGTCGCTGCCTGTATGGGGGTGCTGGTCACGGTCTTTTTCAAAAAGGTCGGTATTGATCCCGCGATTGCCTCCAGCCCTTTTGTGCAGACGGTTAATGATATCACTGGAATTCTGATTTATTTCAGCACCGCAACCCTCTTTATACATCATCTTATCTAGGCGGCCGGATGGCTGGCCTGACACACTCTTGCGAAGCTTTGGTTCTGCGACATGTGGCTTACGGTGAGGCGGACTGGATAGTCTCTTTACTGACTGCAGAATTCGGTCTGCAAAAAGGTTTTGCTAAATCTGCCCGAAGAAGTCGTAAACGTTTCGGTCCCAATCTGGAACCTTTTACCCAGCTGATTGTATACTGGCGCGAAGGGCGTGGACAATTTTGGTTACTACAGGACACCGAATTGCTCAACACCCGAAACGGTCTGCGTAGCGAATTAAGACGACTTGCTTTGGCCAGTTATGGTGTGGAGTTGATTGAGTTGTTGGTGGAGGAAGGCCAGCCGCAGCCGGAAATTTTTGAACTGCTCTGTGCTTTTCTCGATTATCTCAATAACGGTGGGGATGGTGATAGTGGTCGCCTGTTATTGGAACTGCGATTGGTTTATTTGCTCGGTTACATCCCTCATTTACTCCATTGCAGTGAATGTCTGAGGATTTTTTCTGACGAACCGGTCAGGTTTGCCGTTGACCGTGGTGGCAGTCTTTGCTCGCAATGTGCCCGTGGTGCAGGGATCTCTGTCGCGCTGGGAACCCTCGGTTCCCTGGCACGGACTCTTAAAGTATCTCACCGGCGGTTTGCCGGTTTTCGCTTTGGCCAACTGACACTGCGCGAAGGTGAGGCGATTCTTTCCCAAGTGTTGAACAGTGTTTTGCCGCGTGAACCGAAAGCCCTTAAGTTTCTATAAACGTCAGCGTTGTCCGGTCAGATCCTTGCGCGACATCGCCTTCGCTTAATTGTGCAGCTCCGCAGCAATTCCACTGAGCGCTTCAACGGAACCGCTGGCAAAAGATAGATGTGGCTTGCCGATCTGCGCTTCGCGTGGATTGATGCGTAATACCCGTGCCTGATGCCGTTGGCCGAGGCGTTCAGATAAATTGCGGATGGTTGGGATGGCGGATCCGGCGCCCATTTCGATGACAACCAGTTGCCCGCCCCGGTTCATTTCTAGAAAAGTATCAAAATTGTCCTCCTGTGCTGCGGTCCGTTGCGGCAGCCAGGAATAATCTCCGAACATCAGAATATTGGGACGTGCGACTCGACGGCAACGGGGACATTCCGGGGAGTCTTCAGCACGCATGGTACTTTCGTCGATGATGAATGCGGCGTGGTTCGGCCAGATGTTGTTGCTGCAGGGGATGGTACACTGCAAGTGATGGATCGAGCCATGAACCTCAAGGATGCGCTCCTCGGCAAAACCGGCTTTCTGGAATTGACCGTCGACATTTGAGGTGACGACAAAATGATCCAGCTGATAATGATCGATCCACTCCAGCAACAGATTGAATCCCTGGTGCGGAACCGTGTTCCGATAGAGGTTGGTCCGGTGGCCGTAAAAACCCCATCCGAATAGAGGATCGCGTTCAAAATGCTCTGGATTGGCAGCTTGGATAAAGCTCAAATTGAGCCGTGCATACATCGGGTATGCATTCCAGAACCCCTGGTTGCCGCGAAAGTCGGGCAGTCCGGAGTCAACGCCCATGCCGGCTCCGGCGGTGATGATCAGGGCAGTCGCTTCGTTGATGATCTCTGCGGCTTTAGCAAAAGGGTGATCGGTCATCGTTCCCTCCGTTTCTGTCAGTTGGCGACATTGACCCGCGTCGGGTTAAGAAGGTTATTCAGCACCTGTGGGTCGAGTTCTACCAGCAGGCCGCGCCGTCCGCCGTTGATGCAGATGTTATCCAGACTGAGGATGGTCTCTTCAATGTAGATCGGTAATTGCTGCTTCGTGCCGAACGGAGAAATCCCGCCGGTCTGATAGCCGGTCAGCCGATCCGCTTTTTCCGCCGGGCAGGGGGTGACCTGTTTGACCTTCAGTTGCCGTGCCAGCTGTTTGAGAGAGACTTCGCAACTGCCATGCATCAGGATGAGCAGAGGTCGCTGTCGGTCGTCTTCCATCACCAGGGTTTTGATGATATGGAATTCATCAATGCCCAGCTCCCGCGCACTGACTTTTGTGCCGCCTTTCTCTTCATATTTGTAAGGGCGGGGGGTGAATTTAACCTTGTGCTGTTTCAGTAGGCGAATCGCTTGAGTTGCGGGGATTTTCTCTTTTGCCATCGAAATCCTCCTGACGTCCTAACGCATTATCCCGGAGATAAGGATAAAAGCGAGACTGATGACAGTCAGAAGAATAAAGAGATAGGCCGCGCCCTTAAAGAGCCCTGCGGTTTTTTGCTGGCCGCGGATACTGATCGGCATGATCCAGCCGAGAGCTGCCCCACTGACTGCCCCGCCGAGATGAGCGGCATTGTCGGCGCCGATGAAAAAGCCGAAAATAAATGCCATGACCGCCCACTGGAACATAAAATTGCGGCGTTGAATGCCGACGGCACCACCGATTCGGTGATAATAACTGACGGAAAAACCGATCAACCCGAAAATGGCCCCTGATGCACCGACGACGGGCACATTCGGGTGCCAGAAGAAGCCGGCAACCGTAGCGACGATTGCCGTCAGACTGTAGACTGACAGTAAACGGGTCCAACCGATTTCTGCTTCAAGGAGAGGGCCGACCTGATAAAGCACCATCATGTTGAATCCAAGGTGAATAATTCCGCCGTGCGTGTAGGCGTAAGTCAGGCAGCGCCACCATTCGCCATGTTGTAGAACCAGTGGCCAGAATTGAGCCCCCCAATGCAGCAATAATTGCGTCGGAGGATTGAAAATGGTGCGCGTGCCGAGGCCCAGCACCGTGCCGTGCAGCACCATCAGGGAAAAGAGTACCAGGTTGGTATAGATCAGCACCTGCACCAGAGAATGGCCACTCAAGGAACTGCGGATAAAGAATTTATTCTGCCGAGAATAAGCGTTCAAGTTGGACTCCTGTCAGGATGAAAACACTGTCCCACCCTAACGTAGAAAAAATCATCCGGCAAGTTATGTGTGCAGAATTGTGGCTCTTCAGCAGAACTGATACGCGAAAATTCTTGCAATGATGTTCAAGGGAGGATTCAGTGAAATGTTTGGGTTTTGGCCGCAACCATTGTCTCTTGGGTTGTTTGCAACGGAGGAACTCGAAAAGAGCAAAATCCGGGAAGACTCCGCGGCAACGAAATAGCAGTCAAAAGAACGGACTCACAAATTATTGCTGAGCCCGTTCTTTTTACGCGATGCAATCCTCGGCCGGTTTTACTTGCTTTTTTTCAGGTACTTGTAGTAGTCGGAGTCGGTTGAAATGATCAGGCGAGCATTCTTCCGGATCGATTTTTTGTACGATTCCATGGTTCTTGTGAAGGCATAAAACTCCTTGTCCTGATTATACGCTGCTGCGTAGATTGCCGCTGCTTCGGCATCGGCGGCCCCACGAAATTCCAGGGCTTTGCGGTAGGCTTCCGAACTGATTTCTTTCAGCTCCCGCTGCATTTTGCCGAGAATTTCAGCCTGCTCCCCTTCACCCTCAGAGCGGTATTGAGCGGCAACCTTCTTACGCTCATTGATCATTCGTTCGTAAACCCGGGTGCGCACCTGTTCCACATAGTTGATGCGCTTGATCTGGACATCAAGCAGCTCGATCCCGTATTCGGGAGTGCTGGTACGAGCCTCTTTGAGAATCGCGGCCAGGATCTCTTCACGGCCCACCAGGTTCTCTTTGGCGATCTCGACCCCATCGACCTCAAACTTTTCCCCAACCGAGGAGACATAGTCTTGTCCGCGGACCAGTTCAACCAGCAAATGTCCGGAAACGGTGTCACGGACAACTGAATCGATGATGTCATCGAGTCGACCTTGTGCGCCGCGTTCGGTGGCCACGGTTTTGTAAAATAACAGGGGGTCGCTGATGCGCCAACGAGCCGTGGTATCGACCCAGATGAATTTTTTATCCTTGGTCGGAATCTGATTCGGGTCGCCATCCCACTTGAGAATCCGCTGTTCAAAGCGGATTACTTTCTGTGCGAGAGGAATCTTGAAATGCAGACCGGGATAGATGACATCACCGACCGGTTTGCCGAACTGGGTAACGATCGCCTGCTCGGCTTCATTGACCACGTAGAGGCCGCTTCGGCCAATCAGCAGGGCGGCGACAATAACGATAAAGATAATGGGCGCTCTCATTTTACCCCTCCTTCCGGTGTTTTACGCAAGGGGAGCAAGGGGAGCAGCCCGCCGTTGTCAGTATCCATGATGTATGTTTCTTCCAGCCGAGGAAGAATTTCTTCCATGGTTTCGAGGTGAATACGCCGCCGGGTGACCGTGGGGGCTTTTTTATATTCGGTCAGCAGGGCCAGGAAGCGGTTGGTTTCGCCACGCGCCTTGTTGATCCGTTCAACCGCATAGCCTTGGGCTTCCTGCAGGGCTCGCTTGGCTTCACCACGGGCTCGCGGAACTTCGCGGTTGAACTGCTCACGCGCCTGGAAAATGAGACTCTCCTTCTGTTGCTCCGCCTCGTTGACCTCGTTGAACGCGTTCTTGACCGGATCGGGCGGGGTGACATCCTGGAACTTGACGGTGACGATCCGCACGCCGATGTCATATTGATTCAATGTCGACTGCAGGTTTTGCTGAATTTCTCCAGCCAGCGCAGCACGTGCCGTGGTGAGAACCTGAGTGACGTTGGCGTTGCCGATGGCTTTGCGGACCATCGCCTCGCAAAGGTCACGGATGGTTCCGACCGGATCCTGGATTCTGAAAATATACTTGAAGGGGTCAATAACCTGGAACTGGACGATCCATTCAACGTCACTGACATTGAGGTCACCGGTCAGGGTTAGCGATTCCTCCTCCAGTCCGCGCTTGCTGAAAGTGGTGCGGACGCCGGGAGTGACAGTCCGGTAGCCGAACTCTTCTTTGAGAACCCGACCGGTCGGCACCAGGTAGACCTGTTCGACACCGAAGGGGATTTTAAAGTGCAGACCCGGGTCTGCAAATTCGGCAAACTTGCCGAACCTCAGGACCACCCCGGTTTCTTCAGTGTTGACCTCATAGAAGCTGCTGAAACCACCGAAAATCAGCAGGATGACGATAATGATAGCCGGCAGTAGGCCTTTTTGCCGGTTGAATTTCTTCTGCAGTTGATCTCTGATTTCGATGACCTTTTTCTCCAGGTCTTCACCGGAAGGGCCGTTTCCCCAATCTTGCATCTGATCCTCTTTTGCTATGAAAGGGTGAGTGTGCAACTATTCTCTGCGAAACATTCACTTTCCGCAGGGCGTTATCTGTTTGATAAATATATGTATAGCAGCGTTTGCCGTCTGCTGAAACGTTTTCGCTAAATCAATTCTTTCAACCAGCCGAGGGCGACAAAGGTGCCGAGAGCCGAACCGATGGACGAGAACAGGAAAACCAGCATGACCCTTGCGAGGCGATTTTTCCACCAGCCCTTAAGCGTGACCAGATCTTCTGCCACATGTTCCATGTCTCTGACCGTTGGCGGGACGACCAGCGCCTGGACAAAACCGGTCACAAAACCGGCACCGATCGTCGGGTTAAGTGAGGTCAGGGGGGCGGCAACAAAAGCGCAGGCAATAGTGATGGGGTGCCCCATGGCCAGCAGGGCGCCGATGGCTGAGAGCAGTCCATTGGCCAGGACCCAGGCGGTCGCTGCATTGGCCAGTTGATCGCGGTCGCCAAAAAAGAAGCCGCTGATAAACAGGGCAATAACGATTCCCGGGATCAGCCAGGGAATCAGCTTGGAAAAGGTGGTTTTGGGCGGGATTGTGGTGATTTCCTCAATGACTTCCGGGGCAATTTCCGCTCCCTGCAACTGTTGAATGATCCCCGGCAGATGGGCGGCACCAACCACGGCCAGGACCTTTTCCCCGGGGGCATTACGGATGTGATAGGCCATGTGCACGTCCCGCTCATCAACCAGGATCTGTTTGACTGAGGGTAGAATTTCCCCCATCTCTTCAAGCATGCTGGAAAGATTGTCCTGCTCTCGCAGTTTGGCCAGCTCTTCTTCATTCAGTTCCTGTTTTTCAAACAAACTGCCGAAAAGGGCGGCCATGACCTTCGTTTTGTTCCAGAGGCCGGTCTTGCGCCAGACCCGTAACAGAGTGGTGCGGATGTTCCGGTCGATCAGTTCCACTTCCATCCCGTGTTCTTCCGCTGCTTGTGCTGCTGCGGCCAATTCGGCGCCCGGTTTGACACCGGTCTGCAGACCCATGCGTTTTTGGTAGGAAGAGAGTGCCAGGTTAGCCAAAAGAAAAGGCAGTTGCTTTTTCTTGATGATGTCTTTCAGGTTGAGAGATTCCCAGCCCTTCTGGTTGATTAATGCATTATAACGTTGAGGGTCAAGTTCAACGCAGACGGTATCGGGAAGGAGTTCGTTAATCGTCCGGACAACAGTATCAACCGATTCCTGGGAAATATGAGCAGTGCCGACAAGAATGATCTCTTTGTCGTCAACCTGCAAACGAGTATAGTCACCGGTTTTGTTTTCAATCATCTAGGTGAAGACCTCCGAACGGAAATATAAGAAAGAATGTAACTGTTCAGCAAGATGTGCCGGTGATGCCCATGGAAAGGGTGTCTGTCGCCCGGATGGCGACAGCCACGCCCCGGGGATGGCCATGTATTCATTCAATCGGTGCCCCTTGGAATGGGCGGCGCCAAACCATCAGCACCCGTTCTGAATAGTTACGAAAGAATTTGTGAGTTTAGCATAAGCTGAAAGCGTTGGACTACAGTTTTCAGTTGCAAGGGAGACAAAGAAAAAGGCACCGGCAGGTGCCTTTTTCTTATGTTCCGACTCTCCACTCTGCCGTGGGTCATTGGACTCACATCGAGTGTCAATAAGGTGGGATCAGCTGTAGGCCCTTCAGGCGTCCCACTCCAAGGTGGGCTGGCACACCGGTCCTCTGAGACGATCCCGAATGTTTCGCTATTCCGAGTGGACGTTCTGACCTCACCTGCAGGGCAGAGAGTCGAGCCATTAATGAACAGTATAGAAAAACTTTCAGTTGCGGTCAGTAAAAAAAATGTTAAATCTTGTTGAGTGTACATTCACTGAAAAGCTGTTATTATGACCAAGAAAGTTATTATTTGGCGTGTGATGTGCTTATAGTGTGGCCCTCTTGGGCACATCCTATCTTAAGTTATGGGCGAAATAATCGAAAGGGAGGATCTGACCAATGTCCAAGCGACTAGAAGTTTATAAATGTTCATTGTGTGGAAATATTGTTGAGGTGTTGCATGCTGCCGGTGGAGCACTGGTCTGTTGCGGCAAGAATATGGATCTGTTGAATGAAAATACCACCGATGCGGCAACCGAAAAGCATGTTCCTGTTATTGAGATGGGTGAAGGGACCATCACTGTCAAGGTTGGCAGTGTGGCGCATCCGATGGAAGAGGCGCACTATATTGAATGGGTTGAGCTGATTGCCGATGACAAGATTTATCGTCAATACTTAAATCCGGGGGAGGCGCCTGAAGCGATTTTTAATTTGACAGCAAATTCGGTGACTGCACGTGAGTACTGTAATTTGCACGGTCATTGGGCAGCCAAAGCCTGAGCTTATCAAGGTATTACAGATAAAACGGGCTGTCACTTCAGTGACAGCCCGTTTTTCATTTATTGAATAAAGTTATCTGTTCAGCCTGTAAAGGCACC
The DNA here is from genome assembly GCA_030595055.1 of Desulfuromonadaceae bacterium. Taxonomy (GTDB): domain Bacteria; phylum Desulfobacterota; class Desulfuromonadia; order Desulfuromonadales; family Geopsychrobacteraceae; genus Malonomonas. The sequence goes on from JAUVEB010000011.1 coordinate 24,372, forward strand.
CAGAGAAACTAAAATTAAGAAAGAGCTAAGAACTACCCACAACGGCCAAAGTCGCATTACAGCCTCCTTTCCTGGAAGAAAATTACAATTACCAACTTCTAATCATTTTGTCAAGGTTTATTTGATCCAGATCTTCCCGTTTTAAGTCAATAAGGTAATGTCTGGCTAAAATATCTACTCTATGAAATATCGTGAAAAAAAGGGCCCCGCATGTGCGGAGCCCTTTTTGCTGGAACTTGTGATGATCTTACTAAAGTACGGCCTGAAGATATTCGCCGGTGACTATTTGGTGCTCTTTAGCCAGTTTCTTCGGATCGACCTCGACAAATATCTCGTCCGGGGTGACCTTGAACAGTGCTTGCCCTTTCTGGACGATGGTGCCGTCGCCGCCTTCGATGAGTATCCTGTCTAAGGTACCGGAGAAGGGTGCCGGAACCTTGTTGAACATCTTCATGACTTCGAGGATGAAGAGCGGCTGCCCTTTCTCAAAGTGCATTCCCTCGGTAATAAAGGGAGGCATACCCGGAGCTTCCTGAGCATAGTACATACCACCACCCGGGGTGACGATTTCGTCGGCCTTGGTGGCCGGCGGCGGCACCAGAATTTTCTTCATCTGCGCCTGCAGATCCGGGTCGGTCAGGTAGCCGGGGATGGTGACTTCCAGATCGGCTTCGACTTTGAAGTCGTAGAAATCGGTTTTATCAGCCACCAGGCAGAGCAAACCAAGCAGTTCGTTGCCCATTTCGTAGCCGACATGTGCTGTCCGGATCTGAGCCCAGGTTTCTTCGTCGTACCCACCCTGTGGCTTGTCCTTGCTGAGAATATCGTTGAGTTTGACAAATTCCGCCTTATCCAGGGCGAACTTCTCGCGCAGCTCTACGTAGAAGGCCAGGGCGTTTTCGAGCAGGTCGCGGTCGTGGGTCCAGATGACCTCAGCAGCCGGAACATCTTTCCGCCAGGTCATGTTGAGGTACTCGTAGGCTTCCTCGAGGATGACCAGCGGGTTGCGCAGCCAGACGACCTTGCCGTTTTCGATCTTGAAGTTGTTTTTGTTCAGGCTCAGCCAGCCGGAGAGCAGGTGCGGATCGTTGAACAGAATTTCCATCGGCCGGGTCAACAGAGTACCTTTACGATCGAGGGTTTCTGAAGCGGCTTTTGCTGCTTCAGGATCCCCTGCATAAATCTTGGCGTAATGTTTTTTCATCGCCAGGAAAGCATAGACGACATCCAGCTTCTGTGCCTCTTCTTTCAACTTTCCGACCAGGGTCAGGTAGGGAACAACGAACCGGGTGGTCGGCTTGGCCATGACATTGTTGCCGATGAACCAGTTGACCAGGCCGTAGTGGAACTCCAGGTTGGTGGCCAGGTTGGCGCCACGCAGCACGGTGCTCCGCAGAACTTTGGAGAGATGCTCGTAGCTGGAAGCCCGATCTTCTCCTTTGGTCAGCAGCAGTGCGATGTTGGAGTCGTAAGCACCGGCCAGATGGTAGCGCATGAATTGATTGGTATCCGGATTAGGGGTGCTGATTCCCTGGTCGTCGCGGATCTCGCCTTCGATCGGTTTGGACCAGTAGCGAATATAGCCGCCGGCGCTCGGTGACAGTGAACAGTCGGTCGCGTTGAGTCGGGCTTCGGCAGCGGCACCGAAACGGGCAATTCGCTCGGGACGGGGCAAGCGCTCTTTGTGTCTGGACAGCAGGGCCATGGCCTCTACCAGCGACTCAACAAAGAAAAAATCGTTCCGGTCGTTCGGATTGGTGAACTTGAGTTTGTAAACCAGCTCGGTAACCCGGTGTTCCACCTGAATCCGGGTATTGACCTCCATGAAATAATGACGACTGCCATCAACGATACATTCAAAAGTTGATGCCGAATCAAGACCGACCGCTTCACCGAAGCGCTCCGATTCAGCTTCCATCCGCTTAAGGACCGTAAGATCTGTTTCTAATGCTTTGACTTGGTCTTTCAGCCCGGCTTTCTTAACTTTGGCTATTTCAGTTGCCAGGCCTTCCTGGGTGACGGAGATTTCCAGCAGTTTCTGCTCGTGCATCTGCAGGGAGCAGTCTCGGCCACCCAGTGCGATGCTCCACTTGCCGTTACCGAGCAACTGGATTTCATTGTGTCGAGTCTGTTCGATATTCAGCTCGACCAGCACGTTTTTGTTATCACCAATGCCGTTGGTTTTGACTTCGTTGAGGATCTCACGAATCATACCAGGAGTCTCTGCTGCAGCTTTTTTGATCTGCTGGTCGCTCGGGTTCTTGGTCATCAGCAGGGACGCGCCAAGAATCCGCTGCCCTTTACCACCGCCACCGCCGATCGCTTTAAGGCGGATCCGGGCACCAGGGTAGTTCTTGAACATCTCGGCACATTCCTTTTCGGCCTGGGCACAGAGCTCTTCGATGGAGAAGAGGTCGATCCCCTTGTCGTAGGAGGCGAAAAGGATGGCATTGGCCAAGTCTTCCAAGGGCCGCTTCCGGTCGTCGAGTATGTTCTTGTCGATTACCAGGTCTTCGGCTTCGATCAGAGAAAGTAGTTGCTCGCGGGTGCGGTGTTTTTTCAGTAGGGTGCGGGCGGTGACATCGTCGATGCCGGGGGTCACCGAAACGTCAACTTGCAGAGCGGTCCGTTTTGCCTCGTCCTTTTTTCCGGCCGCACGCTGGGTGCCGGAACAGGGCCCGATGAATTTCAGACCGGCATTTTCGAGAGCCGCGACGAATTCATCATCCTCCGCCATAAAACCGTAACCGGCAAAAATCGAGTCGTAGCCGTTGTCCTTGGCGGTGTCGATGATCTGCTGGATCCGCTCGACCCGCTCCTCCTTGGAGTCACCGGAATAATCCGGGACCCGATGCACGCGGCTGTTATCGGTTATCTGGCGCAATTCCGGAGAGAGCGCGTTCGGATAAACGATCGAGTCTTTTTCCGAAAGCAGAATGCCGTAATGGCTGATGCCCATTTCTTCATAGACATCCATTGCCTCTTTGCGGATCGGGCCGCGGCAGACAATCAGCGGTTTCAGGTCTTCGCAGGAGAAAGAGCGGACCCATTCAGAGGTCGACCGGCTGAGTCGACGATCTTTGTGGATTAACGGATTGTTTGAATAAAGGTCTGTATTTTGTGCCATGGGCTTTGTCTCCACTTCCATGGGGTTTAATTGTGTCGTGCGATTTTTCGTTATGGTCCTGGGCGATTAATGGAACTCGCGTTGGACGCCCTGCCATGCAGACGGCTCGTAATGGCGCAAGAGGAAGTTAAGGTTTTCGCCGAGAACCTTACGCAGGTCGGTCGGCATCACCAGTGAGGAGATCGAGCCGAGCGCCAGACCCTCTTTCGGGTTCATCAATTCTTTTTCGTAGCGCAGGTTCAGAGTTGCCTCTTCCAGTTTGAGCCATTCGGCTATTTCCTTCTTTGCTTCTTTCTTGGCGTCATATCCGTCCATACCGGCCTTGGTGCGTTGCTGAATGCCTTCGGCAACCCGCTGCTTGATCGAGCCGCGTAGTTTGCGCAGTTCGGTTTTGTAGACAAACTCTTTACCGGCCGGGCCCATAACTGCCAGACGGGTGGTCGGCAGAGCCAGAACCAGATCAGCGCCGGTCGGGTAGTTATTGTAGGAGGCATAAGCCCCGCCGTAAGCGTTACGCAGGATCATCAGAATCCGTGGGGTGCGAACATCGACGATGGAATCGAGCATGGTACGACCGGCCTGTACGATACCGCGCGCTTCCTGCTCGCGGCCCGGCAAGAAACCGGTGGTGTCTTCCATGAAGATCAATGGAACGTTGTAGATGTTGCAGAAGCGAACGAAGCGAGCAATTTTGAGCGCGGAATCGCAATCGATCTGCCCGGAAGCCACTGCCGAGTTGTTGGCGACGAAACCGACCACGTTGCCGCCCAAGCGACCGAAAGCAGTGATTGCTTCACGAGCTCGGGTCGGTTGCATTTCAAAGTAATCACCATGGTCACAGATTTGTTGAATGATAATGGAAACATCGAACGGAGTGTTGAACCCGGTCGGCGAGTTAAAGGCTTTTTTCAGCAGGGTGTTGATCTCCCAGGTTTTACGATCCAGAGGATCACTGGTTGCCTGGAAAGGAGCCATGCTGCGGTTGTTGTCCGGGAGGTAGTTGAGCAGGTGAACTGCGGTCCGCAGGGCTGCTGTTTCATCGGCAACGGAGATGTCGGTCACACCGGTGGCGGTGTGAACTTTCGGTCCACCCAGTTCTTCGGGGGTGATGTCTTCGCCCAGAACCGACTTGACAACACCGGGACCGGTCAGGCCGAAGAAGGTATCTTCAGGCTGAATAACGAAGCTGCCCTGACGCGGCAGGTAGGATCCGCCGCCGGCGTTGAAGCCGAACATGCACATGATGGTCGG